>JAJCZP010000216.1 GCA_029262315.1 Deltaproteobacteria bacterium | reverse complement strand
AACTAGTCCGGCCTGGCGTTCCCCCGACGCCCTCTCGGGCTCCCAGTCGACGGCGCTGCCCCCCCCAGCGCCGTCGGCATCCCCCCGCACCAGTCTCAGTGATCGTGTCCGGCAACGCGGGCACGGAAACCCGCTTCGCGCTCGTCGATCTCAGCGAGCTCGCACAGCCCCTTCTTCACCAGGAGCCGCTCGAGCGCAGCGAGCCAGCACGCATAGTAGCTCCACGATTGCGCCTCGCCACCACCCTCGGCTTCGCGCTCCCACGTACGAATCTCCTCGATGAGGCTCGCGCGAAAATCGTCCCATGCGAAGAGCCCTCGCGCTTGAAGCGCGACGGTCATGCCAAACGCCCGGCTCTCCCAGGGCGCCTCGAACACGAGTTCGCCGTTCTTGCGGGGAGGAGCCGCCGGGCCCTCCATGTCGAGCAGCGGCTCAGCCATCGATCCGCGCTACGCCGATCATTGCGTCTCGCGTGACGCGCTGAACGAGCTCTGATTGGCTACGAGCGTCAACATCAGCCGGGGGCTCGGGCAGCACCAGGTAGCGCACCTCGGCGCTACTGTCCCAGACACGAATCTCAACCTCGGGCGCAAGGTCCAGACCCATCTCGGCGAGGAGTTTTCGCGGCTCTTTCACCACCCGCGAGCGATACGCAGGGTCCTTGTACCAGGCGGGAGGCAAACCGAGCACCGGCCAGGGGTAGCACGAGCACAACGTGCAGACGACGACATTGTGTCGCGTCGGAACGTTCTCCACCACGACGATATGCTCGCCTTGCGGGCCGCCGAAACCGAGTTCCGCGATCGCCGCGGTCCCATCATCCAGCAAGCGGCGCTTGTAGTCCGGATCTTTCCAGGCCTTTGCCACGACCGCCGCGCCATTCATCGGACCGATGTCCCGCTCGTAGGCCTCGATGACCGCGTCGATCGTCGCCGCATCGACGAGCCCTTTCTCCGTGAGCAGCGCCTCGATCGCCTCCGCGCGGATGACGGGTGGGGCCGGCCGATCCTCGTCGGTCATGCTGGGTCTCCTTCCAAATAGCTCTCGAACAGGTCGACACACACGCTGACACCCCGCTCGGCATCGGCCCCCCACAGCTCGACCCCTTGGAACCGCACGGCGTACGCGTACTGTGGCTCCTCCCCGAGTCCGTGGGCGCTCGTGTCGGGAAACACCCAACCCGGGTGGACCCGTTCGACGACGCCGCGTTTGCCGCGTACGTACCCGGGCAGCCGAGTGTGGCCCGGCGGACGCATGGAGCGGACCAGAACGCGTTGTCCGGTTTCAAACTGCGGCGGCGTGTCGATGTTTCGCAGACTACCGGGTGAGGCGGCTGAGGGCGGCGCCGCGAACGGTACCGTGGGAGGCGCCGTGATCGGGGCCTCGCCATCGGGATCGTGGGCCACAATCTCGTCGGGGGTGATGATCGCCGCGTGGAGCAGTAGCCGCTCCAACGCTCGCAGCCACCGGCCGTAGTAACCGCGCCGGAGATACTCGTCGGGCGGCAGTTGCTCGACGGCGTGGCGAAACGTGTCCGTCACGAAGACACCCGCGGCCGTCGCGAGCATCGTCATCGCGAAGACGCGGGCCTCCCACGGCTCGTGGAACACCGGCTCGGCCGACTCGACTCGTGGCGAGCCGAAGCCGTCCATACCCCCCATGTCGTGCATCCCGTCCATATGGCCCGCAACGCGCTTCTTAGCGCACACGGCCGGCGCCGGGAAAGAGCCTGGCCTCTCGCCTACGACCCCTTACAACTCAAGCTATTGGTCGAGGTCTTGCAGTCCGTCATAACGCCGACGCGATCGACCCCCAGCAGCGGAATCCCGGGATTGTCGGTAATCACGACCATGACCGGCGCTCCGAACGGCGCCAGCAGATCGAGCTTCTTGAACGTGATGGAGAAGCTCAGACGTTCCGGCTTGCGCTTCAATGGCTTGAACTTGCCCTGGAGATTTCGGTCGCCGCTCCTGCAACTCACCCGGCCGCTCTTCGCGTGGGTCGTGCAGTCGCTAGCGCCCCATTCGAAGAGCCGTGCCAGTCCGAGGCTATCGAACACCGCCACGGCGATGCCGCCGGACGCATCGAACTCGTCGGCAGGCAGCGTCAGGAGGATATCGCCGCGCACGATGATCCGTCCCCGTCCGGGCGAGGCCGTCTGACGCAAACGCAGGCGACGGAGGTCGAGAAACCCGTCGAAGTCGTCACACGCGTCACCGACCTCATCGCCATCGGCGTCACTCTGACCAGGGTTGAAGTCATCGGGACAGTTGTCATCGTCTCCGCACACACCGTCACCATCGACATCGCCACCCGCTGACGGCGGACAGGACGTCGGCGACGGACCGGGGATCGGCGAGGCGGTCGGGGTCGGGCTCGTGGTCGGTGACGCACTCGGCGTCGGACTGGCCGTCGGAGTACTAGAAGCCGTCGGCGTTGCCGACGCCGTGGGGCTGGGCGTGGCCGTGCCTGTCGGGCTCGGACTTGCCGTAGCCGTCGTGGTCGCCGTGGGCGTGGCCGTCGGCGTCGCTGTGGCAGTCGGCGTCGCCGTGGCTGTAGCGGTTGCGGTTGCGGTGGCCGTCGCGGTTGCGGTTGGGGTGGCCGTCGCGGTAGCCGTAGGCGTCGCTGTAGCAGTGGCAGTGGCCGTTGCCGTCGGCGTCACGGTCGGTGTCACCGTCGGCGTAGGCGTCACGGTCGGCGTCACCGTCGGCGTAGGCGTCACGGTCGGTGTCACCGTCGGCGTGGCCGTTACGGTCGGTGTCACCGTCGGCGTGGCCGTTGCGGTCGGTGTCACCGTCGGCGTGGCCGTTGCGGTCGGTGTCACCGTCGGCGTCGGTGTCGGCAGCAGAACGACCCCCGTCTTATCGGATGGGACACACAGTGCGGTTGGCGCAACAGCATCGAAGCCTGTCTCGTGGAACTGGTTGTGCACGATCACCGGCACCGGAGCGAAAGGCTCGGGCGTGAATG
>JAJCZP010000215.1 GCA_029262315.1 Deltaproteobacteria bacterium | reverse complement strand
CGTCGTCTGGGCGCACCACATGTTCGTGAGCGGGATCGATCCGAGGCTGGCCTTGCCGTTCAGCATCACGACGATCCTCATCTCAGTCCCGTTCGCGATCATGATCTTCGCCATGATCCTGACGCTGTGGCGCGGCTCGATCGTCTGCCCGACGCCGATGCTCTTCGCGCTTGGGGGACTCGCGACCTTCATCGTCGGCGGCGTGACCGGCATCTTCAACGGCGTGGCGGCGTTCGACATCTACATCCACGACACCTATTTCGTCGTCGCGCACTTCCACTATACGCTTTTCCCGGTAACGTTCTTCGCCGGATTCGCGGGGATCTACTTCTGGTTTCCGAAGATGTTCGGTCGCATGATGAACGAGCCTCTCGGCCAGCTGCACTTCTGGCTTACCTTCATCTTCTTCAACGCCGTCTTCATACCCCAGTTTCTCTTGGGAATGGGCGGTCACATGCGCCGGATCTACGATCCGACGTACTACGACTTCATCAAGCCGTTGCAGCCGATAAACGTCATGGTCAGCGTAGCCGCCTTCATATTGATCACGGCCCAGGTCGTGTTCGTCATCAATTTCTTCTGGAGCCGGGTGGCGGGCCGCCGGGCTGTCGACAATCCGTGGCTCGCCAACACACTCGAGTGGGCAACGCCGTCCCCCCCGCCGCACGAGAATTTCGTGACGCTCCCCGACGTGCGCCATGGACCCTATGAGTACAGCCGCCCAGGCGTCACCGACGACTGGCTGCCGCAGGGAAGTCGATGAGCACCCCGGCTACCCCGCTGGGCGGAAGCCCCAGCCTCCCCGACCAGCCCGACATCCCCCTCGGGAAGCTCGGTATGTGGTGGTTCCTGTCCTCGGAGATCATGGTCTTCGGTGGCCTCCTTGGCGCCTTCATCCTCGAGCGCATTGCGGCTGGTGGCTGGGTGGAGGCGAGCGAGCACGTCAACACGCAGGTCGCCGCAGTGAACACGCTCATCCTGGTCACGAGCAGCTTCACGATCGTGCAGGCGCACGCGGCGGTGAATGCCGGCAGTCGCAAACGCGCCGCGCGCTATCTGCTCGTAACGGTCCTCCTCGGCCTCACCTTCCTCGGCGTCAAGGGCTACGAGTACGCCGGTGAGATCAGCCACGGATTCACACCGAGCAGCGGCCTGTTCTGGTCGTTCTACTACACGATGACCGGGCTCCACGCGCTCCATGTGATCGGCGGCATCATCTTCAACGCATCGCTGTTCGCCGCAGCCGCCTGGGATCTCCACTGGGACCGTGTGTCCCACCGCGTAGAATACGCAGGCCTGTACTGGCACTTCGTCGATCTGGTGTGGATCTTCCTCTTCCCGCTGGTGTACCTCTCATGAGCACGGAGGGCCCTATGGAACGTACGTGGCCGAGCAACGTCACCGTGTGGGTGTGGCTGCTCACGCTGCTGGTCCTCGGAATCGCGGCGGCTTATCTCCCGGCCAGTAAGGATCTCATCCTAACGCTGGTCTTCGGGGTGGCGCTCTTCAAGGCGGTCCTCGTCGCGCGGCATTTCATGCATCTGCGCGCCGAGCACGCCCTGATCTACACCATCATCGCCGTCCCGCTCTTGCTTGCCATCGGATTCGCGATCTCGTTGATCCCCGACATCATCATCAACCATGGAGGTCCCCCGGCGCCATGAACGCAAGCGTGACGGTGCAGGCAAGCCCGGCGGCATGGACACCAGCCGACCGGAACATCTTCGGGTTGCTGGTCTTCGTTGCCACCGAGATCATGTTCTTCGCCGGCCTGATCAGCACCTTCGTCGTCCTCCGCGCCGGGAGCGCCGCCTGGCCGCCGATGGGGCAACCGCGCCTGCCGATCGGACTGACGGCCGCGAACACCATCGTTTTGCTGCTCAGCGCCGTGACGATGTACCTCGCACTTGACGCCGCGCGTGGCGGCCAGCAACGGTCTTTGGTTCGCCGACTCACGCTGACCGCGGGTCTGGGCGCGACCTTTCTCGTC
The DNA here is from genome assembly GCA_029262315.1 of Deltaproteobacteria bacterium. Lineage (GTDB taxonomy): Bacteria > Desulfobacterota > Binatia > UTPRO1 > UTPRO1 > JAJCZP01. The sequence continues at coordinate 2,348 of JAJCZP010000215.1, read as the reverse complement.
GTCCAGGGCTCGGAATGGGTCCGACTCATTGAGCACGGACTTAGCGCCACCGCGAGCCCCTACGGATCCACGTTCTTTACGATCGTCGGAATGCACGGGCTGCACGTCGCCGGCGCCATGGGCGCCCTCGGGCTCGTCCTGACACGCGCGATCAGCGGTCGGTACCCCGCCGGCCACCATGGCGGCGTCGAGCTCTGCTGGATCTACTGGGCCTTTGTGGTCGCCCTCTGGCCGATCCTGTACGTGCTGGTCTACCTGACGTGAGACAGGCGTGACGGATCTCGCCCCAGCAACAACACGCGCATACCAGGCACCCTGGCGGATGGGGGTGCTCGTTGCGAGCGCGCTCATTCTTGGGCCAGTGAGCGCCTCCGCATGCCCAACCTGCTTTGGCTCGACCAGCGAGCAGGTGCTGCGCACGTACTATCTCAGTGCCGCCTTCCTCACGCTCACACCGTTCTTCGTGCTGGGGGCACTCGGCGCGTGGGTCGCGCGCCATGATCGACGACAACGGATCAACCTCGGAACGCTGGGTGATGAACCCCCGCGCTCGGCGAGGTAAGCGCCCGCCGAGGCGCCAGGAGGCCCCATGGAGAATTCGCCCGAGGTTACCGCTTCGAATGGACCTGCGGAATCACCGTCGCGCTTCTCTGCGATCATCGAGGATGGCGTCCTCGCCGGCATTACGGGCGCCCTCGTCGTCGCCGTGTGGTTCCTGATCATCGATACGGCGCGTGGGCAGGTGTTCTTCACGCCATCGCTGCTCGGTAACGTGCTCTTTCTCACGCAGAGCGTCGACGACGCGACGTCGGTCAACGCCATGGTCGTCTTCGCCTACACCGGACTGCACGGGGTCATGTTCTTGATGGCCGGCGTAGCGATCGCCGCGATGTTCCACCAATTCGAGGCCAACCCGCAACTCGGCCTGGTCCTGTTGTTACTATTCGTCCTGTTCGAAGCAGTGGTCTTCGGCTTCGAGGTCGCCATCGTCCCAAGCCTGGTCGGGGCCATCGGGGCACTCGCTGTCGCCATCGCGAATCTGTTCGCGGCGGCCGCGATGTTCCTCTTCCTCCTACGCCGTCACCCGACGGCGATGGCGCGCCTGCGAGGCGCGCTGAGCGAATAGCGCCGCAGGATCTCCGAGCCGCGGGCCCGACCTCGCTTCATGGGGTGGCTGACTGCTCTCAGGTTGTCGCGAGACTCAGGCCGTCACCGCTCGTACCTCGACACGGGTATCGCGGTCGTTCTGTCCGGGCTGGAGACAGATCTGGACCGGACGCAGGTGCCCCTCGCCCCCTGCAAGCTCGACCGGATTGATCGGACTCGGGATGAGATTCTGGAATCCCTTGCCGTTCATGAACTGGTAGTTCTCCCAGGCGTGATAGATGATGAGCTGCCCGGGGCGGACCGACGGCGACACCTTCACGTGAATGCGAAAGCTGTCGATGTCGTTCTGCACCTCGGCGAGGGCGCCGTCGACGATACTCCGCGCCTCGGCATCGGCGACGCTCATGTACATCACCGGCCCCCCGCGCTGCAGGCGCAGCATGTGCGCATCATCGCGCCAGGACGAATGGATCGACCAGCGCGTGTGGCCGCCCGTCAGCGTGAGCGGATGGTCGCCGCCCGCACGCGGCGGATCCTTGTGCACCGGCAGGGCCTCGCCGAGCTCGAGATAGAAGGGATGATCGATGTAGAACTGAATGCGGCGTGAGAGCGTCGGATAGGGCTGTTTGTGCTGCACGTGCTCCGTGAACGGGCTCACCGTATCGTCGGCCTTGATCTCACACGCGTTGCCGATCGACAGGGCGCTCTCCCCGCAGCCGGTGAAACGAGCATAACCCTTGCGTTTGAGTTCCTCCCAGTCAACACCCTCGAGGTTACTCGAGAGATTTACGAGTTCCGCCGCCACCTTCTCGTCGTCGTGCTCGGCGTAGGCGCCGTTCATCGTGAACTCGTCGTACACGGTGTCGAGCCGGCGCGTGGTGCCCTCGCGATCCGTGAACTCCTTGAGACCGCGCGCCCGCGCCCGGCGCTGCACGGCCTTGGCGATCCGCGTGCAGATCTCCCAGTCCGACTTCGCCTCATAGAAGCTGGTCGCCTTCGATCCGGCGTGCAGATAGGGCATCAGGGGCGTGCCCCATTTGTGTTCGGCGCGCTCGTACCAACCGGCGGCCGGCAGCACGTAGTCGGAGTGCATCGCCGTCGACGTCATCCGCCAGTCGATGGTGACGAACGCCTTCAGCTTGGGATACAGCGTCTTCTGGACGAACGGATAGCCGCGCAGCCGTCGCAACAGGTTGCCTCCGTACTCGAAGATGATGCGCGGATCGTTGCCTGGCTTCGGC
>JAJCZP010000214.1 GCA_029262315.1 Deltaproteobacteria bacterium | reverse complement strand
CCGGCCCAGTACCGCCGCCCGCTGGGCCACCTCCTTTGCTTCCGAGAGTCGATCGAGCCGCGCCATCAGCGAGTCGGCGAGGCTGGCCGGGATGTCCTCGACGCCGCGCGCCGTCCCGGGATCGGTCACCGGCTTGATCAGCTCTTCCAGGTAGAGCGGTACGCCGTCGGCGCGGGCGACCAGCGCGTCGACGGTGTCGGCAGGCAACTCCGCCCCGGCGAGGGTCGTGATCATGTCGCGGGCGTGGCGCCTGGTGAGCCGTGTGAGCTGCACCGTGGTGAGATTGGACCGCGCCGGCCACGGCGTCGTGAACTCCGGACGCGCGGTGGCGACGAGCAGCACGCGGGCGGTCGGGCTCTGTCCGATCAAGTGCCCGAGCATCTCCAGTGTGGAGGCGTCGCACCAGTGCAGGTCCTCGACGACGAGGACCAGCGGCTGTGCCGCGCTGAGCGACAGGATCCAATGCACGAGCAGGTCGATCGTCTTCCGCCGCAGCAGCTCTGGGCTCAGCTGCAGCGGCGCGGGCGGCGGCAGCCCGACAAAGTCCGCGAGCAGTGCGACGGTCTCCGTTGACGCGAGCGTGTCGAGTCCGCCTTCCAGCTTGGCTAGCTTCTCGGTCGGAGTGTCGTCGGGCGCAAACGCCAGCCCCTGTGCCGTCAGCCCGATCAACGGATGGAAGGGCGTCCCTTCCGTGTACGGCGTCGCACCGCACTCGAGCCACGTGTGGGGCACCGCCTGCAGGTGTTCGTGTAGCTGGTAGACGAGGCGCGATTTGCCGACGCCCGCCTCGGCGAGCACGATGGCCGTCTGCCCCTCGCCGTCCTGTGCGCGCTCCCAGCGATCGACGAGCGTCGCCAGCTCGACCTCACGCCCGACGAAACGCGTGAGACGTCCGGCCGCTACTTCGAGGCGGCTCCGCACGCCGCTCGGCCGGACCACGCGGTAGAGCGCCACCGGCTCGCGGATGCCCTTCAACGGTTGCGGTCCGCGGTCCTCGATCACGAACATTCCGGCGACGAGGCGCTGCGTCGCGGCGCTGATCACGACGGAGTCCGGCTCCGCCGCGGCTTCGATCCGGGCAGCGATGTTCGTAGTGTCCCCGAGGGCGAGCGTCTCGCTCTTGGCGCCGCCGCCCATCGCGCCCACGACTACGGGGCCCGTATGGACGCCGATCCGGGCGGCCAGCCGGACGCCGTGCTCGGGCTCGACCGTTTCGTTCACGGTGCCGAGCGCCGTCAGGATGTCACGCCCCGCGCGGACCGCCCGCTCGGCGTCGTCCTCGTGCGCGCGCGGGTAGCCGAAATAGACGAGCAGGCCGTCGCCCAGGTACTGGGCGATGTGGCCCGCGTACCGTTCGATGACCGTGGCGGCCGCCTCCTGGTACGCGCGCACGACGGTCCGCAGGTCCTCGGCGTCGAGGCGCTGGGCGAGCTCCGTCGAGTCCACCAGGTCGCAGAACATGACGGTCAGCTGACGGCGCTCACCCTCGGGCTCGCTTCGCTCGCCCGGGGCACCGGCAGGCGGACCCGCGTCCAACGGTGTCCCGCATGCTTCGCAGAACCGAGCGGCGGCACGCACCTCCGCGCCGCACTGCGCGCAGACTCGCGCGAGTTGTGCGCCGCACCCCTCGCAGAAAGTGGCGCTCTCGCGGTTCTCGTGCTGGCAGGCGGGGCAGTTCATCGTGTACCGAGCGGCTCGCTCGGTAGCGTCCTACCCTTGGAGCGAGCGACGGGTCAACGCGCCGTAACCCAGCGGCAGAGAACGGGCAGAGGCGGCGCGTTCACAGCCCCAGTTCCTTCGCCAGCCGGGCGGCGTGGCCCGAAGCTCCGATCTCTCCGTAGCCTTGCTGTGCCTGCCTTAGGCGTTGCGTGCGCGCTGCGTCGTCGCCGAGGACGGTGGACAACTCCGCGTGCCACTCGCAGAGCGCTGGAGCGAGCGTCGTCGCGCCTGAGCGTTCGATCAGCGCAGCCGCCTGGGCGAGCGCGGCCGCAGCGGCGTCGCACGCCCCACGGCCGTCGCGGCGCAGCAGTACACGTGCGAGCACGCCGTGCGCTTGTGCTTCGTACGGCGCGCGCAGCGAGCGCCGGCAGCGCGTGATGGCGTCCTCCGCCGCCGCCTGCGCGTCGGCCAGGTCGCCGCCGAGCAGCAGCGCCTCTGCCAGCATAGCAGCGCACGCTCCGGCCAGCTGTCGTTCGACGCGGCTGCATACCTCGAGCGCGCCGCGTGCCGCCTCGATCGCGTCGCCGGCCCGCCCGGTGGCGAGGTGTGCACAGGCGAAGGCTTGCTGCACGACGGCGGTCATGTTGGTGTATCCGCCGAGCTTGCGGCTGATCTCTTCGGTCTGCCGCGCGCTCGCCAGCGCTCGCTCCGCGTCGCCGGCACGGTAGTAGCCGTCGGCAGCGAAGCTGAGGGCGTAGACGGTGAGCTCCTGCGTTCCATCCTCGTCGAGGAGACGACCACAGCGGCCGAGCTCGTCCAGTCCTTCGCGCAGGCGGCCCAGCCACATGAGCGAGAAGCCGCGCCACATCACGACGGTGCAGTGCGTGGCGAAGCCGAGCTCCGCGTCCACGCCTGGGTTGTGGCGGGGGAAGCGCGCCAGCCACGCGTCGGCGTGCTCGAGCGCTTCCGCGAAGCGGCTGGCGATGCCCAAGGCGTCCACCACCCACATCGACGCGAGCGCCTGCAACTCCTTGTCGTCGACCTGGCGCGCCGCGCGATCGCATTGGACCGTCAGCTCGAGATAGGTCGCCACGTCACCGGAACTACTCACCGTCCGGGCGTGCAGCGTCGACAGGAGCACGTGCGCCGATCGATCACCGATCGAGGTCGCGAGGACGTGGCCCTCGTCCAGGAGCTTACGCACCTCGTCGCGCCCCGTGCCGACCCGCCACGCCATGTTCAGCAGCTGCTTGCACGCAACGAGGCCGAACTCGGCGGCCTCGCGGTTGTCCGGAAGCTCGCGCAGGAGCGCCCGCACGCGTCCCCAGTGCCGGGTCGCGGCAGCGATATCGGTCATGCCCACCCACTTGGCAGCGCGCCGGTGCCAGCGGGCGGCGACGAGGGTGTCTCCCGCCTCCTCGTAGTGATGCGCGAGCAGCGCGGCGCGTTCGTCGAGATGTCCGGCGTCCTGCCGCTCGATCGCGTGTGCCACGGCGGCATGCACCAGGCGGCGCCGCTCCTTGAGCTGACTGTCGAGCGTTACCTCCTGCGTCAGCGGGTGCTTGAACGAGTACTCGACGACCGGGTAGATCGACTGCTCGTGGATGAACTCGGCCCGCCGCAGCGCAGCGAGGGACGCCTTCAGGTCCTCGGCAGGTAGCTCGGCGACCGTGGCCAACAGCGGCTCGGCGAAATCCTTGCCGATGACCGACGCTACCTGGAGTAGTCGCTTGTCGCGTTCCGGCAGCCGGTCGAGGCGTGCCGCGAGCACCGCCTGCACCGTGGCGGGGACCTCAAGTCGCTCGACCGGCGTCACCAGATGATACGCGCCGCGCGAGCCTTCGAGGTGTCCAGACTCGATCAGTGTCTGTGCCACCTCCTCGGTAAAGAATGGGTTGCCACCGGTGCGCGTGTGGATCGGCTCCGCGAGCGCAGCAATACTCGGATCGGTGCCGAGCAGGTCCGCCAGCAACTCGGCGATGGCCTCGCGCCCGAGCGGTGTCAGCGGAATCTGCCGGTACCATGACTTCTGCATCCACTCGGCGTGGTACTCAGGCCGGAAGTTCAGGAGCAGCAGATTCCGGCTGCCCGGCCGTGCGTCGACCATGTGCGCGAGGAACTCGGCGCTCGCGTCGTCCATCCAGTGCAGATCCTCGACCAACGTAATCGTCGGCTGGTCTGCGCTGACGCTCTGGATCACCTGGCGCATGACGGCGAGGAGCTGGCGCTGTCGCGCCTCCGGGTCGAGCCGCGGCGTCGGGTGCTGCGGATCGGCAACGCCGAGGAAGTCGAAGAGAACGGGCAGAGCGTCCGCGAACGCGTGGTCGAGGAGCACCATGCGGCCGGCGATCTTCTCGCGCGCGCTGCGGTCGTCGTCCTGCAGCGTGATTCCGAAATACGCGCGGTAGACCTCGAGGACGGGCAGGAACGGAATGTTGCGCCCGTGCGCGACCGCGCGGCCTTCGAAGACGTGCATGCCGCGGGCGCGGCAGCGCTCGAGAAACTCGAAGCACAGGCGGCTCTTCCCGGTGCCCGCCTCGGCCACGACGCCGACCACCTGGCCGTTGCCCGCCGCGGTCTGCTCGGTGGCATCGTCGAGGGTGCGGAGATCCGCGGCGCGTCCGACGAATCGCGACAGGCCGCGCGAGCGCGAGATGTCGAAGCGCGTGCGCGCCGCGCCGACGTCGACGAGGCGGTGCACCGATACGGGATCGGCGACGCCCTTCGTACGAAACTCGCCGAGATCCTCGAGCGCGAAATACCCACCGACGAGCGCCGCCGTCGCCGCCGTCAGGTAGCACGAATCAGGCGAGGCGAGTGCCTCCATCCGCTGCGCGAGGCCGACGGTATGCCCTTGCGCCGTGTAGTCCATGCGGAGATCGTCCCCGATCTTGCCGACCACGACGTCACCGGAGTGGATCCCCATGCGCGTCGAAAAGCCGATGCCGTATCCGCGTTTGATCTCCGTAGCGTAGCGGGCGAGCTCGCCGCGCAGGTGCAGCGACGCGTAGCATGCGCGCTGTGCGTGGTCCTCGTGCGCGATCGGTGCGCCGAAGAGGGCCATGATGCCGTCGCCGGTGTACTGGTTCACCGTGCCCTCGAAGCGGTGCACGCCGTCGCTGAGGATCTGAAAGAAGCGATCGAGGATGCCGTGCCACTGCTCGGGGTCGAGTTGCTCCGCCAGCTCCATCGAGCCCTTCACGTCGGCGAAGAGCACGGTGACCTGCTTGCGCTCGCCTTCGAGCGCGGACTTCGACTGCAGGATCTTGTCGGCGAGGTGCTTCGGGGTGTAGGCGCGGGGATCGGGCGCTGGCGTTGCCGCCGCCTCGCCCAGGGGGCTGCCGCAGCCGTTGCAGAAGGCGAGGCCGGCCGGATTGGTGTGGCCGCAGCCAGAACACGCCGTTTCGGGCGCGAGGTTGGATCCGCACTTCCCGCAGAAGCGGGAGTCCTCGCGATTTTCGTACTGACAGCTGGGGCAGTTCATGGTTGGTCGATCGCTTCGCTCGGTAGCGTCCTACCGTTCGAGTAACCGAGGGGTCAACGCGCCGCGAGGCCCGAGCTGGTTGGCAGCCTGCGTGCCGATCCTGCTTGAGCAGTGGAATCCGCACGGGATCGTGTATCCCGCGCGTGGGTACAAGGGGCCTACCATTCGACTGCTTCTGCGCCCTGTCGCGTTTCTGTAGCGGATCTTGCGATCACGGACGCCTCCGGGGACGCACAGCTGGCGGCGTCTGCAGTGGGTTGCCCGGGCACGAATCGAGTCGCAGGGAGACCGTGGTTCCTCTGGCTTCGCGTGGGTAGAGTCCGATCGCAGCGGCGCCACGGGCCACCGCGTACTTCTCGACCTTGAGAGCATGGATCGCTCCGACGGTCTTGCGGTCCTCGTGAAGTACCGGCACCACACACAGGGTTTCCCCGCTTCTGAGCAGCTCGAGTTGCGCGCCATCCAAGGAATGCTCGACCGCCTTCGAGCGTGGCATTCCCACCCACGCGCCGTCTTCGCGGTCCACGATCCAGAGCCGCAGTTCCGCCGGCTCGCCGGCGCTATCGGCGGCGTAGAGCGACACCACCTCCTCGAGCTCCGCCATCGTGGCGTAGAGCCCGAAGAAGAGCACCACCGGGCTGGCCGCCAGCGCCAGCCACCGAAGCCCGCGCGGCACGGCGGACCACACCAGCACGCCACCGAGCAGCAGCGCACCCAACCCGCCGAACAGGTTGCCGCCCCGGGGCACCGCGTACGCGCCCTCGTGAAGGAAGCGGACGGCGAACACGGTGACGCCGAGGACGAGCAGTCCCCAGCCAACCACGGCCTGGATCTTCGAAGACGAGCCAGATTCACTCACGGTGCCCTCCTGAGGTCTTGACGCTACCCCACACTACAACAGCGCGGGGCGGCGCGATGCCTACCCTGGCGATTCCGGGCTTGGAAACGTAACCTCCCCAAGCATCGGATGTTAGCACTGCACGCGATCGATGGGCTGATCCTGGCAGCGTTCGTCGCTCACGCGATGACGTCGGGGTGGCGTGCGCGCCGACTGGCGTCGCAGAGCCTCGACGAGTACTTCCTGGCTGGACGGACGCTCAGCGGCTGGACTGCCGGTATCAGCATGGCCGCGACGCAGTTCGCGGCCGATACCCCGCTCCTGATCACGGGGCTGGTCGCGACTGCCGGCATCTTCGCCCTCTGGCAGCTCTGGATATACGCGCTCGCGTTTCTCATGCTCGGATTCGTGCTCGCTCCGAGCTGGCGCCGGGCGCGAGTGCTCACCGACGCCGAGCTGGCCGAGCTCCGCTACGGTGGGCGGGCCGCGCTGGTGCTGCGGGCCGTCAAGGCTGTCTACTTCGGAACGATCTTCAACTGCGTCGTGCTGGCATGGGTGCTCTTCGCGACGCGGGCGATTGCCGAGCCGTTTCTCGCGTGGAATGCGTGGCTCTCCCCGGCGCTGTATCGACCGCTCCACGATCTCGTCGCGTGGGTGGGTGTGCCGATGGCGGTGCAGGCGGACGTCGCTGACGTCTGGGTCCGTTCGACCAACAACATGATCTCGCTCGGCGCGATCGTCCTGGTAACGTTCTCGTACTCGGCGACCGGCGGGTTGCGAAGTGTCGTCCGGACCGACGTGGCGCAGTTCACCATCGCGATGACCGGGACGGTCCTGTACGCGGGCTTCGTCATCCAGCACTTCGGTGGCATGGAGCCGCTCGTTGCCGCGCTGCGCACCCGCTTCGACGGCGGCGGTCCCGGCGGTATCCGTCCGGACGAGATCCTGGCGTTCACGCCCTCGCGCGCCAAGGACGCATCGCTCGCTGTGATGGCGGTGTTCGCGCTGCAGTGGTTCATTCAGCTGAACGCCGACGGTACCGGGTACCTCGCGCAGCGGACGATGGCGTGCCGGTCGGACTACGACGCACGGTTGGCGAGTGTGGTGTTCACCGTCGCGCAGGTACTGCTTCGCACGCTCGTGTGGCTCCCGATCGCCCTCGGCCTGCTCGTGCTCGTTCCCCCCGACCTCGCGCTACCGCTCGAGGAGCTGCGGCACGAGCGCGAGCTCTCGTTCGTGCGCGGTATCGGCGAGCTGCTGCCGGTCGGCGTCCGGGGCCTGATGCTCACGGCCATGCTCGCGGCGCTGGCCTCGACGATTGATACGCATCTCAACTGGGGCGCGTCGTATTGGACGAACGATCTCTACAAGCGGCTCCTGTGCGAGGCGTGGCTCGGGCGCACGCCGGCCTCGCGCGAGCTGGTGTGGGTGGCGCGCGGATCGAATCTGCTCGTTCTGCTGGTCGCGGGGGCGATCATGACGCAGCTCACGTCGATCGAGCGCGCCTGGCGGATCGCGCTGCTCCTGGGGGCTGGGATGGGTCCGATCCTGGTCCTGCGCTGGCTCTGGTGGCGGATCAGCGCCTGGGGTGAGATCGCGTGCATCGTCGTGTCGCTGATCGCGGCCGGGCCGTTGCTCAACGCCGCGACGAGCGAAGCGCTTCGGCTGTTGATCATGGCGAGCGTGTCCACGGGCGTTGGGCTCCTGGTGTCGCTCGTCACACCCGAGCCGCGGGAGCGGTTGTGCGCCTTCTTCGCGCGCACGCGGCCACCGGGATGGTGGGGCCCGGTTGCCAGCGCGCTCGGTGTCGATCCCGGCGACGGTGTGCGGCGTCTCGGTCGTGGTCTGGCGGCGACCGCTGCGTGCAGCGGGAGTCTCTTCGCGGTGCTCGTCGGCGTTGGTGGATGGCTGTGCGACAGCCCGGCGCCGACATGGTGGGGGCTCGGACGCGGCGCATGGCACGGGATGTTGCTTGGACTCGGGGGCACGCTCGTACCGCTCTGGCTGCGGCTCGGCTTCTCGGAGACGGCCCCGCGGAACGGCAACGCTGACACGTGACCTAATGTTCCGCGAGGACAGTCGTTCCCCGGGTGGCGAGGTGCTTGATCTCGATGTCGAGCTTGCCCCAGCCGGGCGCAATCGCTCTGAGCCGAGGTTCGATAGGCTGATCGAAGTTCGAGATCAACTCGTCGGCTTGGAAGGCTGCGCCGAAGGTTCACGAGAAGCGGGACGCATCCCGTGTTCGAGGAGCCAAGCTCCCGCG
>JAJCZP010000213.1 GCA_029262315.1 Deltaproteobacteria bacterium | reverse complement strand
AGAATCGATCGAGGATCCGATGCCATTCTTCGGGGTCGAGCTGCTCGGCCAGCTCCATCGAACCCTTCACGTCGGCGAAGAGCACGGTAACCTGTTTGCGCTCGCCTTCGAGCGCGGATTTCGACTGCAGGATCTTGTCGGCGAGGTGCTTCGGCGTGTAGGCGCGAGGGGCTGGCGGCTCTGCTCTCAGGGTGGTCGCAACTGGCTGTCCGCACGCATCGCAGAACTTCGCGGCTGGTCGCAGCTCGGCCTGGCAGTGCGAGCATGCGGCGGCCAGGCGGCCCCCGCATTCCTCACAGAAGGCGGCGGTCTCCCGGTTCTCGTGCTGGCAGGCAGGGCACGTCATTCGCAGCGGTCGTTCTCCTCGCTCAAGCTACGCCGCTCGTACCGCTGACGATCCGACGCCGTCAAACGGCCCGAGATGAGCCTACGCAGCACCCAAGTGCGCGACAGCCGGTCGACCCGGTCCGCGAACCCGGCTGATGGTCAATCAGCGGCACTGCTCCAAGCAGTTGATCTCGGAGGCGTTCGACGGCGGCGTTTCCACGATGCTTCCGCTCCAACGATGGGATCGGCGCCGTTCATCAGGTCAGGACCACGCACCCGCCAACGGTTCGTGTCGGTACCCGGACAGGATCACCAAAGAAACGTGAACTCAACGCGCCACGTCTATGGCAAGGAGATCGCGGTCCGCCGCAGCTCCGAGCCCCAGGGTGCGGTCGCCTTCGCCCCCGACCAGAAGGTCCGTCTCGGCTAGGCCCAAGCCGACGCCCCCTGCATCCGAGTTGAGAAATTCTACGATCCCTCGACCAGGATCGCGTCGAGCGTCGCTGCCCCGTTGCGCAGCGCCTTCACCTCGGCGTATTCGGGCGAGTTCCACCAGGTCTTAGCCTGATCCTTGCTCGGGAATTCGAGCACCACCAATCGGCGCCCGTCGTCCGAACCCTCCAGCACCTCAACCTCGCCACCGCGGACGGCGTAATCGCCTCCAAAGGCCTTGATGTTTGGCGAAACTGCGTCGCGGTATTTCTGGAACTGTTCCGGGTCGTTCACCTCGATCCGCACGATGATATAGGCTGTCATGGAACTCCTCCTCTGTTGTCTTCCACTCAAACTGCCAGATATCCGCCGTCGCCCGCGAGGACGTGGCCACTGACCAGGGGCCACGCCTCGCTCGAGAGATAGAGTTCGCGCCGGCCATCTCTTCGGGCTCGGCCATGGGCCCCGTCGGCGTTCGCTCCTCGATCTTGGCCAATTTCTCGGCGTCGGCGCGCAAGATCTCGGTTGTCCGCGTGATGTTCCTGTGCCGTTGCCTATCAACCTACAAGTGCCCCCGGCGGGACTCGAACACGCGGCACTAGGATTGGGAATCTTACGCCACACGTTCTCTGAGGTGCTGTGAGGTGCCCTCAGGTGCTGTGAGGGTGGTGACAAAGTGGTGACCGGCCGCCGCCTCGCAGCACTATCGCGCTTCATCCGATCGGCGGCACAGCGTCGCGATGCTCTCCTCGCCCCGGAGCCCTTCGAGGACGATCCGGTCGATGCCCCTTACAGGATGCCCCCGGTCAGCACTGCCGGGAGACACACGGTCACGCGCGGACGGACGTCGATGATCGCCGCGCCCAACTGACCGGTCGTGTGCACCCCGGAGACTGCAGGCGGCTTGGTTTGCGAGATCTTCGGGCCGTCGCATTTCGGCGAGACCGCGGTGTCGCACCCACAGCCGGCAGGGACCTGTGGAATCTCACGCCCGGCGCGCCGGGCCTTGTAGCAGATCAGGCCGCGGTCGGGATTGCCGATCGTTGCCGGTGCCACCGGGAACAGTGCCCCGCGCTGGGGGCCCGAGAGGATGGTCGACGGGTCGCTCGGGGTCTCGCTCTTGTCGGCGGGAAGGCAGAGTCCGGTGACCTTGAGGAGATCGTAGCGCTTGTCGATGGCGAACTGGTCGCTGACGGTTACCTGCGTACCCTTCGGCAGTGGTTTCTGACGCCTCGTCTTGAAGCAGACGAAGTGATCGAGGTCGTGACTGCCGGGTGGGCTCACCGGCCCGGTGAGGCTTTTGCTCACCGGGATCAGCACGCTCTCCGGTTTCGTGTTGAAGCTGCCAACGTCCCCGCAGGCGTTCGAGGCCTTGAAGAACGCCAGTCCGGCCTGGGCGTGCGCGCAGCACTTATTGAGATTCGCGCGGTACTCCAGAAGATGGGTGGCCGCGTCCGCGATCCCGCCCCCGTCGAGGTCCGCGGGTACGAAGAGACCCCGTGGCGCCCGCACTACGTACGGGAGCGGACTGCCCGTCAGGCGATTGTCAAAGTCGACGGGCCCGAATCTGAAGAACTTCGGTGCCGACGCATTCCGTTTGACCCGATACTTCACGAAGGCGTCGAGTGGGAGCGGTTGCGCTATCGCATGCGGAGCGAGCATCGTCAGGAATCCGGCGAGACAGCCAAACACGACGAACTTGACACCTCGGCTTCCGAATCGAGAACGCATCGCGGACCTCCTGTGCTTGACGACGCCCGGAGCTTGCGAGCGACCTGGCAGGATGAGTCCGTTCGACGGAACGCCGAGGTCCACGGACTTACCACGCCTGACGGTCGCGAGGCGAGTATGTCACGTAGTATCCTTCCGTCCGCTCGACGGAGTCAAGGACCCGTGACGCACTCGATGGACGTGTTGTTGCTATCCCGAACGCAGTGGCTCAACCTGCTCTTATTCTTCGAGATCTCCTTGGCCTCGACGCAACCGGATGTAGCCTTGGGCGACGCTGCCGTACCGCTCGCCGAAGAGCATATCGCAGGCGAAACAGGGGGCCCCGTAGTGGGCAATGCAGGCATCGCGCGCGGCGGTGGCCAAGGCCGCCGAATACATGAAAGCGAGCGATGCGCACCTGCGCAGCGCGCAGAGCCACTACGCGCAGATCGGCGCCAGCGGCCACGCGGCAAGACTCCATCGGGAACTGGACCGCGCATCGCGCTCATCAGACAAGACATGACCATACGCGAGCTTTGGCGATGATAGATCGCGTGACTGCCCGCTTGTGGGTGACGTATTGCCCCGAAGTCGGACAATGGCTGTGGCCCGCCCGCGGCTCCCGGCACACGACTCCAACCTTCAGGATCCGGCCACTCTGCCATCAGACGCGAAGCTCGAACACATCGAACAGCGACGGCAACACAACGCGGCGACAAACGTGCAAGCCGGCGCGCGCAAAGAGAGCCTCGTATTCGGACTCTGTTCGTTCACGACCCCCATCTCCCAGGACGAGCATCAGCATGTCCGATGCCTTCGAGAAATCGTATCCTCGGCCGCTCGGCACGACTTTCTCGATGACCATGATGCGTCCGTCCGGGTCCATCGCATCGCGAATGTTCTCTAGCAACCGTACGCAACAGTCGTCGTCCCAATCGTGGATGACCGCGAACATCGTGTAGAGATCGTATCCCGTGGGGACGGCGTCGAAGAAATCACCGCCGAGAAACTGCGCGCGATTGATCAATCCCGCGGAGGTGAGCACCGTCGCGGCATCGCTTCCCAGCGCCGGCAGGTCGAACACCGTTCCGTGGATCTGGGGATTGGCACTGAGCAAGTGGGTCAATGCCTCGCCAGTGCCACCGCCGACGTCACAGAGGCGGACGTAGCGGCTGAGATCCATCGTCTCGGCAAAAAGAAGGGATTGCAGCCGTGCTCCCGCCGCCATCGCTCCGTTGAACGCCCTGCCGGCGTCGGAGTTACGTTGATTGATGTACTCGAAAAACCCAACCCCGAACGCCGCCTCGCACGCCGCCGCGCCTTCGGCAATTCGCTGCGGCAACCGATCGAAGATCCGGCCGTTCCAATCGCTGCCGAAGAACAGGACCCAGTCGCGCCACGGGATCGGCGCATTCAATGTCAGCACCTCGCTGGCGCCGTTGTTGGCATAGCGACCGTCCGGCGAAACCGTGAAGACGTCCCGGCAAACTAGATACCGAAGCAGGCGATCGAGCGCGTCGGCATCGGCGTCGAGCACGGCAGCAATCTCCCGTGCACTGCGGGGTCCCTTCGCCAGCAAATCCGGAACTCCCAACTCTACGGCGGCAAACAGCGCCTTGTTGTCGATCAGCCCAAGCATGCGTTCGAGAACAACGACGAAACCGGGCGCCATTCTATCGTGCAGTGCACCAACACTGTTGCGCAGTCGATTCGCCAGCCGTGCCACCCGCACGGGTGGCACGGGCATTCCCAACGCATCGCCGGCAGACCGCTGTGCGGAGTTTCCCCCACTTGTTTCACCTGGCATAGTCGAGACGATACGCGAGACTCCCAGGCAGGCCAACATCGCCGCGCAAGCACTCACAGGCGATCTACGTGCATGCATTCGAGACGCTGACACCGAGGGCCATGTTAACCGTACCCTGGCGGTATACCTGAAAGATGACGGCACGGCGGTGCCGTACCGGCTACCGCGGCCATCCGGTTCGGAATCGCGAGGGATTCACTATCCGACAGGCTGGTTGACCCGAGTCCGGGATAAGCCGCGAACGCCGCGATGCCCACACACCTGCCCTGGTGCTTTGCGATGCGCATCGGCTTGCTTCGCGACCGGATACGCCGATGAACGCGCCCCTCCACCCGACCCATCCAGGGCTAACTGCTTGACCGGCTCCGCTCGCCGGCAGATCTGGTGCGTGAGTACGCCCTCCTGCGCAAGCAGAGGAACGTCTCGTCTAGTCCAGATAGATCTCCTTCAATCTCTCGATCATCGGCCCTTCCAATCCGAGCGCCTCTTCGTAGAAATGTTGCTTCGACTCGTAGCGATGCTCGATCTCTTCGAAGCAGGCCTTGATGTACTCGGGGCGTACTTCGATGAGCGGATGCAGAACTGAATCGGGTACGACGAAGCCCCGGCTGTCGACGAAGGTATTCGACAGTCGCTCCATTTCCTTTTGGATGGAGAGGAATTGGTTCGTCAGCAGATAGTCCTCGACGATGGTATCCTCGTCGACCCCGAGTACATCCAGGATGATGGCTGCGCCGAATCCCGTTCTGTCCTTGCCTGATGCGCAATGGATCAAGATCGGATGGTCGCCTCGCAGCATGAGCTGGAACATCCGGGCGTACTGGGATGTCTGGCTGATGACGAAATCACGATTCATGTCCTTCATGACGTCGGTCGAGTCGTAGACCTCGATGATTCCGTCATACACGCATTTCTTGAAGCTCTCGGCGCTGCCCGGAGAGACCGGCAGCTCCGTGCGATTGGGCGCGTTCTCGTCCCCGAGCCAACTGGGCTCGATCTGTCTCTCGAAGTCCAACCGGAAGTCACAGACGACGTTGACGCCCAATCGCTTGAAGTAGTGAACATCCGCCTCTGTCAACGAGCACAGCTTTCCGGAGCGATAGATCCTTCCCCATTTCAGACGGCGCCCCTCGGCGGTTTCGTATCCGCCGAGATCGCGGAAGTTCGGGGTACCCTCCAGGGCCACCTTGCGCTCGGCCAGGACGATCGGCTCGCCCTTCTCCGGCTGCAGGAGGAAGTAATGCCTCACTTCCCGATCCGGATTGGCGATCACGACTTCGCGATCGCTCGATTGAATCGCCGGACCGCACAGGTCGTGGAGGGCATGGATGCTGCTGTCGTAGAGATTCGCCGGATTGTCGGTCATGCACACGGCGATCCTCTGTCCACGCGACGTGCCACCCCAGCGGATGAGGTAATGATCTTCGCTCGTACGTTCTACGCTGCAGGCGCTGGTATCGAATTCGAAGGTCTGATCGTTGCTGAGGACGTCCGGCCAGAGTGCTCGCGTTCTGAGGGATTCCTTCCCGGACGCTCCTACCGATCCTCGACCTGCGCCCGCCAGATCGAGGAGCTCCGGCGTCAATTCCTTCATGCGCAGGATGGTCGGTATCAACGATTCGAGCTGCTCCGCGTCGATTTCCCTCTGTCTCGGGTCCGGCTCTTCCAGGGAGAGGCCGACGCCGTACAAGAGCCAGATCACCCACTCGCCCACGATGTAATCGACCGAAGCTTCCATCGCATCGATCTCGAGCTTGCCGCCGGCGTCCTGGTAGGCTTCGAGCATTCTTCGGAACAACCCCGGTTTGAGCTCCGAGGCCGCACCGCTCCAGTCGAGGGCGGCCAGGATGATCTCGTAAGTCGGGCTGAACCTTCCCGCGGACTCCCAATCGATGATGACCGGCCGATCGCGATCATCCCACAGGATGTTCTTCTGGTCCAAGTCGCCGTGGCCGATGACGAGCTCTTTGTTCAACTCGACGATGGCCTCGTTGTGGAGTTGGACGATCTCGCCGAAGCGCCGTCGGTGGCTGCTCAGTGACCTGGCGTTCAGGGCCCGGCGTTCGCCGGCACTGTGCACCAACTCATCGACTCGTTCGACCGGGAAAGCCTCGAGCTCCGTCCCCTTGATGCCGGCCACGTGAATGTCCGCACAGTGCATCCTGGCCAGCAGGCGCGCGACCTCGAGGCCATGGCGCTCGTCGACCTGGTGTTGCTCGAGAGCGGTGTAATCGCACCACGGGTAGACCAGGTACCCACGATCGCCGACGATCGTCAGGTAATCGTCGGCCACTTTCAAGGCGACGACCGCCGCGATCCCGATGCCGGCGAAGGTCTCCGCGATCGCTTCCGAGACATTGTAGTCATTAATCGTGTCTTCATCGCTTAGGTCGGCGGCGGGGCACAGCTCCTTGACGGCGTAGGTGCCCCTCTCCGTCTCGACCCGCCACATCTTGTGATGAAAGCCTCCGGGAACCTTCGTGGGGACGCTCGTCGGCGCACCGAGGCCATGATGGGAGCAGAGGTATCTGAGGTGATCCGTTTTCATGTCTTGCAGGAGGCCATACAGATCAGCGCCCGCGCTCGTCGTCGTCTGGGGTGATGTCTCGAACACGCCGGGGAGCGTCGTCTGGTGTGATGTCCCGTACCCGGCGAGGGCCCGTCTCTGGTCCTTCGCCGTGGCTGAAATAGATCTTCATGCCACCGTCGCCGCTCTGGATGCGCCGCTCGAACCAGCGAACGACCGTGGCCTTCATGATCCGGCGGGTGAGCGGGATCAGGCAGAGGAAGCCGAAGGCGTCGGTGAGGACGCCCGGCGTCACCAGGAGCGCCGCCGCGATCAAGATGATTACCCCGTCGACGAGCGCGCCGCCCGGCATCCGCCCTTCGCGAGTCTCCCGCTCGACCTGTTGGAGGACCTGCAGCCCCTGATGACGGGCGAGCGCCGCGCCGACGATGCCAGTAATGACGATGAGGGCGAGCGTCTCGATGGTCCCGATCCGCTTGCCAACCTCGAGGAGCAGGGCCAATTCGCTTGCCGGAAGGACGATGAAGAGCAGAAGAAAGATCACGTACGGCTCGTGTAGCACATGAGCGGGCGGGATTGGGACCCGCGACCCGCCGGACCGGGCAGGGTGCGACACGGGGTTACTCATCGAGCCGCACGACTCGACAATCCAGATACTAGGATACGAGTGGGTCACGCTTCGCCATACTCTTCTCTAACCCGGGGTTCTCGAAAGGAGAGTCGAATGCGCGTGTCCGTGACCTCTTCGACTCCATGTACAAGGGCCTCCCGGTCGGCTACCTCCTGTTCTAGTCGGGTGGGGCGGATGCCGGGCCATACGCAGGCCAGCTCCGTCCCGTACGCGAAGGCGATCGAACTGCGTGCGGAGGGGGGAAGACATGAAGGAACTGCTGCAGTGTCTGGCACGTTACCTGGTCAGCAACCCCGAAGCCGTAGGGGTGAAGGAAACGCAGGGTGATAGAGTATCGCTTCTCGAACTCAAGGTCGCACCCGAAGACCTCGGGCGGATCATCCGCAAGGAGGGCCGAACCGCGCAGTCGATCCGGACCATTCTGAACGCCGCTGCCTCGCGTGTGAACCGCAAGGTCGTACTGGAAATCCTCGACGGCAAGTAGCCGTGTGAAGCACGAACGCCTTGCCGACCATACATCGCTGCAGCGCAATGAACGCGCCTTTCGGATGACGTCACCCCGCTCGGCATCGCGGAGCGGCTGCGGGCGCGTACTGGAGGCCCTGGTGTTCGCCGGCAACACCACGCCAACACCAAGCGCCCTCGCGGGCGGACGCGCAGCGGCGTAAGGTCGTGAATTGGTCAGTGCCCCCGGCGTGACTCGAACACGCGGCACCAGGACTAGGAAGCTCGCGCCAGACGTTCCCCGAGGAGCTCTGAGGTGCTCTCAGGTTCAGGTTCCGCTCTGTGCGTCCCCAACACGTGCTGTAGCGTCACCTGACGTGCCGTGAGGGTGGTGACTGAGTGGTGACATGACACCGCTACACGAACGCGATCTCACTAGCCGCTCGGCGCGGCTTCGTGCTACAACGCCGAGAACCTCACACGCGGAGATCCATCGATCGTGACGAGCGTCCATGACTCCATACCCGAGGGCCTGAAACTGGAGGTCGAGGCGGCGCTCGCATGGTTCAACCGCCGCGCGGACGTCGAGTTTGAGGTGACCGGCATCCTGGATCCGGAGGCCGCGCTCGAGATGGCGGGATCTCGCGAGATTCGGCTGGTCCTATGCGGCGGAGATCGCTGCGAGCCACGGTCGTTCCGGGTCACGCGCCGCGGTGACGACTACGACGTCGCGCTCCTCGACGACGACGCGCCGGTAGCGGTCGATGGCCCTCCACCCGCAGAATTAGACCCGCCCCCGGGTGCGCTGCGTGGGTGGCTCGATCGCAGTCTCGCCCGGCACGCCTTCGTCGTGCTCGTCTTCTATCGCGGCTTCTGGTGACCGCCCTGTCGCTCCGAGTTGCGGGGCTATGTGAAGCACGGCGTTGCTGAGAAGGTGCGTGCCGCGGGCGGCGAGATCTACGCGATCTCGAGCGAGCCCCAGACGCTCGCGGGTCGGGCCGCGACCGACTGGCATCTGGACTTCGGAACGATCGGCGATCCCCACCACGAGATCTCCGGTGCCTGTCGCGAGCGCGGATGGCTCGACCTGTTCGTCAATGAGCGCCTCGAGTTCCTGGAGGCGACCACCAAGTATGCCGTCGACTGGGCACCGGCGCACCCGAAGGGCTACTACCAACCCGGCGTGCTCGCGTTGACTCGAGACCGCGTGCTGTACCGATGGCGGAGTGTACCGACCCATAGGAACGTGGGTGGTGCGACCGAACGACCGACGGCCGAGCACGTGTGGGCGAGGATCGCCGACGCGCTCGAGAGCAGTTCCGGCACCGCGGATGCGGCGCTCGACACCGAACCGGTGCTCGACTCTGTCGGCGTCCCGTGGCCGATCTTCGCCGCGCTCCTCATCGCGAACGGCTGGTTCGTGAACGCACGCGGCTTCAAGTCACGGCAACACGTCGCACTCGCCGGACTCCGACTCATCGCGTTCTCCGGGGTCTGGCTCGCCGCCTTCGCGTGGTTCCCAGTCGCCCCCGTCGCGTTGGCCCTCGTCGGCTGGGTCGCCTACATCACACCCAAAGTGCGCTGGGTCGGTCAAGAGTTCCAGAACGTGAAAGTGTAGCGGCCTCGGCCGTCGCACCGCCGCGCTGCTCGCAAAGCACTCCGCGATCTCCGCGCGGCATCGAGCCACAAGTGCCCCCGGCGTAATTCGAACACGCGGCACCAGGATTGGGAATCTTACGCCAGTCGTGCACCAAGGTGCACCGAGAGTGCGAAACCCAGCAGAACCTGGTGTTTCATGTGCACCGACGTGCACCGGCGCTGACACCAAGAGCACCAATAGGGGTCTGGTGTCCACTCGATCGGGGTCACTCCACCGCGAACAACGCGGGCACTTTGGACTGGCACAGCACGAGTGCCCCAGACACCCTTGCGCCCGCGGGGTCGAATAGCCGATAACTGGGGCACTCATGCTGGCCCATAGCGAGAGACCTACCGACATGGGCAGGAAGGGCGAGACCATGCGACGCATCCAGCTAGATCCGCGCGGGAGCCTACCTCGACGCGAAGAAGCATCGGCGTCCGGCTCCAGCCCGCGAGCAGCGAAGTGAGAGCTCCACCGACCGGGCCTGGACGCTTCCGTGCGAGCACAGGAAGCTTCCGCCGCCTCAAGATCGGAACCGCCATGATCCTGGGGCTGGGGCTTGCCCATCCCAGCGAGGCCGCCCGCAATCCCGCCACCACCTGCCAACTCACCATCGACAAGGCAGCCGCCACGCTGGTCCAGAAAACCATCAAAGCCGAGCAAGCCTGCCTGAAAAAACTCGAGAAAGGCCGGTTGCCCTTGGACACACGATGCGTCGGAGAAGGCGGAAGCGTTTCCCCGATTACGCATGAGAAAACAAAAGAGAAGATCGTGCAGCTTCGGAACAAGGCCCGTCGAGCTATCGACCGTAGGTGCACGAGCACGGGCGTCGATCTGCTGTCGGCACCGCCGGATGGTCTCGGCTTTCCGGTTTGGTGTCAGGCGATCGAGCCCTCCTGTTCGTTTGTGCTCTCGTCGAGCCTGCAGGCGCGCGAGTGCGTGATCTGCACGCACATCGCAGCCGCGAACTACCTCGTGCGCATCGCCCACCCCAGCGTCCTGAGCATGCCCTCGGCAACCCCGACCCCGCGACCGAACCCCTCGTGCGGGGACGCAACACACCACCTCACACTGACGACCGACGCTGGCGACTACGATCGTGGCTGGACCGGAATCAGCCACGATGGGGCGTTCGGGGCCTTTCGGCAACTTGAAGCGGATCTATGTTGCGCCGGCAACGTCTGCGTCGCAGAGAACGGGTACGCGGTCGGGAGCACGATCGGGGGCCCGCAGCCGCTGTCATCGGGCGGTGTTCCGATCTGCGTCCAGAATGTGCTCCGAGAGCCCATCGTGGGCACGTACGACCTCAGCACCGGTTGCGGCGATCTTGCTCTTCCGATCGAGGCCCGCGTATTTCTGGAACAAGATATCGGGAAGCCCTGCCCGCTCTGCATCGGCGACGCGACGCCGAACGATGGAGCCCGCAGCGGCACGTGTGAGGGCGGCACGGCGCAGGGTAGTCCGTGCGACGTGCACAGTCTCAATGCCAGCCTCGGTCCGACATCGGTCGATTGTCCACCCGCAGGAAGTAGCGTCGGCGAGATTAACATCGACCTGGATCTGACAACAGGAACGGCGGCCGTTTCCTCGTCTCGCGACTGCATTGCATCGTCGTTCGAACCGGGAAGCTGCTACTGTCCGGATCAACTCCAGCCCAATTCGTGCACCGACCGGCAGTGCGTCAACGGCTCTTGCCCGGCAGGCCCGATCGACGGCGTCTGCTCCTCCGCCCGCCACCGGTCTTGTCGTATTGAGAAAGCCGGCGCTGACTGCCGAGACATCTTCCCTGGAGCGGGCGGCTGCATCGCCAAGACGCGACCGTGCTTCGGACCCGAGATCACGCGGACTGGCCAGTGCGGGACGTCCACCGCAACATGGGTCTCGGCGGGGTTCTGCCTACCCACAACTCGCGCGGTCGCGATCAACACAACCACCGGGCTGCCCGGCCCAGGGGCGCTCACCGTTGACACCACGGTCGACATCCACGTTCAGTAGCGCCTGTCGCAACCGAGGACTTCCAGCTGCGGCCTGACACCTTGGCCAATCGGCGGGGGTGCCATTCTCGTCGATCACGGGTACGCCTCTAACTCGCTGAGCACGGCTTCAAGTCGCTGCCGCGCGCACTCGCGCAAGATCCCCATCGGTCGGCTCGTGCCCTAGCCGAGAAAGCTCCCTGCTGTCGGCCAATTACCGCACCGCCTTTACCAGGCGTTCCATCACAGATGGCTCGACAACTGCCTGCGCTAGAGCGGCGTTCGTCGCGCTGGTTTCCAGGATCTCAGATCCGTCTTCCCCCGAAAAACCACCATCACCATTGGTATCCTCGACAATCAGAAAATAGAACTTGTTGGCTGCGGGATCCCAGTGAGAAGCGAGAACCGTTGCCGAACTTGGAGTTACCACGCGAAGATCCTTGGCGTCAGCGTGCGACACAGCCACCGCTAGTGCATCATCTCGATTGATGACATTATCGTGGTTGGTATCTTGGGTGCGCACTTTCCACAGCACGATGCCACATGGAACGTCACCTTCGCCGGAGTCGCACTCAGGATCCGGCAATGTCACTTCCTGAATCTGAGCTGGTCCGTCAAGAATCAGTGCTTGCTCGCCAGAGACGCGGTTGCGTACAATCGCGTTGAAGATCCGAGCGTCCGCACCGAAATACGACCCGCCGCAGCGGCTGCCAAAGGATTGCCGGCGTCCAACGCGCATAGCCGCCACGCCGGGCCTCATGTCAGCGTTGGCCTCAACGACAACGCCAACTGGGAAGTACTCAAAATCAGAGCCCGCAACGGATACCGGCGGGCAAACAATGAGGTTTTGTTTGCCCTTGGCCGCCATCGTTTGGTTGATGGCTATTCCATCGGTCGGCGAAGCCGTGGTGCGACCTATCAGCGACAGCGCCAGCGCAAAGAGACCGAGCACCGCGAGCGTGCCGAGCACCGCGAAAAGGATTTCATTGTAGCGCTTCAAGACCATGCGAAACGTCCTCCGCGTTCGGCGTGCGGCCAGGGGCAACACGACATCCCTGCCCCGCGTCCGATACGTGCAAGCCTTGCGACGGGCCGGGACGGAGCCTCGGTTTCGACCCTCTCCTCGTCGGGGTCCAGCACGTGCAGCTCCGGCCCCATGAGACAACCAAACGCCACCGAATCTCCGATGCACAGCACACTGAGCCCAACGATCACCAGCCACGCCTTCACATGTTGTGCGTAGGAGCGGCAGGCACCGGAAGCAATGCCCTTGACGGAGCTGCGTCGCATTCGTCAGCCGTAGCTCGTCGTCCAGGTGTTCCCACCATCCCGTGTGGTGAGAATCGTGCCGAATCCGCCCACGATCCAGCCATGGTGCCGATCGAAGAAGTCGATGCCCCGAAGCCACGTGTGGATCTCCATACCCAACGCGGCGCGGGTCCAGACTGACCGACCAGGCGCAACCGTTACGACCTCGCCGCTCGACCCGATCACCCATCCCGTCCCGTCTGCCGAGAGAAACGGGGCGTAGAGCGGATCGCGCACGGCGACCGCCTCATCAACCAGCTCGAAGGCCCACGTGACTCCCCCGTCGCGGGTCCGCACGATCCCACCCTCGAGTCCGGCCGCGATGCCCTCGCGCGCATCGCTGAAGGCCACGCCGAAGAACGTCGGGAGATCTAAGACGCTGGCCCTGGTCTCGCTGAGGAGACTCATCTGTTGCGCCTCCCAGGTCTGTCCGCCGTCCGCGGTGTGCTGAATCGTCCCGAACTCACCGACCACCCACCCGTGCGACATGTCGGTGAAGGTCACGCCGTAGAGCACCGGATCCTGCATGACGATTCGCTCCGCTTCGGTAAGTCCGTCGCGCGGAAGTGGGACCTTGCGGACCTCCCACGTCGCGCCCCCATCCATTGTCTGGAGCAGAACGGAGCGATCCCCAACCGCGTACGCATGCAAGGGCGTCAACGCATGGATGGCAAACAGCGGCATCTCAGTGTTGCTCTCCTGCTGCGTCCAGGTCCGCCCCCCGTCCGTCGTTCGCAGGAGGATGCCTGCCTCACCCGAGACCCATCCGACCCGGTGGTCAGGAGGGTCTCCGAAACTGATATCGTACAAGGCGCGCCTGGTCGGCGTTGGCACACCCCCCCAGGTGCGGCCGCCATCGGTGGTCTCGAGTATTCGGCCGCCGTACCCGATCACCAGCGCCCGCTTCGCTGAAAACGCCTTCACGCCAAAGAACCGATCGCCGAGGGGGGAGATCGTCGGATCCTTGCGTGGCCCAACCTCATGTCGAAGAGCACTACTGCTTCCGACCCAGATACCGACGAGACCCATGCCCATTACCAAGACACACACCGCGCTCTTCATCGCGTGCTCCTTCATCGCCAGTTCGACGCATTGGGATCGCAGTCGGCCTCGGCCAACGCCACGTCTTCCAACGAGACGACCGCGATCGCATGACATGCCCCGTGCTTCACGCCGTCACGCTACGGGCGCGACCACTCGCTGCGCTACGGGGTGGCGGTGAGCACTATTTCGGAGCGAAGCAGGTCACGGCCCCCCGTCGCCGTGAAGCCCTGCGATTGGAGGCTGGAAGGCCACGTCCGACACGGAGGGGATTCTGGACCGGAATCGTAGCGCCAACGCATGGCGAGCGAACGAGGCGCAGGAAGTCGGGCGCACGAAACGACCAGGACGATGAGGCACGTCGGCTGACAAGAGGCATGCTTCCGACAGTCCCCTGCGGTGAAACAGCGTGCTCTACTCCGAAATACGGATTGGCGACGACCCGTAGCGAGGTGATTGGACGCACTCCTAAGCTGGCCGTGTGAGAGGCCTTGGAAGGGAACCCATGGTGCAACTGGTCGGGGCGATGCTGGCGATCGTCCTGACAATGGTTCCCGTTCGCGACGAGCGGCCGAAGGCTCCCAGCCGACGAGCCTCGGACCCTTTGCTGGTCTTCCTCTCCCGCTACTCCACCAAGCGCCCACTCCCCCGAGGCTCGGCCGTCGTGCTCGGCATTCTCATCGCCGCCCTGTTCTGGGCCGTCTCCGTGGGGCCGAACCTGCCCCGATGGGTCGGCCTGGGACAAGCCTTGGCCACACTCGGCGTCGTTGGCGTAGCTGCGGTCGCTGGACCACGGCTCCTGCTACGGCTGACGGCGACCGGACTCGTTGCACTCGGAGCTTTCCTCTGGGCCGGCATGCTTGCCATGCTCGCGCTACAGCTTGTGAATGGACCTAGAGGTGCGGAATGGGCCGTGGCACTCGCGGCCATCCTCGGGGCTGAAGTCGCCGGCCAGTACACCTATCGGTGGACCAAGCAGAGAGTGCCACTCGTGCTGGCAACGTGCATCGTCGCGTTCGCCGTTACGAAGTGCCCCCGGCGTGACTCGAACACGCGGCACCAGGATTGGGAATTCGCAGTCTGAGGTTCGCCCCGGTTCTTCCACATCACAACCGTGCGAGGAAACGACGAACTGCGAACCGCGAGGTGCGCTCCGATCACCTCGGATCATCTCCGTATGGACCACGCGGCGGAGTGAGGCGATGTCGAACTACCGCCATCTGCGCTGGCTCGATCCATCGCGGTCGCACGGCTTCCACGCCGCTCCAGACGAGGACGTCGCCACCACGCCATCAGTCTCGTCGCAATCGGACTGCTCGACTTCCGGTGCGGCCGCGCCATGGAGCACAGCTCGAACCGCGCGTGGAGGCACAGTCGGATCCCAACCTCTCCGTTCGGCAACGGATGACCAGGCGACGTTGGTAATCGCGCGCTAGCGCTTCTTCGCCACCTTTTTCACGCGCTTCTTCGGGGTACCGGCGAAGAACTTCTCGAGCTGGTGCACGACTTTTTCGGCGTCGCGACGAGCCGTCCCCGAGAGCTTCTTCCAGGCCTGCTCCCCCTGCTGCTCGTAGCGGCCAAGCGTGTGGCTCGCCTCGCGCAGCAGCTTCGTCGCCCGCCTGCGTGCGGTGGCCGCGGTCTTCTCAATCTCCTTCTCGACCCGCCCAAGTTGCTTGCCGACGTCGCGCCTGAACTCCTTCAGCGTCGCGGGAAGCTGGATGTCGACTGCGCGCGCCTTGCGAGCCGCCGTCTTTTTCTTGCGTACGGCCATTTTTGTTCCCCCTGTCTTGGCAGCCCTGGCGGACGCCCGTGTTTACGTCTGGCCTGTAGACCTTATCGGAGGAGTCTACCACGCTCGCGAGCCTCCTCCACAGGCATGGGTCACCCAGCACCCGCGGCGCCGAACGCGCCGTACGCTCGAGCGGCCTTCGGGCCGGCGCAGCTCGAGGCTCCCGCCATTCCCAATGAAGCGGAATCCCAAACGGTTGCGGGTCTCTGCACCCACGCGCACTCGGCGGCTTCATGCTCGGGATCAGCCGGGTCGGCGTTGCGTGGTCGTGGTCCGGACAGCCCGATCGGGTCGTCTGAGATTCGACGGGCGAGAGCCGGCTCACCCGCTCGGCGGCGGGAATTTCACGCGGAACGTAAACCCGTCAGGAGTCGGCCCTTCGGCGCGGAGCCGGTCGAGACGCGCCATGCCCTCCTCGACGGTCGGCGTGTCACCGACCGGAGTCCACCACAGCACGAGTGGCGGTGCTCCGAGCGACTCGAACCAGCCCTGCCCATCCCGCACGAGGCCGCCGTGGGCGGTCCGGTACACGAACGCGGACAACGCCTCGATCGACTCCCACACGGTCAGGTTGATCAGCATGCGATCGTCCTCGTACGGGCGAATGGACGTAGCATTGCCGGCCTCGGTCTCGAGTCGCCAGACGAAACCGGGGGCAGCATCGGCAATGGCGTTGATCTCGTCGAGTCGCGAGGTGAAGCCGTGCATGACCGGGCTGTCGATCGGCCCGCGCGCTCGCGCGATGTTGAAGTCTACGAGGTGAAAGCGTCGTTCCTGGAGGCTCATGGGCAGACCCTAGAACGGACGCTCAGTCCTCGTCTTGGACCTGCCTTGCGTGCTTGGACGTGGATCGCGTCGTACCGGCCCGCACCGCGTGCCGGTACTGCGACGGCGTCAACCCCGTGGCGAGCCGCAGAACGTTCGTGAGGTGGCTTTGGTCGTAGAAGCCCGCCTCAGCCGCGACGTCCGCGAGCGGCCGGTTGGTGTCGCTGAGCAACCTCGTCGCCCGGTCGACCCGGACGCGACGAAGAAAGTGCCCCGGCGTGACACCGAGGCGCTGCCGGAACGTGCGCGCCAGGTGCGACGGATGGACCCCGACCGCGCTTGCAATGGTGTCCAGGGAGAGCGCCTCGCGCACCCGCGCCCGGATGACTTCGCATGCGTCGCGCAGCCACGGCGGCTCGAAGCGTTCCGGACGCTCTGCTTTGGCGCGACAGATCTCGCCGAAGAACTCGAGAACGAGCCCTTCGATCGCCAGCCGCGAGGCACCGTCGCCGATCGCCAGCTCGCTCCGGAGCCGAAGCGCCAACGCGCTGAGCACACCGCCACGGAGGTCACGGTACTCTTCGAAGATGTCGCGGACGCGATACTCGCTCGCCACATCGATCAGGAGATAGCGCGTCCCGCGCGCGCCGGCCTCGTTCGCGTGGCTGTCGCCGGGGGCTTTCACCGCCACACTCATCGGACCGAGCGCCGCCGCGCGCCTGCCGTTCCGCTCGACGCACGAGCCGTCCAGCACCACGCCGATGTGCGGGTTCGCGTGCGTGTGCATCTCGACACGCCGGTGTGGTGCGTACTGCGCCTCGGCCACCGTGAACTGCCCCACGCTGGCCTGGCGTAACGTATCACCCCCGAAGGCGATCCCGTGCGGCTCCCGATGCATGGCTCGACCGGCGAAGCCTAGCGTATGGGGCCTTGCTGAGCCACCCACCCGGGGGACCCGAGCCACGCGCGGTGATGGACACCTCCGACTCGCGATAGCGCGACGACGTGGCCGCTTCCGCGCGCAGCGGCAGGTCTCGTGTCGGGCGCATCCTTGTACAGGGCTCCATGCGTGCGGTCCCGGTCGTAGTATTCGACGTACAATCTCAGAACGCGCCGCAGGTGGTCCGCGCCGAGGACGATAACGTGGTCTGTGCACGCGCGCCTGATAGAGCCGATGACGTGCTCGACGTGGGGGTTCTGCCATTCGGAGTTTCGAGGACGCACAGCGCAGCCCTAGCTCGGATGCCCTGACTTCAGGGGACGGATCTTGAGCCCCCACGTGTCGGCCAGCCATTGGAGGCGAGATGACTCGTGGGCATCGATCGTACCGGGAAACGCCGCTTCGAGCACTGTTTCGAGGATCAGCTCGCGCGCCGCGGGACGCGCGATGGTCGGGACGTGCATCCGCAGCTGCTCCTCGTCTTCGAATCGCTTGTCGGCCTCGGTTGACGCACGGCGATAGGCGTCCGCGCCAATGGCGGTGACCACCTTCTGGATCTGCGCCTGCTCGTCGTCGGAGACGCGCGCATCACTCGCAATGGTCAGCTCGAGGATGGCCACCAGGACGATCTGCTCCTCGGTCGTCAATTCGGAAAGTCGCATGAACGACGGAGTAGCAGCGGCCGGGCCGCCTGTACAATCATGCGCCGACGTGGGAAAGGCCTGTCGGGCGGGGGCGCATGGTTGCTGCATTGTACGCGGGTTTCTACCATCTCGATCTGCTGGTCGGGTATGGACTTCCGGTGCTGGTCTTGCTGCTCGGGCGCTCGTACGCGGGCATCGGAAGCTTGTTCTGGCTCGGCGTAGTGATCGGGCTCCTGTGGGAGATACCCATCTTCGTTATGAGCGGTGCCGATGTCGGGTTACCCCTCATCACGTTCGTACGCACGCCTCCGGTGCATTGGCTGTTCTTTCTCGTCGGTCATACGCTTTGGGACGGCGGTCTCTTTCTGGTGGGCATCGGCCTGATCCATCTGCTCTGCCCGGCGCCCGTGTTGCGCTCCTTCGCGGGGCGTGAACTCGCGGTGCTGCTCGTTTGGGGGCAGCTGTCGGCGCTCTGTGTCGAGTTGATCAGCATCGGCAACGACGGCTGGGTCTATCTGACCACGTACTCTTGGAACCCGGTGCTCTTCCGGGCTCGCGGGTACGGCGTCACGCTTCTGCCACAATTGATTTGGTTGCTGGCACCGGTTCTCTACTACTTCGGTGCGCTCTTCATCCCGCGCAGGGCGCGCGAACACGCGACACGCAGAGGTCGAGCGGAGCGCGATTGACCACGGCGGCGGGTGCCGCATACAGAGCAACGGCACCGTAACGCTGCGTCCGCTGTGCTCGCCAAAGTAGGAGGTTGACACATCACACAACGTCGCGGTGGTCGATGGACTGTTCGGTACCGGGTCCGCCGTGGCGGAGTTGACCGCCAGCCCAGCGATCGTGTTGCTCGCTACGGGCGTGACCTGGTGGACGGTCTTCATCGAGGCGACGATCGCCATCACGTTCCTGTGGCCGGAAAGCCGCGGGCTCTCGCGGCTACGCGACGGGACACTGCTTGCCTTCGCCGCCTCTACCTAGCTCGTGGCGCCCGTCTGGCCCTTCGGGTGGACCCTGCTCACGCTGGGCGCGTGTCAGGTGGATCCGCAGCGTGCACACTGGCGCATTGCCTACGTCGCCGTGCTGCTCCTCATGCTCACGTACGACCGCGTCCCAACCACGGGTGTCGCCAAGAGTCTGCTCGGTCGGTGACGCGGAGGCAGGCCTCTACCCGGCTTTTTCGCCTTTGGCATTGATGAAGCGGAAGGCGAGCGCGGGCGCAATGCGACTCATGTAGTAGCTCGCCTTCGTCAGGCCCAGCCGAATCTCGGCCCGGTCGGCGACGATCCCGTTGAATGCACGTTCGGCGACATCCGAGGGCGACATTTTCGGCGCCTCCAGACCGTCCGCCATCGCGGTGTCGACCGGGGGCGGCATGACCTCGAACACCTTGACGGGCGTGTCTTTCAGCTGATGGCGCAGCGACTGCGTGTACGAATGCATCGCGGCCTTCGTGGCGCTGTACACGGGCGTGACCGTAAACGGGACGTAGGCCAGGATCGACGTCACACTTACGATCGCAGCGAGCGGTTGCCTGCGAAGCTGCGGAAGGAACAGCACGATCAAGTGGATGGGGCTGGCGATGTTGATCGACAGCTCGGACTCGATCGTTGTCGAGGCGATGGCGTCGTCGGCGAAATTCATCGCGTTCAAGATCGCGGCATTGTTGATCAGAATATTCAGATCCGGCGCGGTCGTCGTCGCCCATTCGAAGAGGGCCTGGCGGTCCGTATCCTTGGAGACATCGCACACGAATGTCTCGAGCCCGGGCACTACCTTCTTCGCATCCTCGAGCGCTTGTGCGTTGCGTGCGCAGGCAAGCACGCGGTTACCCTCGCGAACGAAGACCTTCGCCAGCTCGAGGCCGATGCCCTTCGACCCCCCAGTAATGAGAACCGTATTGCCGCTACGCTTCATGACGCACTACTCCCCTGGCGTTCGTCCCGACGCACACGTCCGTTGTCACGCCGCGGGACTAGCTGCAGTCGAGCGGTACTCCGGGATCGATCGAGGTCTCCCATTTGAAGACCCATCGACATTTTCCGATCGTGTCACTGTCGACCGTGTAGATCGTCTCACCCCGCAGGATGCCGCGACCACGCACGCGGTCGGCCAGAACGCGCAAGCGGCCGAACTCGCCGCGCGAGGGCTCCGCCGGTGCGTCGTCGGTGCCGCACGCCGCAAAGGCGGCCTCGCCGTGCGACCGGGGCCGGCGGACGTCGAAGACGGTCATTCCGGCGTAGTCGCGCACGAACTGGTCGGTGTGTAGGCGCATGCCGATGGCACCGCCCTCGTGCGAGATGCGAAGCAGGCCCTTGATCGAGAACCTTCGCTTGCGCGCGTCAGGAGTCCATTCCTGACATCGCATGATGCCGCGCCAGGCACCATCGACGTCGAAGGCCTCAGCGACCGAGGCAAAGCAGACGAGTGACACGACAATCGCGAGCAGCCGCAAGCAGACAATGTGGCGAAACATAGGTGACCCCTCCCCTCAAGTGGCGCTCCGACGACTGCCCCGCCGAACACACCCAACCGGTGCACGATAGCCAAGAGCCCCAAGCATCCAACTGCGCATTGCTGCCTTTCGAACTGATCGTCGTCATAGGACGATCGCAACGGCGGGATCGAACGAGCGATTGATCATTTTACGCGGTGCAGGTCCCTACCGCGCGCTTGCTCCCGTTCGGCATCCTTTCCGGGGAAGCCGCCCTTGCGGTCCGCCCGAGTGCCCTCATACATCATCGTTCGCCCACCGTGGCATCCTCACGGCCGCGAGAAGCATCGGAGTGCCCGCGTCGGGCGTGGGCCGCGACCGATCTCGCAAACGGTCCAGGCGGCGACCTCGATCGCGCCAACCACCCGGCCCGCAGTCGCTACGTAGGCAACGTACCGATGCAGCCCGGACCTTTCGGAATGCACACCATCTCGCAGCTGTCGGGAACGACGTCTGCGAGCGGTTGCATGATACCGCGCCGAATGAAGTACAAGTCGTAGCGCAGGTCACGGAGACGCCCGAGGACGGGCTCGGTCTGCTCGCCGAACTTCCCCCAGTGACGCTTGCGAAGCTCGAAGATGAGGAACGGACGGTGCTTGGCGATGAGTCCCTCGAGTTGCTGCAAGACCACCGGCTCGTGCCCTTCGACGTCGATCTTCACGACGTGGCAGCCGGTCAGCCCGAAGCGGGACTCGCATCCACTGCCCGCAAGCGTCTCCACCTCCAGAGGCTCGTGGACGACGTCATCGGACCGCAGGCTCGAAAGGCTCTGGCGGAACGCGTCCGGCTGATGCCCATACAACGTCGCCGTGCCATCGCCATCGGACACCGCGGCCTCGACGACCGTGACCTGCTGATAGCGGTTGAGCTCGACGTTCCTGCGCAGTCGCTCCACCAGCGCCGGATGCGGCTCGAACGCCAGCACCCGACCCGCCGATCCGACCGCCTTGGCCAGCACCAGGGTGAGCGCGCCGACATTGGCGCCGATGTCGAGGCAGGTATCGCCCGGACGGGCCAGGCGTTGCAGCAGCTCCGTGATGTGCGGCTCGTGCGCCCCACGGAACAGCAAGTGGTACTCGGTCGACGACCCCGTGTCGACGTTGAACAATCCGCCGTCGTAGGTCGTAACGAGCTGACAGCGCGCCGACGCCTTCCCCGGCGGACAGACCCATCGCACGAGGAGCTGGCAGAGACGATACAGCACCGGCGTCTTGCGGCGCATGAACGGGCGCGTGAAACGCGCCACGCGCGCGAGACGCAGCGCGTACCTGTTGGCGCGCTCGAGACCCATCGACGCTACCGCTGCACGAGGATCTTCATGTGCTGCTCGGGATGCGCAAGCTCGGCAAACGCCTCGGGCCCGTGCTTGGCGGCATGCAAATCGGAGCCGCAGATGCCGCACGCCACCGTCCTGATCGCCGTCGATGCCCCGAACGCCTTGAAGAGCCGGGTAAGGAATTCCGGTCCGACGCGTTCCATGATCCCGTCCTCAACCACGGACAGCGCGAGAACACCAGCCGCCCCACGAGATCGCTAACCGTTCGCCCTACGAACGGGAGGTACTGGATCTCCTGAAGGACGTTGCCAACGCGGCGCGTCTGGTGACGAATATGGTGACATCGGCCGCCGACGCTACCACGGAACGACGCAAGCGCCTAAAATCGTAGTGCCCCCGGCGTGACTCGAACACGCGGCACCAGGATTAGGAATCTTACGCCACGCGCTCGCTGAGCTGCACCGAGAGTGCGAAACCCTGCAGAACCCGGCAGTTCGTGTGCACCGACGTGCACTGACACTGACACCAGAACTGCCGATCTGACACCAAGCTGCCACCAGGATCAGCACCCAGCGACGTCGCCGTCTCAGAGCAGTCGACGAAACTCGGCCGCAGTGATCTTCGCGTCTTTCAAAATCTTCGCAAGCAACCTCGGCCCGACCCGCTCGGCCTCGTGGATGGCGAAGAGAAGGGTTCGCCCGTCATCGTGCACCAGAAAGCGATGACTTCCGCGTCGTCGAACTTCAAGGAAGCCGGCGCGCCGCAGCGCCGCCAATACGCGGCGGGAGGAGAGTTCGGGGAGGCGCGCCACCCGTCAGGCAGCTACGACCACTTCCACGGCAACGAGCGGCTGCCTTGGCGGCTTCCGCCCCTGATCCCGTAGAGTGTCCACGTAGAACTGGAGGGCTCGCTGAGCACGGGCGGCAGCTTGGCGGCGTGTTCGGCCGTACACGTGGCAGCCCGGAACCTCCGGGACAGACGCGATGAAGCGTCCATCTTCCTCTCGATCAATCGTGACGACGTAGCGCAACTTCACAGTGGTCAGCATGCCAGAGGCCGGCCACCGCGACAACGCGTAAGTACCCCCTGCCCGACCGGCGAACAGGCGCATCGCTGCTGTCTGAACTACAAGTGCCCTCGGCGTGACTCGAACACGCGGCACCAGGATTAGGAAGACAGCGCCCGGGGTGCGCTCAGAGTCGGTCAGCGCGTATCCGGTGGGAATCACACGGATACGCGTTGGCCGACGTCAGCTCAGTGCGGCTCAGGTTAGCGCACTGTGGACCCTTCGTGGACACCCTGCAGTATCGGACTCGATCCTACCAACCCGCTGATTTAGAGTTGCGTCGAGGAGCAAACCACGACGCATCAGGAGCACCTATCCCCGTGGAATCTCGACGATCTCGTGGGAGTGACAACGCTCGTGGCGCGGGATCGTACGGGGTCGTGTGGCAACATGGTAGCAAGGATGGAGGACTCCGTAGGTCATCGAGATGACCGGTGTCGCGTCGGCAAGACGCACGGCGGCCGACTTGGGTCACCCGCGAGGGATGGTGCGGCGTGGGGTCCTCACCCGGGGCGATGCAAGACACTGTCGAGCCGCTCGGACAAATCTACGGAATGGTAGACTATATCAAACAACGTCGCCTAATCGCGTCGGCCTATATTTAAGGAGGCACCTGGTATGCGAGTCGGAGCGCCAAAAGAAATCAAGCCGGATGAATTTCGGGCGGGTTTGACGCCATCGAGTGTGCGCGAACTCAAGGCGCACGGGCATGAAGTCATTGTTGAATCACATGCCGGCGAAGGCGTCGGGATAACGGATGCGATGTATGCCCAGGCGGGCGCCGATATCGCCGCAGATGCCGCGGGCGTGTTTGGCGCCGCGGACCTGATCGTCAAGGTCAAGGAGCCGCAGCCGCCCGAGTGTGCAATGTTGAGCGCCGGGCAGGTGCTGTTCACGTATTTGCACCTTGCGCCGGACCCCGATCAGGCGCACGCCTTGTTGAAGTCCGGAGTAACCGCGATTGCCTATGAGACCGTGACCGCGCCGGATGGCAGTTTGCCGTTGCTGTCACCGATGAGCGAAGTAGCCGGCCGCATGGCAGTGCAGGCCGGCGCCCATTGCCTGGAAAAGGAAGCGGGCGGGGCTGGCATTCTGCTGGGCGGAGTGCCGGGCGTGAAGCCGGCGCATGTGGTCATGATCGGCGGTGGCGTCGTCGGCGTCAATGCAATCCGGGTGGCGATGGGTATGGAGGCGCATGTCACTGTGCTCGATAAATCCTTGCCGCGGCTGCAGGAGCTGGACTCACGATTCGGTGGCCGCTTGAATACGATCTTTGCCACCTATGATTCGATCGAGGAATACGTGGTCGATGCCGACCTTGTGGTCGGCGCCGTGCTGGTGACCGGCGCGGCAGCGCCCAAACTTGTCACGCGCGATGCCGTGCATCGAATGCGCCGCGGATCCGTTATTGTCGATGTGGCGATCGACCAGGGCGGCGTCTGTGAGACCAGCCGACCGACGACTCACTCGAATTCAACCTTCGTCGAGGAAGAGGTCGTGCACTACTGTGTTGCGAACATGCCCGGCGCAGTGCCGCGAACCTCGACATTCGCACTCAAGAACGCGACCTTGCCGTACACCCTCGCACTGGCTGACAAGGGCTGCCGGCAGGCCCTGTGTGATGATCCCGGACTACGGGCGGGTCTGAATATTCACGATGGCAAGGTCACCCATGCCGCAGTTGCGGACGCGTTGGGGCTCAATTATGTGGCTGCCGAAGATGCGGTCGGCGGGCCTTGAGTCGA
>JAJCZP010000212.1 GCA_029262315.1 Deltaproteobacteria bacterium | reverse complement strand
CTGGTCGTGGCGATGGGATCGAGCGCCGAGCACGGCTCATCCATCAGCACGACCTCTGGCTCGACCGCCAACGCCCGCGCAATGCAGAGACGCTGCTGCTGCCCCCCAGAAAGCTGGAAGGCGTTCGTATCGAGTCGATCGCAGACCTCGTCCCAGAGCGCGGCTTGCCGTAAACTCCGCTCCACCGTCTCGTTCAGCCGCGCCCGCTCCACGACGCCGTGCAGGCGGGGCCCGAACGCCACATTGTCGAAGATCGACTTCGGAAACGGATTCGGCCGCTGAAACACCATCCCGACACGGCGGCGCAACTCCACGAGATCGACATCCGGCCCGTAAACGTCGAGGCCACCGACGGTGACCGAGCCCCGAACCGTGACGTCGGACGTCACTTCCGCGATGCGGTTCACTGCCTTGATGAGCGTCGACTTCCCACAGCCTGAAGGACCGATGATCGCCGTCACCTCGCCAGCGGCGAACTCGATATCGAGGCCGTGCAGGACCTCGGTCGCACCGTAGCTGTACACCAGGTCGCGGATCACGACCTGCGCTTGCGCGCCAACTGGACTTCTGGCCGGCTCGACCCGCGATGCGGACGCGTGCTGTGTCATCATGATGCCGTCACTTGCTGCCGTCGACCACGATTGCGAGCGATGATCGCCGTCAAGTTCAATGCGAACGTGAGCGCTACCAACACGAGCGTCGTTCCGTACTGAATCGGGCGGGTGAGCTGCGCGTCGGTCGACTGCGTCGCCATGATGAAGATGTGGTACGAGAGCTCCATGAACTGATCCAGTGGGTTGACCATCGGCACACCGAACACGTGCGTCAGGGGGAGCCGCGGCAGAAAATACGCGCACCCCGTAAACAGAATGGGAGCGGTCTCTCCAGCACCGCGACTGATGCTCAAGATCGCGCCGGTGAGAATACCAGGATACGCCTGCGGAAGTACGATCTGCCTCACCACACGCCAGCGTGTGGCTCCGAGCGCGAAACCCGCCTCGCGATGACTTCTCGGAACCGCTCGCAGCGCCTCCTCGGTGGAGACAATGACGACCGGCAGAACAAGGATGGCCAGGGTCGCGGCCGCCCAGAGCATCGCCGGTTGACCGAAGAGCAACCCCGTCTGCAACACCCGGTCGAGGTTTCTACCCACGAAGAGAATGAAGAAGCCAAGGCCGAACAACCCGCATACGATCGAGGGCACGCCCGCCAGATTGTTCACGGCCGCGCGGATGATGCGCGGCCCCAATCCGCGCCCAGCGTACTCCACCAGGTAGATCGCCGCCCCGACCCCGAGCGGAAGGACCATCAGCAACATCAGAAGGGTGATGCAGATCGTCCCGAAGATAGCCGGGAAGATGCCGCCATGCGCCATGCCGTCGGTCGGGGCCGAGGAGAGAAACTCCCAAGTGATCACGCTCGCGCCGTTTCCAACGATGATCGCCAGAATCGCAATCAGGGCGAACGCGGTGAGCAGAGTCAGCCCACGGCAGAGCCCTTCGAAGAACGTCCCGAGCGCACGGCGATTCACGACGCCAACCTCCGACGCATCCGCTCGAGCACCAGCTCAGCGACGACATTGATCGTGAACGTGATCGTCAGCAGCAACCCCCCGACGAGAAACAGCGCCTGATACTGCTCGCCGCCTTGTACGACGGCCCCGAGTTCCGCGGCGATCGTCGCAGTCATCGTGCGCACGCTCGAAAAGACATCGAGGGTAATCAGGGCGGCATTCCCGGTTGCCAGGAGCACGATCATCGTTTCGCCGAGTGCCCTGCCCATCCCGAGAATACAGGCCGCCGCGATCCCGGACACGGCTGCCGGCACCGACACGCCGGCAATGACCTGCCACCGGGTAGCGCCAAGCCCATAGGCAGCGGAGCGCAACTCAGCCGGCACCGCACGAAGCGCGTCCTCCGTAAGCGACGCGATCAGCGGCACCGTCACGAGGGCGACGCCGATGGCGCCCACGAAGGCGTTCAGGCGGAAGGTCGTGCCCAGCAACTCCTGCAAGAACGTGCCGAGTGACGCAAGGCAGAGGAAGCCGATGACGACAGTGGGAATGCCCGCCAGCAGCTCGATCATGGGCTTCAGGATCTCGCGCGTTCGCGTACTGGCCAGCTCAGCAAGGTAGACCCCGGTACCCACGCCGAAGATGCCGGCCAGGATCGTCGCCGGCACCGCAACAAGAAAACTCCCCGTCAGCAACGGAAGCAGTGAGTACTTCGGCGCGTCACCCACTGGTTGCCAGAGACGCACGACCTTCGGGTTGCCCTGGTAGTCGAGCACGGTCGTGCTCAGAAACTCGGAGAGCGGAATCCGCAGCAGGGCTTGGATCCCTTCCTTGAGTAGGAATGCGAAAATAAGTCCAATGAGGATGACCGCGACATATCCCGCCAGACGCAACCCGGCCTCAATCACCACCTCGTCCCAATCGCGACGTCGACGCGGGCGCCGAGACGCGGCGGGCACTGGCCGCACTGCGGGCAACTCCGCAACGACCTCTCCCCACGCTGATGTTCCCGACCCTCGTCCCATAGTGAGCCACACCCTAGCCGCCTCCTCCCTGCGCTCCCGTTACTGCCGTGTTACGATCCCGTTACACGGCTACTTCGCGACCGCCCGGACCGTACCCGGGAGTGGGATGTACCCCACCGCGGCGGCTACGGCCTGTCCCCCGGCACCGAGAATCCATTCGAGATAGGCCTTCTCCTGCCCAACAGGCTCCTTGGCCGTGTAGATGAACAATCCTCGCGCGATGGGATACTCGCCGTTCCACACCACCTTGTAGTTGGCCGACCCGTCAGCGTTCAGCGCCGACACGGCCGCCGAGTCCGTGTCTTTGGCAACCGAGAGGATCCGCAGTGTGTCGAGCGATGCGAAGTACGCCACCCCCCCGTACCCGATGCCGCTCTTGTCACGCGCCACCGCCTCGGCCACCGCACTCGTTCCGGGCATGGTTTGGCAGTCGGGGGCATAGTCACCTTTTCGCATCACGTGCTCCTTGAAGAAGACGTAGGTGCCGCTATTCGATTCGCGGCAGTAGCGGAGGATCCTCCCCGGCTTGCCCCCGACCTCGCTCCAGTCGTTGATGTCACCGCGAAAAATGCCGTTCAGCTGCGTCATCGTGAGCGCCCGGACATCGTTGTCGGCATGGACGACCACTGCGAGCGCATCGAGCGCCACCTTGAACTCCTGTGGGTCACTCCCGCCCGCCTTGGCCTTCTCGACCTCCTCGGGTTTGATCTTGCGACTCGCATTGGCAAAACTCGTCGTCCCATTGAGGAGCGCCGCGATACCCGTGCCCGAGCCGCCCCCGGTCACCTGAATGGTCACGTCCTCGTGGGTCTTCATGTACGTCTCCGCCAGACGCTGCGCGAGAATCACCATCGTGTCCGAGCCCTTGACGGTGATGTTGGCCGCCCGTGCGGGCGCGGCAACCAGCGTCATCCCGAGCCCTCCGATGACGATCCACCCGATCACCAATGTTCGATTCCGCATCGACCTGCTCTTCAAGCTGATTCGACCCGCCATGTGGCCCTCCTTGGTCACGTGATTGCGGGTAGTTATTGCCCGTGGCTCGTGTCGATACGGTGACGGGCACGCGAACGTTGCATGGCGAAAGGGTGACAGTTCCGTTACGGAAGCGCGGCGCAGAGCGCCCGGAATCCGGGATCGGCCACGCCTACGCACCAGGGGCGCTCTGCGCTACAAGGTCGGCGATGCTCCGCTGGAAGCCCAGGCTCGTCTTCTACCTGCTTCTCCCCTACCTCCTGACCGTACCGCCGTTGATGACGGTCGGCTTCGTCTTGGCACGCCGGGCGCTCGACACGGTCACCATGGAGGTCGCCGGCTCGACCGCTCTGCAGGAAGCGCACTCCATTGCCGACCGGCTCGCCCTCGATCTCCCACGCGATACGATGGACCCACTCTGCCGCGAAGAGATGCGGGGTCGCGTCACCCGTCTCACCGTGATTGCGGCCGACGGCACTGTACTCTGCGATACGCAAGCGGACGCCACCGGCATGGTGAACCACCTGCGGCGGCCCGAGGTCGCCGCCGCGCTCCGACACGGAAGCGGGATCGCACGCCGAATGAGTGCGACGGTCCAAACCGCGCTGCTGTACTCCGCGGTCAAGGTCGAGACCAACGCCGGTCCTCGGATCGTGCGGGTCGCGCTTCCCAGCGATCTCCTGACCAGCTCCTATCGACGCCTCGATGCCACCGTCTTCTTCATGCTCCTCTTTTCCGCGATCGTGGCGCTGCTACCAGCGGTGTACATCGCACGCCGCATCGGACGGCGACTCGACCACATGGTGACGTTCTCGCGGGGCGTCGCGGCCGGCGACTTCTCGACCCGCCTCGCCCCCGTACGGGAGGACGAACTCGGCGGACTCGAAACAAACCTGAACGTCATGAGCGAGCAGCTGCGGACCTCGTTTCTGGCCATGAGCGAGGAGACCGAGCTCGTCCAAGGCATCCTCCGAGCAATGGTCGAAGGCGTCGTGGTGATCTCACCCGCGGGAGAGGTGATTCTGATCAACAAACGGGCCAAGGCGTTGTTCGGACTGTCGCCTGACGCCGCCCCACAGGGACAGCACCTGCTCGAGCTGTGCCGCGATCCAGGCCTCCAGGAGATCCTGCGCGAGACTACGATGTCGGGCCCGCAACCGCGCAGGCGAGAGCTTCTGCTCGATGATGCTGGACAGTGTGTCACGGTGAGCGTGTCGCCTCTCGGGGAGGCGAGCGCGCGTTCCGGCTTCGTCCTCGTCTTTCACGACATCACGGAACTGAAGCGCCTCGAGACGATGCGGCGGGATTTCGTGGCCAACGTCAGCCACGAGCTTCGCACCCCGCTGACCGCGATCCGGGGCTACGCGGAGACGCTGCGCAGTGGCGCCCTGGAAGACAGTACGCGTGCCGGGCAGTTCCTCGAGGTCATCGAGCGCCATTCCGAACGCCTCGGGCGACTCGTCGACGACCTCCTCGCCCTGTCAGATATCGAGCTCGGCAAAACGGCCTTCGAACAGCGCGCCGTGGCCCTGCCCGCCCTGGTCGCCGACGTCGTCGCCATACTCGCCGACAAAGCCTCCCGTGGCGCGATCACCCTACGCGATGAGGTTCCCGGAACACTCCCTCCCCTGCAGGGAGACCCGGACCGTTTGCAGCAGGTACTCATCAACCTGACCGACAACGCCATCAAATACACGCCGGCCGGCGGCCAGGTGACGATCGCCGCCGCACCAATCACACGCGAGTCGGCGGTATGGGTCGAGGTTATGGTTCGCGACACCGGCGTGGGCATCCCCGCGCAGGATCTGCCTCGGCTGACGGAACGCTTCTATCGAGTCGACAAGGCGCGCTCACGCGAACTCGGGGGCACCGGACTCGGTTTGGCCATCGTGAAGCACATCGTCCAAGCGCATGGGGGCACCTTGGACATCGAGAGCGAGCCGACCCGCGGCACAACCGTACGATTCTCGATCCCCACCTGAACGCGATATCGCAACGGCCCCTCAGCTCCCGGAGCGTTCAGCAAACGCACGCAGCTGCGGCGCTTGATGTCGTCATCGATGTCTGGGAAAGGCTCGGACCGTGGACGTCTCGAGCACCCTATACATCGCGGTCCAGCTCGTGATCCGCGCGCGTCATCGCGGCGGAGACACGCTGACGAGATCTACGTGCGGCGTCGCCGTCTTGCTAGCGCTCTGGGCATCTCCCGTCCACGCCGACACCCTCGTTCTCGCGAATGGGGACGCCATCCACGGCGAGATCATCGAGTGGGCGATCGACCACGTAGTCATCGAGCACCCACAGCTGGGGAAACTCCGGCTCGAACTCGATCAGCTCAAACTCGACACCGGCACGCCCCCGAACCCAGGCCTGTTCGGCACGCGCTTCATGCGAGGCTGGAAGCGGCGCGTCGACCTCGGACTCACCGGCGAGCGCGACAACGATCACACCGTGAGCCTCACTGTGGGCTGGAAGTTCAACTACAAGGACCA
The DNA here is from genome assembly GCA_029262315.1 of Deltaproteobacteria bacterium. Lineage (GTDB taxonomy): Bacteria > Desulfobacterota > Binatia > UTPRO1 > UTPRO1 > JAJCZP01. Next base: position 14,577 of record JAJCZP010000212.1, on the reverse strand, counting down.
GTTCAAGCGCTGGCGCTTGCACGGTCGCTACTTCTACAACGCGGATGAGGACGACGGTGACGATGACAACAACGCCACTGTCCAGCTGAGACGAGATTGGCTGATGCCTGGATCACGGTGGTTCTACAGCCTCGGGAGCCGCTACCAATTCGACGACTTCGAGGCATGGAAGCACCGCATCACTCTCCTCACGGGCCCAGGCTTCCATGTGATCGACGCCGAGAAGCACGCGCTCGATCTCGTCATCGGCCCAGCCTTCACGCGTGAGTTCGGATCGTCGAATGCCAACAAGTCCGAAGGGGTGGTGGTCGTGTCCTACGACTGGACGATCTCCGAACGCCAGTCGATAGACTTCGACAACCTCTACTCGCTCGAGCTCGCTCCCAACAGCGGAGACTGGAGGAACTTCACCACACTCGCGTGGGCCCTGCGCGTCACGGAGCATCCGGCCATGAGCCTCAGCTTCGGCATCCAGAACGAGTACGACAGCAAACCCGATCCGGGCGACAACAGCAACGACTTCAAGTACTTCCTGACGCTGGGCTTGGACCTCTGAGACAGCGTCAGCGACGAATCAGCACATTGTGCGCGCGGGCGTACGTGTCCCACTCGCGCGCGAGTTCTTTCAGGAGGTCGGGCTCGGACGCCGATCGATCGAAGAGCTCCGCCGGGTCTCGATCGAGGCGATAGAGCCGCCATGCTCCCGTGCCGAAGGGGCGTTTCATTTGGACGATCTTCCAGACGCCCCGACGTAGGGCGCGATCGCCGCCTAGCTCGAAGCCGATGGGGATGTCTTCGCGCACCGCTTTCTTCTGTCCCGCCAGGATGGGAACCAGGGAAAGACCATCGGAGGGCGCGATGTCGCGTCCCTGGTACGCGCTCGGGTAGGTGACGCCCGCCACGGCCAGAAACGTCGCTGCGAGATCGGTCACGTGCACCGGCGAGTCCACGACGCCTCGCGGTGGGGTGTTGGCGACCCAACGCCGCCGCTCCACCCCGGGACCGCTCACGACCAGGGGCACGCGAATACCGCCCTCGCCGAAGGTGTGCTTGAACATGCGGAAGGGAGCCGCGCTCGTCTCTCCCCATCCTGGGCCCACCTCGACGAACGAGCCCGGCCGCCCCCAATTCTCGAAACCACTCGCGGGAAAGACCCCATCGAGCCATGCGTAGCCGTCGTCGATGCCCGACGGTCCACGGTCCGATGCCGACGCGCCGTTGTCCGAGAGAAACACCACCAACGTATGCTCGCGCTCGCCGATCTCCTCGAGGTGGGCGAGCACACGACCGAGGTGAAAGTCCATATTCGACACCATGGCGGCGTAGATCTCCATCTTCCGCGCCTGGCGCCGCTGCACTTCTCCATCGAGGTCCGCCCAGAGCGGGATGGTCGGCAGGCCGGGAAACGACACCACATCGCGACCGACCAGGTTCGCGCGTTGCAGCGCGATCAGCCTGCGTTCTTTCACGACCCGAAATCCCCGATCGTACCGACCCGTAGTCCGCTCGATCCAATCCTCCGGGATCGCAAGAGGAGCATGCGGGGCCTGGAACGCGAGATAGGCAAAAAACGGCTTGCCATCGCCATGATCCGCATCGATCTGCGCGATCAGTTCGTCGGGGAACGACCGCGTCGAATACCAGTCGTCGGGAAGCGCTTCGAGCGACACGCCGTTTCGGCTGTACCGCGCGCGGGACTCGCCCTGGATCGCCGGCACCATGTCCCCCCAGTAGCTTGCCATCGGATCGAGGAGCGCGAGGCTTCGCTCGAAGCCTCGCTCGAAGGGCCGCCGCCCCGGCTCGCGCCCCAGCTCCCACTTGCCCGCCATGTAGGTGTGGTACCCGCTGTCCCGGAGCAGGGTCGCGACGGTGACCACCTGGTCGTTCAGGTAACTCTCGTAGCCGGCACGACCCGACGCCTCGGGAGGCAATCCGCCTGGCAGGTCCCCAAAACCCGAGAGATGGTGATCGACCCCAGTGAGCAACATGGCGGTCGTCGGTCCGCCGTCCGGCGACACATAGAAACTCGTTGCGATGAGGCCCTCCTTCGCCAGCGCCCCCAACGTCGGAGTCTCGATCTCGCTTCCGAACGGACTGATATCGCTATACCCAAGGTCGTCGGCGACCACGACCAGAATATTCGGCCGCTCACGCACCTCCGCGGGCGTCGCGCTCACACAACCGAACAGTCCGGCCGCGATCAGGAGGGTCAACACTCGTCACTACCGGAATTCTGCATCGGGCAACCGCCACCCGTTGCCTCCCACGTTTGGCCGCGCGCATCAATCCGCGATCGCGCGAACCCCTGGCACGGGCTCCGGGGGGATGGATTCCGCGCCTGAAGGCGTACCGAGCACGCCTCGGATGTCACGAGCGCCCGGGGAGCTGTTGGCGCTCGACCCAGGCATCCACACGCCGCCATTCGTCGAGCAGCCAGGCGCGTCGCGCGTCGTTCCGCGTCGGAATGGCGGCGCGTGCGATGCGACGGAACTGCACGCGAATGGACTGATGCAGGATTGCGCCGTTCCAGATTTGACCGAGCGACACCGTGCCCTCGAAGCCGGTGTGCGCGCACACGACGACGTCGGCCGCGGGCGCGGCGTCGAGAAGTCCAAGCGTACCGCCTGTTCGCGGCGGCAAGGTGCAGGTCAGGGATCTCGCGTAGGCCAACCTCGTAGCATGGCCGCTCGCACACAGGCGCGCCAGCACGCGCTCGCGCTTCGCCTCGGAGAAACGAGTACCTTCGGGGAAGATCAAGACACCATCCCGTGACCCGAGACCTCGAGCGAGATCCCGCACCTCGCGCTTCTCCCGGTCGGCGTCGTCTGAGAATCGATCGAGAAAGACGTTGGGAATGCGATGACCAACAATGTCCAGGCAGGGATCCCAGAGAAGCTCGCGCTTCAACACGTACCGGAGCCGCACCCCGTACGGCCGACTTACCAATGCCGACCCGAGAAGCGTATCCGCGGTGCTCGCATGCCGAAGAAGCAGGATATACGGACCGCACCCAAGATCGGCGTCCCCCTCGACCGTGACTCGAAGACCGAAGATCCGGACCACAGCCCCAAAGAGCGTCGCCCCCCACCAGGCTTCGAGACGGAAATGCAGCCCCTCCCATCGCGCCGCGCTCATGGGAAGCACGATTCCCCCAGCCCAAAGCCCAGCACATGCAACGATGCCCACGATCTCGCACGAGAGATAAACGCCGACAAACGTGGCGCTGCGAAGCGCAACGCCCCGGTTCCGCCGAACCACGTCCACGATGATGGCCAACGGCAGCCATACCGGCAGGGCTCCCAACCAGAACACCCAGGCGATCAGGTAGCCGGGAACCGTCAAAAGCCTGCGCCGAAACATCCCGCATCGGCCACGACGGTCAGCGCGGGACGCGGGATCCCGGGCGACCAAGTGTGCCGCGCGAGGAGCATCCGAGGTTCTCACCCGGGCACCGGGAAGTACACTGGCCACACCAGCGCATCGAGGATCACGGTTTGGAAGCAGAACGGCAGGCTTCCAACGACCGCCGATGTATGCGCCACCGAGGGCACGGTTGGCCGCACCAACGCAAGACCGATCAGTACACCGAGTGAGCCGATACCCGTAGCCGCCAGCGTCAGCCGGATGATCCACCAGAGGCCTTCACTCGGCGAGGACGTGAGCATCGCAAAGGTGAGCGGCATCCACAGCGCGGACGGAAGTAAGATCGACACGTAGAGGACGTTGAACATGCCGACGCTCACACCCCTACTCCCGACAGGCGCCGGCATCAGGCGGAACACGAGATAGAACGTGAAGGCGAAGTATCCCGCTGCGGCCAGGAACATGTTGGTCGTGTAGATTGGCCGAAGTCCCTCCGGCACGCCTCCCCAGAAGTCGTGCACCTCACCCGGGTAGGCGAGCAGACAGTACGCGTAGCTCCCAAGCACCGCGACGCCACCGACGCAGTTGATCCCCACCATCCCGAGTTTGCTTGCCGGCATGTCGTGGCCCCGAATCATCCGACCAGCTGAGCCTTCAACGATTTGTCTAAGGGTCTCGGACCTATCCAAATGCCGAAGATGGCAACGGCGAAGTCGGCGCCTTCGATCACCCCAAGCCGCTTCCCATTCAACGCCAGCTCCGTCCCGATGCCGGGAAGGTACGTGAGCGCGTATCGGTCGCCCGGACGCACATCGCGATAGAGCCCGTTCAGTCGCGTGATCCGAGGCTTCAAAGCCGCGAACGTTGCCGGAGCGACGTTGGCCGCGATTCCCTGGTTCGTCGCCCCAACAAACCCATCGGCGGCGATCGCATAGAAATATTCGATCTCCAACCTCTTTGGCACGTCCTCGAACACGCGATCCGCACCCACGCCATCGCCAACGTACAGCGCGGCGACATAGGCCTTGATGAAAATCCGGTACCGCAACAGCCCCACGTTCTTCAACACGAGCTCGGTGTCTCCGACCAGCACGCGATCGCCGAAGTGCACGCCCTGGATCTCCGCGGCGCCCGCAGGACACACGCACGCAGAAGAGAGGAGGACCAAGCAGAGGACGGCTACCGCGCCGCCGAGGGTTCTAGGCTTCCCCATGAGGTCCCCTCGCCTACGCGGCCGACCCCGCATCGGCTGAGCCAAAGAGCTCCTGAACCTTGGCGCGACGATGGGCGAAGATCGCGACGATGTCTCGCGCCACGATCCCTCCAGCCACGAGACGCCCGAGCGCACCGAGCGGCAGCTCGTAGCGAATACGATCGCGGATGATCGTGCCGCCGTTCCACGGCTCGAACTCATGCGTGTGATGCCAGACGTGGTATGGGCCACGGATCTGGCGATCGATGAACCGCTGCGGCGGAACGTAAGCCTCGATGTGACTCCGCCAGCGCATCGGCACGCCTCGAACCCGAAGACGGTAGTCGAGGATCGTGCCTTCTCCCAGCTCTGGCGTCGACACATGATGAATGCGAAAGCGCATGAACGCCGGCGTGATCTTTTCGAGGTTGTGTGGGTCCGAGAAGAACGGGAAGATGCCCTCCGGCGACCGCGGCACCCACTGTTCGTACTCGAGCTCGGTCGCGTGGTCGTGGCAGAGTTCCGTCAACGCCGCGACCAAGGTCGGATACGCGAACGCGAATCCGTGTCGCTTCGCGACCTCCGGCAGCACGCGCTGGCTGGCCAGAAGCAGTGATGACATCTGGCCGAGCGCACCGCGAAGGACGAACGCCGGCGCCGGCAGCACCGTCGGCCGTCCGAGCGTCGCACCGAGGGTACGGGTGAATTCACGGTTGGTGGCGGGCTCCGGGGCGACGCCGTTGACGATGCCACGAATGTCCACATTCTCGACGGCCGCTACGAACAATCCGACGAGATCCTGGAGATGAATCCAGCTCATCCACTGCCGACCGGAGCCCAGCCGCCCACCACCACCCAGCCGGAACACGGGCAGCATCCGGTCGAGCGCGCCTCCTCCCCGACCAAGGACAATGCCGATACGGATAACGGCGACACGCAGGCCACATTGCGCTGCCGCGAACGCCTCGCGCTCCCACTCGCTACACACGTCGGCGAGAAATCCATCACCGGCAGGCGTCTCCTCGGCGAGGATCTCGTCGCCCCGGTCTCCGTACACACCGATCGCCGATGCCGAGACCAGTGTCTCGGGCCGCTGGTGCGGCGGCAAGGCGCGAAGCGCGGTCACGAGCGTGCGGGTTCCCGACACACGAGAGTCGCGAATGGCAGCCTTCCGTCTGAGGGTCCAGCGTCCTCCCGCAACGCTCTCCCCCGCTAGATGCGCAACGGCGTCGGCATCGACGAACGCGCGCGCGTCAATGGTTCCAGCGGCGGGATCCCATGCGAAGCACTGACAGCGAGCGGGGAGCGCACGCTGTGCCGCCTCTGGATTCCGGCTGAGCGCCCGCACCTGGTGGCCGAGCGCCAGCAACTTTCGCACGAGGACCGTGCCCACGAAGCCCGTGGCCCCGGTAACGACGACCGTCATGCCGCGTGTCGACTCAACGAGAAAACCCGCCGGTGCTCAGGAGCCGTCAGGTGCCAGCGCTCCACAGTCTCCCGAACCCAGACCGGCTCGAGTCCAAAAAGGTCGCACAAGCGCAGGAACGAGAAGGGCTCGCGCGAATCGTTGTCGTAGATCCAGGCCAGATCCTCGACGACGTCCTCAGCGTAGCGGGGATCGCTCCGACGATCTCGCACGCTGACGAGCGCAGACGCGAGCACTGCTCCTGCCAGCCTTTTCTCGGGTGACCACGACGATCGTACCCGCATTTGCGAGGGGAGCATCTCCCCCGCCGCCATGAGATGCTCGATGCTCGCGATGTCTGGCGCTATCATTGACTTGTCTCCCTTCTGTTCGCATCGGACTCTAGCAGTAAACAGTTCCTTGTCAATACCTGTTCAGTATCTTGACGCCCTGAGCTTCCGCGTCTACAAGTGTCAGCCGTGAACGATTCCGGAGCAGGAGCGAAGTTGTCGATCGGTGCCCTCTCCCGAACCGCCGAGATCTCGGTCGAAACGCTACGGACGTGGGAGCGCCGCTACGGCTATCCCGCACCTGAGCGCAAAGCCTCCGGCCACCGCGTCTATCCTCTCGAGAGCGTTCCACGCCTGCGCCGAATCGCGCAAGCCTTGGCCTTCGGACACCGCGCACGCGAAGTCGTGCCGGCCTCCGACGCCGAGATCACCGCGCTCCTGGAAGCCGCGGCCAGCCGCAGCACAGATCACCCTCTGGTACCGCGCCCCCCGAATACCGGCGAGTTGATGGCGGCGATCCGTCACTTCGATGCGAAGGCCCTCATGCGGCCCCTGCTCGCGGGGTGGGCGCGGCTCGGACCAGTCGAGTTCCTCTCCCAGTGGGTCGCGCCTCTGCTTCGAGAGGTAGGCGAGCGCTGGGCACGGGGCGAACTCGAGATTCGTCACGAACACTTCGTCTCTGAACAGCTGGGAGATCTCCTGCGCACGGGGCGCCTCCCGCACGACGAGCGCGCCACGGGTTCGCTGGTCGTGCTCGCGACGCTCCCTGGGGAGGAGCATGGGCTCGGACTGCAAATGGCCGCCCTCATCATCGCGTCGGCTGGTCGCCGCGTCTGCTACGTCGGCACGGAGGTTCCGATGACGCAGGTGGCCACCATCGCCCACGAGTTACGCGCGGCGGCTGTCGGCATCAGTGTGTCCCAAGCTTCACGTGGAAGAGCGAGCGCGTCCAAGGTCGCCAGCCTTCGCGCCGCCCTTCCAGCCAAGACCGCGCTTGTCGTCGGGGGCTCCGGTGCCCCGCGCGCGGCCGAGGGCGTGCACGTCCTTCAGGACCTCTCGCGATTGCACACCTGGGCAGCCAGCATCTAGGGGAATCTCTAGGGGAACCTCGCGCGTCAGCTTGCGCCCTGCTTTACTTCCCGAGAGGCGTGCACTACACGGCCGAGCGCGGATTCGTGGGCCCGATGAGATTCATCTTTGCCGTTGTCTTGCTGGTGCCATTCGCGCTCGCGCGCGCCGAGGATCCGCCCCTCGCGACCGGGCAGAGCACACCGCCCGAGACGATCTCCGTGCTTTCGTACAACGTGCACGGGATCTTCCCGATGATCGCCAAGGACCGTCCACGGGAGCGCATGCCGACGATCGGCTGGCTTGCCCGCCGCTACGACGTGGTCCTGTTCCAGGAAGACTTCGAATTCCACCGTCTCCTGCGCGTGCAACTCGAGCACCACACGGGCTTCGTGGGCAACGGCATGGGCTGGGACCCACGTCGGGTCGCCGCCAAAGCGCTCCTGCTTCCGCTGAGCCTCGTCATTCCCTCCTTCTCCCCCCCGTACGGCGCCGGCCTCTCGACGTTCGTCCGAGAAGAGTACGCCCGTCCCGACGACACAGGCGGCAAGGCCTATGACTCGTGTCACGGCTGGTTCGGCGCGAACGGCGATTGTTGGGCCCGCAAGGGATTCCTGCGCGTGGCGATGGACACTGTCGCTGGGCGTGTGGACATCTACAACACGCATCTCGAGGCGGGACCCAGCCGGAAGTCGGTGCACGTCCGGGGAACCCAGCTCGAGAAGCTTGCCGACGCCATCGAAACACGATCGGGCGACGCGGCGGTGATCGTCGCGGGCGACTTCAATATCTCCTTCAATCGCCCCGGCGATGCGACCATAATGCGGCGTTTCCGCCAACGGCTCGGGCTCGCGGACTCGGCGGCTGGACCCGTACTCGCGTCCTGGCGCGAACGCGACTACATCTTGTATCGTAGCGGACCAACGATTGCCCTCGGGGTCGAGCACAGTGGTGAAGCCATGGAATTCGTCAGCGAGCGTCGCGCGCTCAGCGATCACGCCGCCCTCTACGCACACTTTCGGATCGTACCGGTACCCACCGATGCGCCGTGAGCGTAGGCTCGCATTCGTCCGCCTAGCGATTGGCGTGCTCTGCGCCTGCGCGCTGGCGGCGTGCACGCTCCCGCAGCGGACACTCGGTATCGAGATGCGAGAGCAGAGTCGCTTCCAGCAACAATGGAAACGCTACCAGAAGCTCGAGGACTTCAAGGCGCTCGTCATCGCCGGTGACGTGGAGGGTGTGTACGTCTCGGGATTCTCCTACGAGATGGCCAGCACCGACGAGGCCGTGCGCGCGGCGCTCGATCTGTGCGAGCAACGCCGAACCGACCGCCGTATCGTTGCACCATGCCGCACGGTCGCCATCGGCATGGTGACGCGCAGCGACCCGGATCTCTTCAAGGCCAAGGATTGAGTCGGTTTTCGCTCGCGTCGGCGCGAGACGCGTGTCAGGTAAGACCATGAGCCACGAGCTGCCGCCCTTCGACGCCGTGCTGCTACTCTCATTCGGCGGCCCCGAAGGACCCGCCGATGTCGTCCCCTTCCTCGAGAACGTCACCCGTGGGCGCAACATTCCCCGGGCTCGCCTGGAGGAGGTCGGGAAACACTATTTCCTGTTCGGCGGTGTCAGCCCGATCAACGGCCATTGCCGCGAACTGATCCGCACGCTCCGCACCGAGCTCGCACAGCACGGCCCGGATCTTCCGGTGTACTGGGGGAACCGCAACTGGCATCCGCTGCTGGCGGACACGCTAAGCGAAATGACCACGGCTGGCGTCCGGCGCGCCGTGGCCATCGCTACGTCCGCATACAGCTCGTACTCGGCCTGCCGTCAGTACCTCGACGACATCGCACGCGCACAGGCGACCGTCGGTACCGGCGCACCGATCGTCGAGAAGCTTCCGCCGTTCTACAACCACCCGGGATTCATCGAGACGATGGCCGCGCATACGCGCGACGCGCTGGCACGCCTCGACGTTCCACCCGCCCGCACGCGCCTCGTCTTCACGGCCCACTCGATCCCGATCGCGATGGCGGCGACGGCCGGCTATGAGGCCGAGTTGCACGAAGCGTCAGCGCTCGTTGCGAGTCGCATCGCCCCGACGGACATCCCCTGGGACCTCGTGTACCAAAGCCGCAGCGGGCCGCCGACCCAGCCGTGGTTGGAACCCGACGTATGTGATCACCTCCGCGCGCTCCGGGCCGACGAGGTGGACGGCGTCGTCGTCGTACCAATCGGATTCGTCGCCGATCACATGGAGGTCAAGTTCGATCTGGACACGGAGGCACGCGCGGTTGCCGACGAGCTCGGCCTCCGGATGGAACGCGCGCCCGCCGTCGGCGCCGCGCCGACCTTCGTCGCCGGGCTCCGCGAGCTCGTGACCTGCCACATCGAAGGCCGAACCCCACCGACGCTTGGCGCACGGGGAGCGCGACCATTCCCCTGCGACCCGACGTGCTGCGCCTACACACCGCAGCGTCCGCCGCCTCGCTAGCTCAGAAATCCCTGGCCTCTTTCAGTGGGTCGCCGATGGCTCCCGACGCCCACCCTCTGCTACGAACCGGTGCCTTCGGCGAGGGTCTCCATCACCTGGTCGAGCGAGAAGCTGGCCGCCTTCTGGCGTGGCGGATATTCCTTGAATGTCGATAGGAACTGCCCGACGTAGTTCTGCGCCGGAACCAGAAGGTAAGCGCGATCGAGAAGCCAGTCGTAGTAGGTGTTCGACGTGATGGGGGCACGCTCGTAGGGGTCGCGGCGAAGGTTCAGGATCAGCGGCACGCGCAGAGGAACGAACGGATCCATCCAGACCCGGAAGGTCCCCACTGTTTTCTGCTCCATGAAGATCATCTTCCAGTCGCGGTAACGCAGCGCCGTCAGGTCTCCGTCATCCGAGAAGTAGAAGATCTCGTTTCGAGGCGTCGTCTTTGCCTCGCCGGTCAGGTGCGGCAGGATGTTGTACCCATCCAGGTGCACCTTGTACTGGCGATTCATCCCCTTGGACTGGTAGCCGTCCAACAGATCTTCCTTGACGTCCGTCTTGCCGGCCACTGCCGCAAAGGTGGGCAGCCAATCCATGTGATGGACGATCTGATTGGACACGCTGTCCTCTGGGATATGGCCGGGCCAACGCACCATGGCCGGAACCCGCCACCCGCCTTCCCAGTTCGTGTTCTTCTCACCCCGAAACGGCGTCGATGCCGCGTCCGGCCACGTGTTGTAGTGCGGTCCGTTGTCGGTGGAGTAGAAGACGATCGTGTTGTCGGCGATGCCGAGATCGTCGAGCTTCTTCAAGAACTGGCCGATGTGCCGATCGTGCTCCACCATGCCATCGGAGTACTCGTCCTGGCCGGAAATGCCGCGCAGTTCTTTTTTGACGTGCGTGCGAAAATGCATTCGGGTGCCACTCCACCACACGAAGAACGGCTTATCGGCCTTGTGCTGCCGGTCGATGAAATCCAACGCGGCGGCTGTCGTCTCGTCGTCGACCGTTTCCATCCGCTTCTTCGTTAGTGGCCCGGTATCTTCGATCTTGCCCTTGGCGAAGCTCTTGATCACACCACGCGGTCCGTACTTTTTCCTGAACTCGGGGTCTTTCGGATAGTCCTCGTTCTCCGGCTCTTCTTCCGCGTTTAGGTGGTAGAGATTGCCGAGAAATTCGTCGAATCCGTGATTCGTGGGCAGATGCTCATCACGATCGCCGAGGTGATTCTTGCCGAATTGGCCGGTCGCATAGCCCTGATCCTTCAACACGCCGGCGATCGTCAGGTCTTCGACCTGCATCCCCTGCTTCGCGCCGGGAAGGCCGACTTTGCTGAGGCCGGTCCGAAACACGCTCTGCCCCGTAATGAACGACGATCGCCCAGCGGTGCAGCTCTGCTCACCGTAGTAGTCGGTGAACATCATGCCCTCTTTGGCGATGCGGTCGATGTTGGGCGTCGTGTACCCCATCATGCCACGCGAATAGGCGCTGACGTTCGTCTGGCCGATGTCGTCGCCCCAGATCACCAGGATGTTGGGCTTGTCACCCGCCTGCGCGGCACCCGCGAGACAGGCCCAGATCAGTGCCGGGAAAAACATTCGCTGTATCATCATGTCGACCCCCATCGAATTGAAGTTGCGAAGAACCGCCGGACTCTACCGGAGGACGACGACATCGCAAGGCCCGCGCAGTCAGAACGTCGCCATTGCCTTCAGATGAAGGATTGCCCGTTCGTGCGCCGCACCAGTCACCTTGAGCAAGCACGCGCGGCCACGAAGCCGCGCGTGCTTGCGTGTGGCCTCACCCGATCAATCGAGGCACTGGACGAGGTAACGTGCCGAGCCGCTACCGTTCAGCGCAACCGAACACGACGGCCGCGTCGCGCAGCACGTCGGACTGCCAATCGACGGACAGGTCAACGCCTGGCATCCGTCACCGTTCTGACCGCCCGAGCCGAAACAATTCGAGAATCCCGTAAAGCCATTGATGCTGAACGGCGCGGCCAGCGTGCAGATCAGGTCCAGGTTACTCGTCGGATTGTTGATCGTAACGCTGCACGCGGGATCAACCGTCGTATCCACTTGCGTCCCACCGGGCCACTCGGCGCTATCGAACACTCCGCCCGTATTGCTCGAGACATTGAACGTGAAGTTCTGGTTCCCACAGGTGCAGATGCTACCGACACACGAGGCGGAGCGACAGTCACCGGGGACGAGACACCCGTCCCCGAGTTCGCATACCGAGCAGCTTCCACCGCAATCGATGTCGGTCTCGGTGCCGTTCTGGGCGCCGTCGCTACAGGTAGGCGCCTGGCAGACACTCCCGGTACACACACTGCTCGCGCAATCCGTAGGACCGCCGCAGTTCCCCCCCACCGGGCACCCAGCGCAGGTCGCCCCACCGCAGTCGATATCGCTCTCGTCGCCATTCTGAACACCATCCACGCACGTCACGGGTTGGCACACGTTCCCGGTGCAGACGATGCTCTGACAATCGGCCGGGACAGCGCAGATCGAGCCGGCGGGACACGCGGCGCAGGTCAGTCCACCGCAGTCGATGTCGGTCTCGTCTCCGTTCAGCACCCCGTCAACGCAACTCGGCACCTGGCAGATGTTGGTGACGCAGGCGCCGCTCTGGCAATCCGCACCGACATTGCAGCCCGATCCATCGAGACACGCGGCACAGGTCAGCCCGCCGCAATCGATGTCGCCCTCATCACCGTTCTTTACCCCGTCGCTGCAGGTCGGCGCCTGGCAGATATTTCCGACACACACGCTGCTGTCGCAATCCGCCGCCACGCTACAGCCCGCGCCCGCGGGACACGCCGCGCACGTCAGCCCGCCGCAATCAATGTCACTCTCGTCACTGTTCTGCACCCCGTCGCTGCAGGTCGCCGCCTGGCAGATGTTTCCGACACACACGCTGCTGTCGCAATCCGCCGCCACGCTACAACCCGCGCCCGCGGGACACGCCGCGCACGTCAGCCCACCGCAATCGATGTCACTCTCGTCAGCGTTCAGGACGCCGTCGCTGCAGGTCGGCGCTTGGCACACGTTGCCGGTGCATACGGTGCTCTGGCAATCCGCCGCGACACCGCAGCCCAAGCCGTCGGCGCACACGGGACACGTCGGCCCGCCGCAGTCGACGTCGGTCTCGGCGCCATTCTGGTCGCCCGAGTTACAGACGACGCCGTCGTCGAACAGATCGCAGTCAAACGCGAAGGCGTCCATCTGCGAGAGCTTCTCACAAACCCTGCCCTCCACTTCGACGTCGATGCACACAGCCCAGGCCTGCTGGTTCGGCTGGCCGGCGCACTTGCCGGGAAAGAGTATGTCGAGCGGGCCGCCCACACTCGGACAATGCTTCGTCAGGTCATCGCCGAGTTTCACGATGCGCTTGGCGATCTTTCCCTTCGCATCCGCGATGATGGCGCTCATGCACGCGTTCGCGAGGCCGGTCCCAGTGGCGACGCCGAGCTTCAACTGCTCCTTCTTGCACTTCAGGAAGATCTTCAATTTCTCCTTGCGGATCTTTTCGTACCCCTTCTGGACTTTGCGCTGACATTTCTCGTTGCCGGGAGTAAGCGCCGTGTCCAGATCTGGTCCGAACACATCGGCCACGAGGGCAATCGATTCACCCGAGGCCGCGGCGTTGACGATCGTCGCACTCGCGAAGGCGAAGTCAGGCTGCAACAGCGGCGGGCAGAGGCTCGCCTCAGCATTGATGGTCTTGGTATGCGCCTTGGCGATCTTCCCCTTCAGATCGCCAGCCAAGCAGTCCTGCGCCGAGCCCGCCAACTGGCCTTTGAAGAAGCCCTTGATACAAGCATCGGCGTTCTTCCCCTGCGCGCGACATACCTTCTCACCAGACTTGTTCATCTTGTTGATGCACTTCTGCTGGGATTTCGACTGGGGCTGCGCGCCCGAAGGCGACGCCGACACCACGAGCATGGTCGCCACGAGAGCAAGCGAGAGCAGCGTTCGGTGTGCGGTTGGGTTCATGATCGGGGCTCCTAGCTTTCGGGGGTGAGTGCCGAGTAGCGCTCCGGGCACACGGGTACACGGGCACACCCGGACCTGATCGAACTGCTACGGCACGTTCGACTTTCATAGCGAGGGTCGAATCGAGGTGTCAACGCGCCCCCCACGTAGTAATGCGGGGTACCGAACTCGGCATCACGCCTCCGTGTGTGCGCACTTGACGGGCCCACTGCGCCAGAACGGCACTGGGTGGGTGATCCTTGAGCAACCGAACGAGGTCAGATCTTAGCGGCGGCGCCAATCAAGGTGAGCCCGGTATTGCGCATCAGCGCTCGCGCCTCCTCGAGCGGACGATCGTCCATACCAGAGGCGTGAATCAGCCAGGGCTCGAAGACCATGTAGCCGAGCACCATGGCCGTAAAGATGCTGGCCAGTGCCTGCGAATCGAACTGCGTCGAGAGCGTCCCCTTGGCCTGCATGTCCTCGAGCAGTTTGCGGACCCGGCGTATGGTCGGGAAATCCTCCTGCATCGCCTCGGGAGACTCGCCGTCGAGAACGCAACGTGCGAGCAGTTTCCAGTACGCGGTCCGTTCCCGCGTCGCCTCGATGAACCGCAGCATGAGACCGAGATCGTCCTCGGTGCCCTCCTCGCTGGCGGCGATATCCGCCGCCAGCCGACTCATCACCTCGCGAAGCAGCGCCTGCTTGGTCGTGAAGTGCCGATGGATCAGTCCGCTTTTGACGTTGGCCTCGGCGGCGAACTGGCGTGTCGAGAACGCCGCCGGGCCCAGCCCACCGAA
>JAJCZP010000211.1 GCA_029262315.1 Deltaproteobacteria bacterium | reverse complement strand
GCCCGCGCCCCCGGCCCCTCCCCCAGCCCGCGCCCCGACCCGACGACGCGGCTGTGGGGGGGCGGCCGCCCCGCTTGCGACCGGGCGGGGGCCGCCCGCCCCGAGCGTTCTGGCGCCTCCGTTTGACGCGAAGCGTCCGATCCGCAACATGGCGGCAGATGGAGGTGGAGTCATGAAGCGCGAGGACTGTATCCTGTATAGCGGTGCCGCTCAGGGGGCCGAGGCGGCATTCGGAGCCGAGGCGGAGCGCTGCGGTATCGAGGAGGTCAACTTTACCTTCGAGGGGCACAAGGACGCCCGCCGCCGGGGGATCCGCGTATTGACCAGTCTCGAGTTGCAACACGGTGACGTCAGTCTGGCGTACGTCAGCAAGCTCATGCATCGCCGCTACGCCGACACGGTCCTGTTCAAGAAAGTGCTCCAGAGCATCTGGCATCAGGTGAACAATGGGCATGAGATCTGGGTCGTTGGCACGATTCAGCCCGACGACACCGTCAAGGGTGGCACCGGGTGGGGCGCCGAATTCGCGAAGCTCTGCAACAAGCCGTTGACCGTGTTCGACCAGGCGCGGAACGGTTGGTGGCGCTGGTCGAGCAAGGGTTGGGTGGAGATCGCGGATCCCGTTATCGAGCAGGCCCACTTTGCCGGCACCGGCACGCGCTTTCTCAAAGAGAACGGGCTCTCCGCGATTCACGCTCTGTTCGCGCGCAGCTTCGACTAACGAGCACCTGGGGCCTCGCTTCAGCGCGCGTGTCGGTCGGCGATCGTCACGAGCTGCGGGCCCACGCGGGCAGCGATCCAGTTCGCTCCCGCGTCGGAGAAGTGGACGCCGTCGGGGCGCGCATGCTCGACGGTCCCGAGCGTGTCGGTGAACTCGCCCTCGGGACAGACCAGCGCTTGCAGATCGACGAGCGTGACGCGGTCGTGGCTGGCGGCAGCAAACGGCGCCAGAATCGACTGGTTGAAGTAGAGCGTGACAGCGGGATCGGCCAAGAACTTTGGGCCCTTCAAGGCCAGGACGCACGGGGCCGTGAGCCAGGCCACGTGGGCTCCGTGTGACGAGAGTCTTGCGCTGGCCTCGGCAAACTCGGTCCGCAGCCATTCGTCGAAGATCGGGTCTTCGAGAGCCCATGCGCGTGTCCACTCGGGGAGCTTCCGCGGGCTCTGATCCCATCCGCCGGTCAGGACGACGACGATCTGTGGTTGATGAGCGAGAGCCTTGTCCCAGCGCATCGACCAATCATCGCAGCGAATACGATCGCGGATCGACGCGCGCGATCGTCGTCCCGCGTAGGGGCCGCGTGCGATACCGCACCCTCGGCTCGCGGCGATCTCGACGACGGCGGCGCCGGTTGCCGCACCCCAACGTTCCAGGCCATGACCGATACTCTCAGCAATGGAGTCGCCGACGACGAGAATCCGTACCGGGTCTGCTCGTGGGCTCGGACCGTGAGCCGTGGCGAACTCGGGCGGGAAGGGATTCGCGGTCACGGCCAGGAAGCCCGCGACGATCGCGGCGCTTGCCGCGGCCGGGACGATCATTCGACGGCGGCCGTGGAGCCAGCGGCCGTGTCGTATGGGTTCCTCCAGGAGCCGATAGGAGAGGTCCGCGATCAGCAACGTGACCACGAGTCGGAGCAGGAGCAGTGGCCACGGCGCGAGTCCCGTCCGGGCCGCATCGAGCCAGAGATAGATCGGCCAATGGTACAGGTACGCGCCGTACGAGATCCTGCCGAGCCAGCGTGCCGGTGCGAGCGCGAGGACGATGCCGACGGCCGTTCGCGGGAGCGCGGCGGCCGCGACGACCGCGGCGCTCGCGACGGCGTAGAGCGCGAGGCCGCCCCGGTACAGCCGCGGATCCTGTGGGGTCGCGCCGTACCAGAACGCGGCGCTTGCCAGGAGCCCGACCGCGCCGAGGGCGCCGATCGTGCGTTGCCATCCTGGCGACCTGGACGCGGCTCGCGGGTCGGCGAGCAGCGCGAGCAGTGCGCCGACGAGGAGTTCAGCCGCCCGGGTATCGGTCCCGTAGTAGAGCCGAGCGTTTGAGACGAGGTTCGCTTCCAGCCACGCGCTCCACATCCACGAGGCCAGCGTGAGCGTTGCGAGCAGTGCGGCGAGCGGGCGGCGGGACCGAGCGGCGATGCCGAGCCCAATGAGCACCAGCCAGGGATGGGCGAGGTAGAACTGCTCCTCGATGGCAAGGCTCCAGAAATGCTGCACCGGACTTGGCGCCCCGAAGTGACTGGCGTAGTCGGCGCCGGTTGCCATCAGCCACCAGTTGGCGACGTAGAAGAGGCCCGAGATTCCATCACCCCGGAGCCGCATCATCTGCGCGGGCTCGGCCACCAACGCGCCGAAGACGACGATGCCGGCCAGGGCGAGGAGCGCGGCGGGGAGGATGCGACGCACGCGGCGAGCGTAGAACGCGCCGAGATCGATGCGGCCGCACTGCTCGTGTTCGGTCACCAGCAGCGCGGTGATGAGAAATCCCGACAAGGTGAAGAAGGTCGAGACGCCGAGGAAGCCCCCGCCGATCCAGTGGAACCCGTTGTGGTAGAGAAGGATCACGCAGACGGCGAGGCCGCGTAGTCCCTCGAGGCCGGGTGCGTAGCCGGGCCGCCAGCTCGCCGCTGGTATCGCGCTGGCTCGACTGTCCGTATCGACCGTGCCCGTCACGACTCCCCTATGCTACCACACCGGGTGTTGCCCGGACCCGTACGCCCCCGCGCCGCTGCGGGCGGCACCCGCCAGTGGGGGTCAGGCGATCGCTTTGCGGTCGCGGAGTGCCGCGATCTCGTCGGCGCCGAATCCCCAGCTGCCGAGCGCTTCGTCGGTGTGTTCGCCTGGATAGGCGGGCGGCCGATCGAGTTCGGGGTGGGTGCGGCTGAAGCGCGGTGCCGGCGAGGGGTTGATGACGCCGGCCAACTCCTGAAAGGCGCCCCGTGCCTTGGCGTGAGCGGAATGCGGAGCCTCGCTGAGTGAGAGGACCGGCGCGAAGCAGATATCGGTCCCGTCCATGATCTCGCACCATTCATCGCGAGTCTTGGTCTTGAAGATGGCGGTGAACTTCTCGCGCATCGCGCCCCACTGCGAACGATCGTGTTGTGAGGGCAGCTCCTCACCCTCGAGGCCGGTGAGCTGGAGGAGGAGGGCGTAGAATTGCGGCTCGATCGAGCCGATCGAGACGTACTTGCGGTCCTTGGTCTCGTAGGTGTCGTAGAAGTGTGCCCCGCCGTCGAGCATGTTGACGCCGCGCTCGTCCGTCCACCAGTTGGACTGGTGGGCGCCGTAGATGATGGCCATCAGCGCCGCCGCTCCATCCACCATGGCGGCGTCCACGACCTGCCCCTTGCCCGAGCGGCCGCGCTCCACGAGCGCGCAGACGATACCAAACGCCAGCATCAACCCACCGCCGCCGAAGTCGCCGACGAGATTGAGCGGCGGCACGGGGCGCTCGCCGGCACGACCGATCGCATGCAGCGCCCCGGTGAGCGCGATGTAGTTGATGTCGTGGCCGGCGGCGTGGGCCAGTGGGCCATCCTGACCCCAGCCGGTCATGCGGCCGTAGACGATCGCGGGATTGCGCGCCAGGCAGACGTCGGGGCCGAGGCCGAGACGTTCGGTGACACCCGGGCGGAAGCCCTCGTAGATCACATCGGCCTTCTCGACGAGACGCAGTACGGTCTCGATTCCCTCGGGGTGTTTCAGATCCACGCCGATGCTCCGCCGACCTCGTGCAAGGATATCGCCACGGGGTCCATCAGAGATTGTGTCGCGGACGCCTCCGGCCCGATCGACGCGCAAGAGTTCCGCGCCCATGTCGGCGAGCATCATGCCGCAAAATGGTCCCGGCCCGATGCCAGCCAGCTCGATGATCTTTACGCCCGTCAGTGGTCCCGGCATACCAGTCCTCCTGTGGTGGGCTCCGGGACTGTCGTGTCACGGGGCCGCGCAGGAATGTACCTGCGGACTCGCACTGCGTCCAATCGACCGCGGTGGGCGTATGGTGCTGGGCCGGTACCCTTGGGTCAGGCGTCGGCGCCAAGAAACAGGCGGGTGATGGCTTCGGCGTGGGCCTCGACGAGCTCCGCGCTCATTGGATCTTGTCCCGTGGCTCGCCGGCACTCGGGTGCCTGACTGAAGAGCAGGCCGACACTGCCGACGAGGATGTAGTACATGCTGATCGGATTCATCGCCGGGAGTACGCCGGTCTGGGAGGCCTGCTCGGTCAGTTCGCGCACGCGCGCATACAGCGGCTTCACGTGACGATCGACGAGCCACCGCATGCGAGGCCCCTCGCGTTTGCACTCGTCGTTCATGAGTCGGATGAACTCAGGATGCGCGGCCGCGAAGCGGACGAAGGCTCGCGTACGCTGTCGAAATTGCTGCCGCACGTTGTCGGCGTCGAGTGAGGTAGGCGGACTGGCGAGCGTGTCGCGCAGGTCGCCGAACGCACGATCGACCGCGGCGCGCCACAGCCGGAGCTTGGTGTCGAAGTAGTACTTGATCAGGCCGAGATTTACCCCGGCCCGATCGGCGATGACGCGGGTCGTGGCGCCCTGGAAGCCCTCGTCCGAGAAGGTGGCGAGGGCGGCGTGAAGGATCCGCTCGCGGGTGTCGGACTCGGCGTTCGGAGCGCGAGTTTTCGCGGTTGCTCGTGGCATGACGTCAGGGCGAGACGGCTGGTCCCCATTGGGAGCCGAGGGCGGCTTCGACCGTATGAGTGGCGGGCGGGGTGTGCGCGGTCAGCAGATCGCCGTCGGTCCAATGCTCCACCATGTTTCCCCAGGGATCCTTCCAGTAGTCGAAGATCTGACTGCCGAGGAGATGGCGCCCGACGCCTTGCGCGTGTTCGTGGCCGCGGCTGGTGAGGTATTGGTGACCCAGCATGATGTCGTCGAGGTCTTCCACCTCGAACGCTGCGTGGTTGAATCCCGGCTCGCCCGTGCCCGCGCACACGAACGTGTGGTGATCGACGTGCGCGTCGCCCTGGTCGCACCGCATGAACGCCATGATGACGTCCTCCGGTTTCCCGAGATACGCTTCGTCGGAAGTGAGAAAGCCGAACCGCGACTTGTACCACGCCTCGCTCTCGCGGAAGTCGCGGACGAAGAGCACGAGATGTCCGAGGCGTTTCACCTGACCGGGTCCCGGCTCCATGCGTTTCAGTTCGCCGAGACGTCCGTGCGTGCTGCCGTCGTTGACGCCGGTCCGGGGTCGAAGCGGTAGGCGATCGAGCCGCTGGATGCCATGCACGATCTCGACTCGGAAGCCGTTGGGGTCCGTGAACTCCACTCGCGTGCCGCCACCCGGTTCGTCGATGGGCGTCGGATCGCTGGCGCCGTCAATGGTCGCGACGGCGCGGAGGTCGTCCGCGCTTGCGGCCTCGAACGCCATGCCCACGAAGCCCGGTTCGCCACGCTCGGTGATGTGTACGTGATGCTCGGGGTCGGTGCCGCGCATGTACAGCGCGTCGTCCGAACGTGCCGAGCGGGCGAGGCCGAAATCGAGCAGAAAGCGCTCCATTTTGTCGAGGTCTGGCGCCCGCAGGCGCACATGGGCGATGTCTTTCACCTTGATCATGGGGTTTCCTCCAGCTAGGAACTCGTTTCAGTCGCTTGACTAATCCTCACGCATCGGGATTATACAGCTGACTAACACCAACGCAAGGGGGATATGCACATGCGGCTCGTCACGTTTACGGAAGCATCCTCGACTCGACTCGGGGTACTCGATGGGGATCACGTGGTCGACCTCGCGGCGAGTGCGCCCGACTGTCCGCGCGAGATGTGCGCGTTCCTCGCGGCCGGGGATCAGGCGATGGCGGCCGCACGTGCCGCCGTGGCGACGGGGGGCGGGCGGCTTCCGCTCGGGGGGGTGAAGCTGGAGGCGCCGATTCTCCGTCCGCCAAAGATTCTCGCGGTGGGGCTCAACTACGCCGACCACGTTGCCGAGACCGGCATGGAGCGTCCGACGCTGCCGATCATTTTCAACAAGCAGGCGACGTCGGTCACGGGACCCACAGATCCGATGCATCTCCCCCGGGCGTCGACGATGCTCGACTACGAGGGTGAGCTCGGGGTCGTCATTGGCAAGCGTTGTCGCCATGTGCCGGCCGACCGCGCGGCGACGGTCATCGCAGGCTACACCATCGTGAACGATGGAAGCGTCCGGGATTGGCAGCTCCGTGTCCCGACAATGACCATGGGGAAATCCTTCGATACCCATTGTCCCATGGGGCCGGCGCTCGTGACGGCCGACGAAGTCGGAGATCCGCACCAACTCGACTTGCAGACATGGGTGAACGACGAGCTGCGTCAAACGTCGAACACCCGCGAGCTCATCTTCGACAGCTTTGCGCTGATCGAGCACCTGTCGACCGCCTTCACGCTGGAGCCGGGCGACGTGATCAGCACGGGAACCCCTGGAGGTGTCGGCGTGGCGATGCAGCCGCCGAAGTATCTCGTGGCGGGCGATGTCGTGCGGGTTGCGATCGAGAAGCTCGGCGAACTGGTGACGCCGGTGATCGATGAGCCGGCGGATACTGTGCGCTACTGATCCGCCCTTGCATTCGGCCGGGGGGCGGCGAGAATACCCGGGGCCCGACGCTTCGGGCACCGACAAGGAGGCGCACATGATGAACGCACCCGCTGCAGTGCCCGGCGTACCGACCGCGCTCCACCGTGGAGAAGACGAGCTTCCGTTCGTCGAGTTCGAGGACAATTTCGAAGTCCAGTTGTTGCAGGCCGACGTCGAAGCTGGGCTCTGGGTCGTGCGGACCCGCATCGGTCCGGGGAAGACGATCCAACGTCACAAGCACACGGGCGAGGTTTTTGCGGTCACCTACTCGGGCGCCTGGAAGTATCTGGAGTACCCGGAGATCAATACGGCGGGCTCCTACCTGTTCGAGCCGGCGGGCTCGATTCACACCCTGCACACGCCCGAAACCAACGAAGGTGTCACCGACATCTGGTTTGCGATTCGGGGAGCGAACCTGAATCTCGACGCCGACGGCAACGTCGAGAGCTTTCTCGATGCCGGCTTCGTGCTCGAGTTCTATCTGGCACTCTGCAAGGAGAAGGGTCTCGGTCGCCCGAACGTGATCGGCGCATGAGCGGGGACGACCGCGCGCGCGGCGCGCGTTTGATGAAGGAAGTGTGCGGCTTCGAGGCTCCACCCGAGAATCTCGGGCGTTTCGTCGACATGACCGTCGAGCATCTGTTCGGGCGGGTATGGTCCGATGAGACGCTGTCCATTCGTGATCGTCGTCTCGTCGTTCTGGGAGTGCTGGGCGCCCTCGGGGATCTCAGCAATCTGACGGTCCATATGGGGCAGGCGCTGGAACGAGGCGATCTCACCAAGGAAGAGCTCGACGAGGTCGTCGTCCAGATCACCCACTACGCAGGGTGGCCCCGCGGGACGGTGGCCTTGCAGGCGGCGGGGCAGGCTGTGGCGCAGCGGAGCGACAAGAAGTAGCGTCGCCGCACAATGCGCGCAGCGCGGGGCCAGGCCGTGCGCATTGTGCGGAGCGGCTCGGCTTCGAGTTGCGTGTACGCGGTTGGCAAGGCTAGTGTGCGGAGTTCCCATGGGGCTACCCGAGCGGCCAGCCGATCGCCTCGTTCGCGGAGACGCGTGGTACGAGTTCTGTGATCGCCTGAAGGTCGCTGGCGCGCGCGTGCTTACGGACGACGCGGCGACCCTGGATGTCGATCGGGCCGAAGGCTACCGGCACCTGAGCCGGCTCACGGTCTACGCGCTGCAGTGGTTCGTCGACTTTCACGACCCGGACTATCCGGCGTTCCATCGCTATGACGACGACGTCATCAAGTGGGGTGGGCCGAACGCGGACAACCACTACCTGCGTGCGAAGATCGATCCGCGCGGCGCCTATCGGCTGCGGTTCGATTCTCGCGGGCTGCGAGAGCTCATTATTTCGACACCGGAAGGCGAGATGCAGCTCGAGCAGTATCGGGTGTTCGAGGAGCGCCATCTGTCCGACCTTGCGGTAGGGGCGGACGGCCATGTCGAGGTCGTCCTTTCCGCCGAGCGACTGGACGGCAACTGGATCCCACTGCACCCGGACGCGGATCACGTGCTCGTGCGCCTGTACGTCAGCGACTGGGCGGCGGACGCCGTGCCACCGGTCTACATCGAGCGGATCGGGAGGGAAGGGAGTGCCCCCGCCCGGCTTGATCCAGGCAGTTTGGCCGTGCGGCTCGACCGGGCGGCGACATGGATCGAGCGGACGGTCGACTACTGGCCAGCCTTCATGAAGAAGCGTCGAGGGGCCGCGGCGGCGAATATCCTGTCGCCGCCACGTGCCGTTCCTGGCGGTGCCGCCGACATCCTCTACGGCGGCGGCTTCTGGCAGCTTGCGGCGGGCGAGGGGCTGCTCGTGGAGTGCGATCTGCCGCGGGCCCGGTACTGGTCGTTCCAGCTGTACTCGATTCCGTGGTTCGAATCGCTGGATGTCGCGAATCGCTCGACCAGCCTCAATGACGCGCAGACCGTCGTCGACGCCGACGACATCGTGCGGATCGTGGTCGCGGCAGAGGATCCGGGCCTCGCGAACTGGCTCGACACCGAAGGGCGCGCGGAAGGCATGTTGTCGTATCGGTGGGTCTGGGCAGAGACGGCGCCCGTGCCGCGTACACGCGTTGTGCGACTAGACGCGCTCACCGATGTCGTACCGCCGGGCGCGGCTCGTACCGACCCGGAACGCCGGCGCGCGCAGCTCGCGGCGCGCCGCGCGGCGCTCGCCCAGAGGTTTCGGCGGTGAGCGCCTCCCGGACGACCGCTGTCTGGGCGCCGCCAGCGCACGCGTCGTGGGTCGACGAGGTGAATGCGCTCGGGCGGAACCTGACCGCTCCCGAGGTCTTGCTTCCCATCGAGCGCTCGTCGTTGCTGGCGGCGGCGACGGCCGCGGCGGGGAGTGACGACTTTGGTGACGACAGCTGGCGCGAGCCGTTTGACGTCTTGCTCGAAGCCATCGAGCGCGAGGCCGGGCTGAATACTGTCGGTCGCCTGCTCACCCGCGCCGAGCTCCTTCGCGTCTTGCGGAATCGACTGCGCGTCGTCGCCACCCGGAAGGTGCATCCGGAAATTGCCTCGGGCGCTGTGCCACAACCGATCGTGATTACCGGCACGGCACGTTCTGGGACGTCCATCCTGTTCGAATGTCTGGCGCAGGATCCGAGATTGCGCGCGCCAGCGACGTGGGAGGCCTTCGACTCGGTGCCGCCACCCGAGACCGCCACCTACACCACCGATCCGCGTATCGCCGCGACGGATTCCGAAGTCGCGCTGTGGCACGCTATTACGCCGGCGTATCGGTCGATGCATGCCAACGCGGGCGGAGCGCCGAACGAGTGCATCTTTCTCATGGCGCACGCGTTCGCCTCGGAGCACTTTTCCGGTGTTCTAGACGTGCCGACGTATGCCCGTTGGCTGGCGAGCCGCGACCGCGTGGCCGCCTTTCGCTTCCACCGTGAGATGTTGCAGCTGCTGCAGTGGCGGTGTCCAGGAGCCCACTGGCTACTCAAGGCGCCGAGTCATCTCACCATGCTGCCCGACCTCCTCGCCGTGTATCCGGATGCGCGTATCATCCACACCCATCGTGATCCCTGTAAGACGGTGCCGTCCACGATTAGCCTCATGGCGACGCTGCGGCTCATGCGGCGCGATCATCTGGACATCGACCTCTTGGCGAAGGGGATGATGCGCGGAATGGCGTACGGCCTCGACAAGGCTCGGAAGGAGCGGATGGGTGGAGACGTCCCGGAGGCCCAGTGCCTCGATGTGCAGTATCAGGAACTGGTGCGTGACCCGTTGCGGGTCATCGCGGCCATCTACGATGCCCTCGGTCTCGAGTGGCGCGCCGATGTCGCCGAACGCATCCGCGTCTATCTGGCCGCGCGACCCCAGGGGCGTCACGGAACCCATCGCTATGCACTCGAGGATTTCGGACTGGATCGGGACGATCTCGACGCTCGCTACGGCGCGTATATGCAGCACTATGACGTTGCACGGGAGCGCTGACCTCGTGGATGCGATAGGTCATGCGCGAGGAGGCCCACCATGAGCGCTAGAGATCGAGTTCGTATGACCGACGACGAGATCCGCACCTACCTGCAAGCCGGCCGCGCCATGACGCTCGTGACGAACGGGCATCGCGGTCATCCGCATGCCATGCCGATGTTCTACGGAGTGGATGATGATCTCACCGTTCGGTTCTCGACGTATGGCGCCAGTCAGAAGGTTCGGAACATCGAGCGGGATCCGCGCGTATCCCTGCTGGTCGAGAGCGGGCAGGCGTACGCGGAGCTGCGCGGTGTCATGATCGAGGGGCGGGCCGAGATCGTTCGTGATCTCGAGGCGACGGTGGCGACCATGGTCGAAGCGATGGGGCGCGCGGGTGAGTCGCTGCCGGCGGCGGCCGAGCTGCCGCTCGAGGTCAAGGAGCAGATGGCGGGGAAGCGTGTGCTCGTTCGCGTGCGGCCCGAGCGTTTCATCAGCTGGGATCACGCCAAGCTCGCGGCGGCGCACACACCATCGGCGTTGCGGAAGTAGTTGCGTGGCGGGTGGGGGGGCTGCGCGGGGTCGCTCCCGGTCCTGACTACTCGCCGGTGAAGCGTGGCTTGCGCTTCTCTTTGAACGCGCGGGGCCCTTCGCGCGCATCTTTGGAGGTCAGGACCGAGACCGAGACCTCGTTCTCGATCTCGTAGGCTTGTGCGAGGGGAAGGCCACTGGACCGTAGGACGCCTTCCTTGATCTTGCGGACGGCCAGGGGACCGTTGTCGGCGAGCTTGTCCGCCAGCTCGAGGGCTTTCGGAAGCAGCGCCGCGGGCGGTACCACGTAGTTCAGCAGACCCATCGACAACGCGTCGTCGGCGCTGAAGGAGTCCCCGATGAGGAGGATCTCCATGGCTTTGGCGTACGGAATCTGACGCGGCAGCCGGGTGATGGATCCGCCGCCCGGGAGTAGGCCGACCTTGGTCTCCGGTGTGCCAAAGACCGCGTGGGCGGCGGCGATCCGGAGATCGCAGGCGTTCGTGATCTCGGTGCCACCGCCAAGCGCATTGCCGTTCACGGCGGCGATGATGGGCTTGTAGAGATCGAAACCGCGAAGAATGGCATCCGTGAACTGGGTGAGATCGCCCATCAGCGCTTCGTCCCATTCGTCTTCGACCTGTCGCGCCCCGGTGACGAGCGGCATGGTGCGTTTCAGGTCGCCGCCCGCGCAGAAGTCCTCGTCGCCGGCGCCGGTGAGGATTGCGACGCGGAGCGCGTCCGTGTCGCGAAACTCGTGCCACGCACGCGCGAGTCGGACGAGCATCTCCGGGCTGAGCGCGTTTCGTGCCGCGGGGCGGTTCATCGTGAGCAGCAGCACGTGTTCGCGCCGCTCGACCAGCAAATGGTCTCGATGAACTGCGGGGTCTGCCATGGCCCTGGAATGGGGCACTAGGGCATGTGGAGCGCAGCTCCACATGCCCCGTGCACGTGTCCCGAGATCAGACCTTGGTCACGTTCGATGCTTGCAGGCCCTTCGGGCCCTGCTCGATCTCGAACTCGACCTTCTGGCCTTCGTCGAGTGTCTTGAAGCCATCGCCGGCGATGGCGCGGAAGTGAACGAAAACGTCCTCGCCACCCTCTTGCGTAATGAATCCGAACCCCTTCTCCGGATTGAACCACTTCACTGTTCCAGCTGGCATGCGCAGGTTCCTCCTTTCCTCGAAACTCGTCTTCGCAGGAGGTCGTCAACCACACGACACACGGCCGGGGAAACACCTACCTGAATGACTGCGAGGATCTTCTAGCGGTCGCATTTCGATTCCACAAGTCCTGGGGGCGGCGAGGCTTTGGCACTGTTCGGGGCGCGGAAGCGAGCCTCCGAGGCCGCTGGAGTCAAGCATTCGGCGTTCCGCCGCTGTCGCGATCGCGGAGCGTGAAGAGCTCTCGCTGTCCGGATACTCCGCGGAGTGCGTGGCGACCGGCCGTCGTGACATCGGCGGAGCAGCCGCGCGCAACGTCGTCGGAGAGGAGGATCCAATGACCGGTCGTTTTGCACTGGTCTTCGATACGTGCGGCGATGTTCGCGGCCTGTCCGATGACCGTGAAGTCGAGGCGCTTCGCTGTCCCGATGTTCCCATAGGTGAGCTCGCCGCGATGCAGTCCGATGCCGAACTCGATGGGTGTCTCGTCATTGCCGACACGTGCCGCATTGACCTCCCCGAGTCGGGTGCGAGCATCGCGCGCGGCCGCGATTGCGGTGCAGGCGGCTCGTCGGCCGTCGGGGTCGTCGGCGCCGATGGGGAAAATGGCGAGCGTGGCATCACCGATGAACTTCAGCACCTCGCCGTCGTGATCCAGAACGGCGCCCGCGGTGCAATCGAAGAACTGGTTCAATGTATCGAGATAGCGCTCTCGGGACAGTGATGCGCTGAGCGCCGTGGAGCCACGCAGATCGCTGAACCAGATCACCGCATGCAGGCGCTCGCCATCGCCACGGCGGACGAGGCCCGCGAGCACGCGCCCTCCCGTGTGACTGCCGAGATATGTGCCGAGGAGCGCGGTGGCGTTCCTTCGGAGCGCGTGGACCTCGACCAGCCGGCTCAGCACCGGCATGATCTCATGGACGAGTCCGAGGTGTTCGATGCGCAGGCCGCGCGGATCGTCGGTGACCAGCGAGAGGATATTGACCTGGCCGTCCGAGAACAACAGGGGCATGGCGACGTAGTCGGTCGCGCCCTGCGTCCGGAGTTCGCGCAGAATGGGAAAGTCCTCCTCGGTGATCGTATCGTCGAGGCGCCGGCGTACCCCACCCGCGCCATCGAGGATTGGTGCGTAGGGGCTGTGGCGCAGCTCTTCCGACGCCAGGAGCGTGTGTGTGAGGCGCACTTCCTTGACCGCGTCGGCGTGTCGCCACCAGGTGTAGCTGGTAGCGAACAGCTGAGGGTGCAGCGTGCGGACGAGCAGCTGCAGCCGCAAGGCCGGCAGGTCGGATGCAATCAATTGCCGTGCGAGATCGGCGAGAAGCGCGTTGGTCGTCGAGGCGTGCCACGCCTCGCGGAGCACCCAATCGACAAGCGGGTTGGCGCGCGTGTGGCCAGCGGCCGCGTGCTCGGTGATGCGGATGTCGTCCTCGAACCAGGCGTCCATGCGGTCCCAGTAAAACGCGACGTAGCTCCTGACGCTGTCCGCTTCCGGGAGCGGATGCTCGTAGGCCCACGCGGCGCTGTCCGCGCGACGGTTGCCGACGACGACTGTCCAGTAGTCGGCGTTGCCCTTGAACGGACAATGCGTGTGGTGCGTCGTCGGTTCGAGCAGGTCCATGCGGACATCGGCGCGCGGGAAGTAAAACACTGGCGCGAGCCGAGTCTCGTGCAGGATCTTGGCCGTATCGCTTTCTGCGATGGTCTCCCCGTTGAAGACGACCCGCAGCCGGTGGGCGTACGGATCGAAGCTCATCTGGTAGGACACCACCGCCGGATCGATCGGTTGGGCCATGGCCATCTCTGTAACGGAAACGCAGTGTGGGAGGAACCATGCCCCGATCCGGCGGTGCGATGGCAATGCTGCGCTTGCAGTCGTAGAACGGCGCGTCCGCGGTGTCGCATTCCCGGCCGGTGCTTGAGAATCTCGCCGTGATCGGTAGGG
>JAJCZP010000210.1 GCA_029262315.1 Deltaproteobacteria bacterium | reverse complement strand
ACCAAGTCGATCGACGTCCGGCGCATCGCCGCCTGGGCCTACCGCTAATCCGGCGCCGGCGCGCCGAACCGAGGAGAGTTTGATGTACGCAACCGAGCGCATTTACCTGACGGGCGACAAGAAGAGGGTCGTTCCCGAAGGCGACCCGAAAGCCGCCTTCCTCTTTGCCTCGCCGGGCGATGAGATCCGCGACGACGCGGTCAAGCAGTTCAAGCTCAAGGTCGGCGAGCAGGTTTCGGAGACGGCGCCCGGCAGGGCGACGCCGGAGCCGGCGAAGCCCGACCTGTCCGACGCGGACCGCGAGGAGCTGGAGGCGTTGGCCGAGCAGATAGAGGAAGACCGCGCGGCGGCGGCCGAAGACCGCAAGGCCTCCGAGGCGGCTGCGGTCAAGGCCAGCGAAGACCGCGCCGTTGCGGAGAAGGCGGCCGCTGAGGCGGCGGCGGACCTGGCGAAGATCGAGAAGGCGAAAAAGCAGCCGGCGTCGGACAAGGCGAGGAAGCCGGGCCCCGACAAGGCCAAGCCGCCAGGCGGCACCAAGGGCGCGGATGTAGACGAGAAGGCGGGAGGCTGACATGCCGCGCGTAGCACTCACTGTCCAGGAGATCGGCCGCACCGGTCATCAGCCGACCTTCGGCGCGGCCGAGACCGACGGCAACTCCTGGAACAACACCGGCCACGAGTTCATCCACGTCAAGAACGGCGCGACCAATGTCGACGTCACGATCCAGACGGCACGCACAGTCGACGGCCAGGCGGTGACCAACCGCACGGTGACAGTGCCGGCCACCGAGGAGCGGCTGCTCGGCCCGTTCCCGCCAGCACTGTTCAACCAGGGCGGTTCGATCGGCGATGTGGTGCATGTGAACTATGACGACGTGACCAACGTCACGGTTGGCGTTTTCCGGCTCTAGGCCGGCGCAGAATTCCGAGGGGCCGAAGACCCGAGCGGCGGGCATGTTCGCCGTGAGGCCAGGTCCATGAGAAGTCCCCGGCCGGCTCGACGAGACCGGCCGGCCGGGGCCGCGAACACGAAGGACACAGCATGAAACCGACGATCGGCCGCATAGTCCACTTTCACGTTACCGGCCTACCTGAACAGGCCGCGATCATCACGCGGGTATGGTCGGAGCGGTGTGTCAACCTCACCGTGTTTCACCACGACGGGACCACAAGTGGGGCCACATCGATTGAGAGCGACCCTGCAGCCAGCCGCTTTTGGACCTGGCCCCCGAGGGACGGCAGCTGACATGGCGCTCCTGGACCGCCTCAAGGAACGGGTCGAAACCGATCTCAGCGACGCCGAGCTGCAGCTGATCCTCGACGAGATCAACACCGAGATCGTCGAGCGCTACGGGCCGGAAGGCGAGATCACCGAGATCCTCGACACACAGCGGGACCTCAAGGGCTACCGCAAGTTCCACAAGCTCGACCGGCCGATCGACACCGGGCAGGCGGTGACGGTGGTCGAAACCGAGCCCGCCTCCGCATCCGGCGCGCCGCACGAGACAACGCTGGACGCGACAGACTTCCGGGTTGTGCACCGGGGCCGCACCATCGAACGGCTGATCACCGGCACGAACGGCCGCGAGCACTGGGCCGAGCTGGTGACGGTGACGTACACGCCTGTTTCGAAACAGGCGCAGCGCGACGAGGTCGCAATCGAGATCGCCAAGCTGCAAGTCCGGGCCGGCGGCGTCTCGGCCGAGCGGGCCGGCGACTTCCAGGCGACCTATCCCGACCTTCACGCCGAGCGCGAAAAGCTGCTGACATCTCTCACGCCCATGCAGGGCCTGGTGCTGGCATGAGCGCGCGCGGACGCATGACCATGCGCGCCGATGTCGAGCGCAACACCGCGTCCGGCACCGACGCCCATGGGCACCCGGTTGCGCCGGTTTTCGCCGCGCACGAAACCATCCCATGTTTTGTCTGGTTCAACTCCAGCCGCGACGTGGTCGACGGCGACAAGCAGGCGATCATCAAGGACGCCCGCGCCATGTTTCCGCTGAAGGCGGACGTCACCGAGGCCGACGAGATCGCCTCGATCAAAGACCGAAAGGGCAACGTGATTATCGCCGGCCGGTTCAGCATCGACGCCATAGAGCCGAAACACGATCACGTCGAGGCCCTGCTCGAACGGGTGCACTCATGACGCTCAATTGGGAAGGCCAGAAGGTTACCGCCAAGCTGCGACGCGCCATGGTCACTGGCATCAATCGGACAATGGCCGCCGCCGTGGTGCACGCAAAGAGCAATCACGACTGGGAGAACCGGACCGGAACTCTGGAAGGGTCGATCGACATCGTCGAGTTCGCTCAGGCGACACCTACGGGCGCGCAGGGCACATGGGGCTCACGCGACGTGGCCTACGCGCTCATTCACGAGTTGGGTGGTGTCATCAAGCCTGTGAAGGCAAAGGCCCTGAGTTTCGAGATTGATGGTGAGTTTGTGACGGTCAAGCAGGTCACCATGCCGGCAAGGCCATATCTGCGGCCCGCCGGCGATGCGGAGTACCCGAAGCTTGCAGGGCGCATTCGAAAGGCGTTCGACGCCGCAGGGAGCACGCCGTGAGCGTCGATGTCATTGCAGCCCTGCGCGCCGTGCTCCTGGCCGACACCGATCTCGCTGCGGTCGTGGGCGGCCGCGTATTCGGTAAGGAGCTGCCGCGCGCCGAAGCCGACAACCAGGCGCGTGCCGCCGTTGTGCTGCAGACATCGGGCGGGCCGAACCTGCTCGGCGGCTATGTCGACCATACCTCGCAGCGGGTCGACGCACGTTGCTACGGTTCGACGCCGATCGAGGCCGACCAGGTAGAGGGCTTGGTTTTCGACGCCTTCAAGCAGCTGCGCCGCACCGTCCAGGACAACGTGCTCATTCACTGGATCGAAGACGCCGGCGGCTTCACGTCGGGCCGCGACGCGAATGCCGACTGGCCGCTGTCGGTGCGGTCCTGGCAGGTGCTCTTTGCGACAACGGCCGTCCCCTAAAGGAGAACTGAAACATGCAACCTTTCGAAATCGTCGCCGCGCCGTTCACGGTCTATTTCGGTCCGGTCGGCGAAGCCTTCCCGGCGATCGACGTCGCGCCGGCCGGCAACTGGCTGGTGATCGGCACGTCCGGCGACCGCAACTATGAAGGCGCCGGCGTCACCGTCTCCCATGCGCAGACGATCGAGAAATTCCGGGCGGCCGGCGGCACCGGCCCGCGCAAGGTTCAGCGCACGGAGGAAGATCTGGTTGTGACCTTCACGTTGTGGGACATGCTGCTGGAACAATACCGCTTGGTGCTGAACCAGAACGCGGTCGCGACAACGGCGGCCGGAAGCGGCACGGCTGGCTTCAAACAGGTCGATACCTATCGTGGTTGCGACGTGGCGACCATGGCGCTGCTGGTTCGCGGCGACGTGAGCCCGGAGGGCGCCACCTTCAAGTCGCAATACGAGGTTCCGCTTTGCTACCAGTCCGGCTCGCCGGAGCCGGTTTTTCAAAAGGGTTCGCCGGCCGGCCTGGCGCTTGAGTTCACCGCGATCGAGGATCCGAACGCGTCCGCCGTCACGCAACGGTTCGGACGCCTCAAGGTCCAGCACCAGGTGGCGCTCGCGTGACCGCCGGACAACTGCAGGCGCAAGTCGCGCAGCTCGACGCGCAGGCGCGCCATCACAAGAGCCGCCTCGCGTTTCACCGCAGGGAGCTTCGGGCGTGCCGCGAGCGACAGCGGGCACTCGAAGCAACATGCAAGTCGCTCGGAATCGATTTTCAGAATGTCACCAAAGGCGAAGGAAACCTCCATGGCCAAACCGGTACTCAATCTCCAAACACTTATTGAGCGGCCGATCGTCGAGATCGACGACGAACAGTATGAGATCGCGTCGCCCGACGAGCTTTCGGTTGTCGACCTCACCCGATACGGGCAGTGGGGCGCCGAAATCACCGCGCTTTCCCAGAAGAAGAAACTCACAAGCAAGAAACAGGACCGTCTCACTGAGCTGCTCCACCGCCTGACCAATGGAATCATGGTCGGCGTGCCGCCGGACGTGCGCGCCAAGCTGAAAGACCCACAGCGCCTCGCGGTGGCCGAGGTTTTTACCGTGCTCCAGCTGACAGCCAAACTGAAGACCCTGAAGCCGGCCGCAGCGAACCAGACTGGGGCGAACAAACCGCGCGGCTCCAAAGGTTCTACGGCGGCTCGCCGCACTGGTGGCTCTACGAAGCGCCGGTCGCCCTCGTCCGGGCCTACGCCGCAATGATGAGCCGTCTGCAGGCCGAGGAGGTGATGGAGGCTGCAACGGCGGCGGCGCTCGGCGCCGGCACCATGCCGAAGGGCGAAGCAAGCCGTGTCCTCCGCGAGCTGCAACAACGCGCCGCGCCGGACGAAGCGGCGGCGCGCCGGCGCCCACACCCGGCCATGCTTGCCGCGATAGGGATCGAGGTGGTCGATGGGTGAGAGCCTAGGCGAAGCCGTCCTCAAGCTCAGGACCGACGACAGCGAATATGCTCCGGGGCTGTCCGACGCAAAGCGCGGCGCGCAGGAACTGGACGGCGGCATCAAGAAGACCGAACGCTCGGCGGCAAGTCTCGAAACCAGGCTGAAGACGCTTGGCCGCCGCCTCTCGGCTGTCGGCCGCACCGCGCGCAGGCTCGGCGCCGGCCTGTCGGTCGGCGTGTCGGCGCCGCTCCTCCTGGCCGGGCGAAGCGTTTTGCGGGCCGCGCAGGACCAGGAGAACGCCATCGCCGCGGTCGAGGCCGCGTTGGCGTCCATGGGCACCACGGCGGGCTTCACATCCCAACAGCTCCAGGACATGGCCACGGACCTGCAGAACGCAACGACGTTCGGCGACGAGGAAATTCTCGACAGCGTAACCGCGAACCTCCTCACATTCGGCGACGTCCAGGGCGAAGTGTTCGAACGGGCGCAAGTGCTCGCGCTCGACCTGTCGCAACGGCTCGGCACGCAACTTGCGCAAAGCGCACTTCAGCTCGGGCGCGCCCTCAACGATCCAGTGCGCGGCATGACGGCGCTGTCGCGGTCGGGCATCTCGTTTTCCGATGCACAGCGCGAAGTGGTCAAGGCCATGGTCGAGGCCAACGACAAGGCCAGCGCGCAAGCCTTGATCCTGGCGGAACTCGAAAAGCAGTTCGGCGGCCAGGCGGCGGCGGCCGCCCGAACGTCGGCCGGCCAGGTTCAGCAGCTGTCCAACGCATGGGGCGACTTCCAGGAGCAGCTCGGCGCGGTGCTCATCGAAGTGCTGCCGCCGTTGACCGACCTTCTGAGCCAGGTGGTGACCTGGTTGCAGACGCTTGAACCGGAAACCGTCGCCTGGATCGTGGCTATCGGCGGTGCCGCCGTTGCCCTCGGGCCGGTGATCGGCGCGGTGGGGTTGTTCATTTCGGGCCTCACGGCGCTCGGGCCTGTGTTGGCGTTAATCGGAACCGGCATCGGCGCGCTGGTCGCCGATGGCACCGGGCCGCTTGCGCTGCTCGTTGCGGCCGTCGCCGGCATAGTGGCGGTCTGGGCCAACTGGGGCACGATTTCAACGATCCTTGAAGACCTGTTCAACGCTGCGAAACAGTGGCTTCAAGACGCGCTGATCGGTGTTCTTGACGCCGTCGGCGAGAAGATCGGCCAGGTGATCGGCTTTTTTCAGCAGATGTTCGATGTGCTTGTCGGGAACTCCATCGTTCCCGACCTGGTCGACGCGATCGCGGATGAGTTCGGGCGGCTCGGCGCCGCAATGGTCGACCCGACGCGCCGGGCTACGGAGCAGACCTCGCAGGCATTTGGAGAGCTGCGAGGCACTGGAAGAGGTGTTTTTCGAGATCTTCTTTCAGAAGTC
>JAJCZP010000209.1 GCA_029262315.1 Deltaproteobacteria bacterium | reverse complement strand
GAAATCATCCATGACAAAGATATTGGGGTTGTGGCCGGGGTCTGGTGGACCCCGGGAGGAGGAGTGGAATGTCTCCCATCGTGCGCACCTTCGTGCTGGGATTCTTTTTCGGGTTCGTCATCTGCCTGGGTTGCATTAACTACTACGGTGATCTGGGCGGGACCTGGCTGATCGAGATGGGCCAGAAGATGAAGACGGCGGCCGAGACCAAGGTTCGACCAGTCGATTCGACCAACGTCGCCAACAACTAGAACCGCTCCTGCTACCATCCTCCTCGCCTGCGCTCGTCCGAACCCGTCCGCCCTCTCGTCGCTGTCCTGAACGTCGACTCAGGCGCTGTAGACCCGATCGGCCGCCTGGGTGCCGGCGCCAGCCGGTATCGTCGCCCCGTGGCGTGGTAGCAGGCGCTCGAAGGCCCCCAGTAGTTGGCGGACGTTCGCTTCGGAACTCGATTCGCCCATGAGGCCGATTCGCCACACGGTTCCTTTGAAAGGGCCGAGCCCGGCGCCAATCTCGATCTGATCCTCTGCGAGGAGCGCGGTTCGGAAGGCTGCGTCATCCACGCCGTCGGGAACACGGACGCTGTTCAGCATCCACAGGCGGTGCTCCGGGCGAACCAGCATGCTGAGGCCGAGTGCCTCCAGTCCAGCGACCAGCGCCTCGTGATTCCGTTGGTGGCGTGCGAAGCGCGCGTCGAGCCCCTCTTCGACCACCAGGCGGAGCGCTTCGTAGAGCCCGTAGCTCATGCTGATGGGCGCGGTGTGGTGGTAGACGCGTTCGGCGCCCCAGTATTTCTCCAGCATCGTGAGATCGAGATACCAACTCTGGACGGGCGTTTTTCGCGCTCGCAGCGCCTCGGTCGCGCGCGGACCGAAGGTCACTGGGGAGAGGCCCGGCGGGCAACTCAAGCATTTCTGTGTGCCGGAGTAGGCCGCGTCGATGCCGACGCGATCGATCTCGACAGGGCAGCCAGCCAACGACGTGACGCAATCGACGACGAACAACGCCCCACGATCATGCGTGAGTCGGACCGCTTCTTCGAGCGGTTGCCAGACTCCCGTGGATGTTTCCGCCTGCACCAGGACCACGAGCTTCGGGCGTTTCGTTTTCTCGAGCGCCGCGGCGAGCACGTCGTCGGGAACGATCTCGCCCCAGGGCGCCTCCGCCTTGACGACCGTGGCGCCGGCCCGACTGGCGACGTCGACGAGGCGAGTACCGAAGACACCGTTCACGCCAATGACGACTTCGTCCCCCGGCTCGACCAGGTTGACGATGCAGGCCTCGAGCCCCGCGCTTCCCGTTCCCGAGATCGGGATGGTCAGCTCGTTCTTGGTCTGGAACACCTGGCGGAGCAGGGTCTTGGTTTCTTCCATGAGGGCGATGAACGCCGGGTCGAGATGTCCGACCAACGGTGTCGAGAGCGCCTTCAGGACGCGGGGGTGCACCTGGCTCGGTCCGGGGCCGAGCAGCAGTCGCGGC
Organism: Deltaproteobacteria bacterium; assembly: GCA_029262315.1. Classification (GTDB taxonomy): domain Bacteria; phylum Desulfobacterota; class Binatia; order UTPRO1; family UTPRO1; genus JAJCZP01. The sequence continues at coordinate 15,162 of JAJCZP010000209.1, read as the reverse complement.
GGTGGCGGAAATACGTCGGTAGCCATAGTGCGCTCGTGTTAGCAGTCCGGCGGGAGCACTTCCATCCCGGCGCCGGGGCTGAGCTGCGGCGGCCGGGGCGCGTGGACCCATTGCGACCTGGCCGCTAAGGTTGCGCAATGTCGTCACTGGAGACCGCCCGCCTGCGTGATGCCCTGGTCGCCATCGTCGGTGCGGAGGGTGTTCTGTCGTCGCCCGCCGATCTCTCGGTGTACGAGTGTGACGGGTACACGTTGGAGCGCGCGCAGCCCGACATCGTCGTCTTGCCGCGTTCGACCCGCGAAGTGGCGGCGGTCGTACGGCTGGCATGGGACGCCGGGGTGCCGTTCGTTCCTCGCGGTGCGGGCACGGGCCTTTCCGGCGGGTGTCTGCCGCTCGAAGCCAAGCTGATGATCGGCCTCAGCCGGATGCGCCAGATCCGCGCGATCGACGTGCCGAATCGGCGCCTCGTCGCGGAAGCGGGGGTCGTCAACGCGGCGGTGTCTCGCGCCGTCCGGAGTCACGGTCTCCAGTACGTCCCGGATCCGTCGAGTCAGAGCGCCTGTACGATCGGCGGCAACATCGCTGAGAACTCGGGCGGTCCGCATACGCTCAAGTATGGCGTTACGACCAATCACCTTCTCGGTGTCGAGCTGGTGCTGCCCGATGGTGCGGTGGTGGAACTCGGCGACGCCATCGAACACACACTCGGGTACGATCTGACGGGTGTCGTGTGCGGTGCCGAGGGGACGGTGGGGATCGTCACGGCCGCGACCCTCCGGCTCGAGCCAATGCCCGCGGCGGTCACGACGTTGCTGTCGATACATGAAACAGTCGCGGACGCGACGGCCGCCGTCTCCGATGTCATTGCCGCCGGCATCGTGCCGGCGGCGCTCGAGATGATGGATCGCACCATCGTCGAGGCCGTCGAGGCGGCATTCGGGTTCGGCTTCCCCACCGATGCGGGCGCGGTACTGATCATCGAGGTGGACGGTCCCGCAGCCGGGCTGGCGGCCCTGACCGCGGCGGTGACCGAGATCTGCCGGAATCATCGCGCGCGTAGCGTCCGCGTGGCCGCAGACGACGCCGAGCGCGCGGCCCTCTGGAAGAGCCGCAAGCGAGCATTCGGCGCAGTAGGCAGGCTCGCGCCGAACTACTGCACGCAGGACGGCGTCGTACCGCGGACCCGCCTCCCGGAGATTCTTGCCGAGATCGAGTGCATCGGTGCCCGCCATCGGTTGCGTATCGGCAACGTCTTTCACGCCGGGGACGGCAACATTCACCCGATCCTGCTGTACGACGAGCGTGACGAGGGTGAGGTGGCTCGCGTGATCGCGGCCGGCCGAGAGATCCTCGCCGCGTGTGTGCGGCTGGGTGGAAGCGTGACCGGCGAGCACGGGATCGGCGTCGAGAAGATGCAGGAGCTCGGACTCATCTTCGGTCCTGACGATCTCGCGGTCATGCGGCAGGTGCGTGCCGTGTTCGATCCGGACAGTCGGGCCAATCCCGGGAAGATCTTTCCGACCAGCGGCGGATGCGTCGAACGTCGCCGGCCGGCGCGTCAGGCGGCATTGTAGCGGTGTCGGTGGATCTCGCGTCGGCACTGACGCGCCTGATCGGCGATGGCGTGGAGACCGCTATTGCCGCGCGTGAGGCCTACGCGATCGGGTCCGTGACTCCATCCGTGGTCGCGACGCCCGGGGATTGCGAGGCCCTGCGCGCGTGCGTGTCGGTCGTCGGTGATGCGGGTGCGGCGCTGATACCGCTTGGATACGGCGCGCATCGCGCGTTGGGTCACGAGCCACGCCGCTATGACGTGGCACTCGTGTGCGCGGCGCTGGCCTCGATCCGCGACTACACCCCCGCCGACATGACAGTCACGGTGGAGGCCGGCTTGACCGTGGCCGCGTTGCAGGAGGTGCTGGCGCGCGAGGGGCAGTGGCTGCCGCTTGATCCTCCGTGTCCGGCGGAGACCACCATCGGCGGCCTGGTGGCGGCCGATCTCGGCGGGCCGTTGTGCGGATCGCAAGGGCGGGTGCGCGACTTCGTGATTGGGCTTGGGGCGGTCATGGCCGACGGTCGCCTGATCCGGGCGGGTGGCAAGGTCGTGAAGAACGTTGCCGGGTACGATTTGATGAAGCTCCTGACGGGATCGCTCGGCACCCTCGCGGTCCTGACCGAGGTGACACTCAAGGTCCGTCCAAGGCCGGCCGTGACGCGATGCCTCGTGTTCGAACTTGCGGATGCGGATGCGGGCATCGAGAGTGCGAGCGCGTTGGCGGCCATTGGGCTTGATGCCTTGGCGATGACGGTCGTGGCCGAGGGGGGAGCGGGCGGGCGCGCGCGCCTGGTGGTGCTGCTCGCCGGAGTCGATGCGGATGTTGCGGCTGCCCGCAGGTGCCTGGAGGAGCACGTTGCGGGCGTCGTGCTCGATGTGTCGGCCGACGAGGTCGCGGCGCACGCTGTCATCGCGCCGATCCGCGATTTCGTGCGTACGACCGCGGGTGATGTGGTTGTCCAGATCGTCGCACTTCCAGACGCCGCCGGTCGCGTCGCGAGTGTGTTGGCCGGGGAGGCGACGCGCATGCAGTTCGACGCGCGGAGCGGTCGGACGGTCGCGGCGTTCGCGACCACGGATCCTGCGCGTCTCATCGAGCGGGTGGCCGCGCGGGCAGCGACCCACGGTGCGCATGTCGTGCTGGAGCGTTGGCCACTCGTGCTGGCTGGCGAGGTCGAGGTCTGGCGGCCGCTTCCCGCCTCGCTTGCGCTCATGCGTCGCATGAAGACGGAGCTCGACCCGCGTGCGACCCTCGCGCCCGGGCGCTTCGTCGGAGGCATCTGATGGCAGCCTTTCTTCCGCCCGAGCAACTCCTCGATTGCGTCCATTGCGGTCTCTGCCATTCCGCATGCCCGACCTACGTCGAGCTCGGGACCGAGGCCGATTCTCCGCGCGGCCGCATTCACCTCATGGCGGCTTTGCAAGACGATACGTGTACGCTCGATGACACGATCGTCGGCCACCTCGACCTCTGTCTCGGATGCCGCGGTTGCGAGACCGCGTGTCCCTCCGGCGTGCGCTACGGGGCGTTGATCGAAGCCGTGCGGCCCTGGATCGAGACCCGGTATCGTCGCCCCGCCACGGTGCGGATCCGCCGCTGGGCGACACTCGCCGTGCTGCCGTACCGTGGCCGTCTCGCGGCGCTTTTGGCGCCACTTCGACTCCTCGAGCGCTTGGGGTTGCTCGCCGGCTTGCGCGATGCGGTACGGCGGCTCTTTCCGTCGTACCGCTACGTGCTCGGACTGCTGCCGTCTTCTCTTGCACGGGCGGTCGTTCCCGAGCGTGTTCCGGCGTACGGGACCTCCCGGCAGACCGCGCGCCTTCTGGTCGGCTGTGTGATGCCTGAGCTGTTCGGGACGACGGTCGAGAACACAGTGGAGGTGCTCCGCAAGATCGGTGTCACCGTGCTCGTGCCCCGGCGCCAGGGATGCTGCGGCGCGCTTTCGCTGCACGCCGGCGATCGCGAAACCGCTCGACGTTTGGCGCGGGCCAACATCGAGGCGTTCGAGACCAGCGATCCGCTGGCGCCGATCGTGGTCAACGCGGCCGGGTGCGGCGCATGTCTGCGCGAATACGGGGAACTCCTGGCGGACGATCCCCGCTACGCGGCGCGCGCGCGCCGGTTGGCCGCGCGCGTCCGCGACGTGACCGAGATCGTCGACGCTGGTCCGCTGCCGCCATTTCCGCCCGCGTCGGGCTCCTGCCGAGTCGCCTACCACGACCCCTGCCATCTCGCGCACGCGCAGGGGATTCGGGATGCCCCTCGCAATCTCGTCGCCGCGATCCCCGGGTATACGCTCGTTCCGATGGAGGACGAGGATCTCTGCTGTGGCAGTGCCGGACACTACAACGTGATGCAGCCGGCGATGGCCCGCCGGCTCGTAGCGCGCAAGGTCGCCGCGATTCGTGCGAGCGGTGCCGACGTCGTCGCGACGGCGAACGCGGGCTGTGCACTTCAGCTCGAGGCTGGGCTCCGCGCCGAGGGTCTCGAGATCCCGGTGCGTCATGTCGTTGATCTGCTCGCGGACGCCTACCGTCGCTAGGGAGTTCAGGTGTCACGTTGCGACCGGGGTCTCTCGTCTGAGCACCGCATCTGGGCTTCTCGGCCGTGTTGGCCCGTGTCTGTTCTCTTGGCTAGCGGCGACACAATTTTGGCGCTCGGGTGGCTTGCGAGACGATTTCCACTGCCGTTCCTTCGGCAGTGTGGGGTCTCCGTGGTGATCCTGCCTTGCCGCGGGATGGCACGGTGGTTGCTCTTCAATCGCTCAGCATGGCTGGAGCTACGCCTGGAGACCGCATCTCGATCGTGGGGGCCCTCGGAGCGCTGTACGCGGCGCTCGCGGCAGCGACCGGTCTTCTGGTCGTGTTCACGGGCGCGACAGGACTCGCGAGGATCAGCGCGCTCCTGATGCTCGCGACGGTCGCGATCTATTTCGGGCGCGTCGCCGTGGGCGATCTGATGCACTTGACGATCGCCCGCCACGCGCACTCGCTTGGGGCGCAGGTCCGCGCCGCGTTGGCCTCCCTCGGGGACGAGTTTCGCGTGACCCTGATCCCGAGTGACGAGCTCGACCGCGAAGACCACATGGTCGCCGGTCCTACGGGCATCTTTGTGATCGTTGCCGCGGAGGGCGAACGAGGTGCGGGCGCGTCGCACCGACGATTGTTTTCCGACAGTCGTGCCTGGTGGCGCGACATGATCGAGGACTGTCACATCGAGGCGCTCCGTGTAGGCGAACGCCTGCGTCGGGGGATGGGCCGCCCCGTGACGGTGCATCCCGTCCTGTGCCTGGGGTCGGGACTCGTGACGGTCGGTCGCGTCGTACGTGGCGTCCGGGTCGTGCACATGCAAGAGCTTGCCCGAGCGCTGGTCTCCCTGCCGTCGACGAAGGACCTCGATGCGCGGCAGATCGCGCGCGCCAGCGCGGCCCTTGCTACGGTGGCTCCGGTCATCCAGTTGCGCCCGCGCGCACCCGTTGATCACGCATCGACGGGGACTGCCGCGCCCCATCTGACATCCGTCTGAGATCGGGTCCTTTTGGCCGCGTCTCCCGCGCGGCGCGCAGACCAGTGGCCCTGGATGGCATTTCCGATGCGTTCAGCGCCCATCGTGCTTTACCGGCTCCGCGCTCGGGCGTTGCCTGCGACCCGGGCATCGCGCTAGGGAGCGGGGTATGGATGCCAAAGCCGGAGCCCGCGAGCGGTTCGACGAGTCCCGCGATGCACTGGTCGCTCTCAGTCATCGTATCCACGCCCATCCAGAGGTCGGTTTCGAAGAGGAGCGTGCTTCGGCGTGGCTCGCCGAGAGCCTTGCCGACGGGGGTTTCGACGTCGCACGCGGCGCTTGCGATCTGCCGACCGCGTTCGTAGCCCGGGCGGGGAGTGGGCCGCTGCACCTCGCAATCTGCGCCGAATACGACAGCTTGCCCGGCATCGGCCATGCGTGCGGCCACAACATCATTGCCGCCGCTGCGGTGGGGGCCGGGCTGGCGCTGGCGAAAGTCGCCGACGACGTCGGGCTTACGGTCAGCGTCATCGGGACGCCCGCCGAGGAAGGCGGGGGCGGCAAGGTGCTCATGCTCGAACGCGGCGCGTTCGCGGGAGTGCATGCGGCAATGATGGTGCACCCAGCGCCACTGGACGCGATCGAGGCCCCGTTCATCGCCGCGGCGCAATTCGAGGTGCGCTATACTGGCAAAGAGGCGCACGCGTCGGCCTTTCCCGAGCAGGGCATCAACGCGGCTGACGCGCTCACCATCGCGCAGACGTCGATTGGACTACTGCGCCAGCACATCCACTCGACGGACCGCATTCATGGGATCATCACCAAGGGTGGGGAAGCGCCGAACGTCGTTCCCGGATCGACGGCCGCGAAGTACATCGTGCGCGCCCGAGACCTCCGAGGATTGCATCGGATTCGCGAGCGCACTCTGCATTGCTTCGAGGCGGGCGCGCTTGCGACGGGCGCGACGCTGGCCGTCGTCGAGGATCATCCTCCCTACGCCGAGATGCATCACGACCACGAGCTTGCCCTCGTCTATCAACGCAATGCCGAGGTGCTCGGGAGGAAATTTCCTGACTTCGGCGCTCTGCTCGAGCGTGCGGCGGGATCGACCGACATGGGGAACATCTCGCTGGCAATGCCATCGATCCATCCGGTGATCGGCATCGACTCGCTGCCGGCGGTGAATCACCAGCCGGAGTTTGCCGCCCATTGCGCGACCGAGGCCGGGGACAAGGCCGTCGTTGACGGCGCAGTAGCGATGGCGTGGACGGGCATCGATCTCGCCGGAGACGCTCGCATCCGAGCGCGTCTCATGGAATCGACGTAGGCATGTGGAGGGCGCGGCCCTCGCCGCGCGTTACGTCATGGGTCCGGCAGGAAGCGCTCGATCACCCCGGCCCCACACGCGTCGCCCCACACGTTCACGGTGGTCCGGAAGCGATCGAGGAGCCAGTCGACGGCGAGGATGAGCCCGACACCCTCGAGCGGCAGGTCGACGGCACGGAGCACGATGACCATGGTTACCAGGCCGGCCTCGGGGATGCCGGCGGCGCCAATGGCGGCCAAGGTCGCGGTCAGCAAGACGACGATCTGTTGCCCGAGGCCGAGCTCGATGCCGACTGCCTGCGCGATGAAGAGCGCGGCTACGGCTTCATAGAGCGCGGTACCGTTCATGTTGACCGTGGCGCCGAGCGGTAGGACGAAGTAAGCGGCCCGCCGCGCGACCTGGTTCTTCTCTTCGACGCACTCGATGGTGAGGGGCAGCGTCGCCGAGGACGACGCGGTCGAGAACGCCGTTAGGAGCGCGGGGCCCATGTTGAGCGCGTACCGGAACGGATTGCGTCCGGCGAGCAACCAGAGGATCAGGGGCAGGACGATGATGGCATGAATACCGAGCCCCAGGAGCACGGCTCCCATGTACTTCCCGAGCCCGCCGATGAGCTGACCGAGGTCGCCCGCGCGGGCGAAGCGGCCGGCGACCAGACCGAACACCCCAACAGGTGCGATGAACATCAAGAGCATGACCATCTTCATGATGGCCTCGTTCAAGCCGACGAAGAAGGCGATGACGGGAGCGCCACGCTCGCCGATCGTGGTCAGGACCGCTCCGAGGACCAGCGAGAAGACGATCACCGGCAGAATCTCCATCTCGGCCATCGAGTGGACGATGTTGTCCGACACGAACGAGAGCGCGATGTCTTTGAATCCGACGGATTCTCGTCCCAGGACCCGGGCGGGAATTTCGGCGGTACTGGTGTCCATGCCGGCACCGGGCTGGAGGATGTTCACCAGGATGAGCCCGATGGTGACGGCGATGCCGGTGGTGAGCCCGTAGTAGAGCAGCGTCAGGCCGCCGACGCGGCCGAGTTTCCGGACATCGCCCATGTTGGTGATGCCGACGATCATGGAGGCCATCACCAGGGGGATGATGATCATGCGAAGCGCGCGCAAGAAGAGCGTGCCCAGCCATTCCACCTCGATCATGGCCTCGCCGAAGAGCGCGACGCCAACGAAGGCCAGCGTGATGCCGCTGGCGATGCCGAGAAGAATCCCGTTGCTAGCCCTGTTCGTCATGGCCAGGCGACTCCTACGGGTCAGACGTCCGCGGTGCAAGATGATTGTCGAATCCCGCGGCGTCGTCCGCTATCATGAGTGACCGAATGTCCCCACACAACTCCGGTAAGTCGTCCCCGCCCGATGAGCTGCTTGCACTCGTGCAGCAGTACGCGGGCGAGATTCGCAGTCCCGCGCAGCAGGCGTACCTCCGCGACATTCTGCTCAACGTCATGCGGCTCGTGCGGGACGACACGTCCGTCGGCGACCTCAAGATCATCAATACCGCGCTCCGGGAGATGCGCATAGCCTTCAAGGTGTTCGCCGACTACCGCCACGTGCGCAAGATCAGTACCTTCGGCTCGGCACGGACAGCGGAGGACACGGACGCCTACCGGCAGGCGAAGGAGTTTTCCGAGCGTATCTGCCAGGAGGGCTACATGCTCCTGACGGGGGCCGGGGGCGGGATCATGCGGGCTTGTCAGGAGGGCTCGGGTCGGGAGCGCAGCTTCGGCGTCAACATTCGTTTGCCGTGGGAGCAGAGTCCGAACGAGTTCATCGACCGCGATCCGAAGCTCGTCTCGTTCAAGTACTTCTTTACGCGGAAGCTCATCTTCATCAAAGAGGCCGATGCGATCGTGCTATTCCCCGGCGGGTTCGGGACGCACGACGAGGGTTTCGAGTCTCTGACGCTCGTGCAAACCGGCAAGTCGCACCCGGTGCCCATCGTGTTTCTCGACGCCCCACGTGGGACGTACTGGAAGACCTGGAAGCGCTACGTCGAGGATCACCTGGTGCGTCAGGGGCTCGTGTCACCCGAGGACATGCAGTTGTTCAAGGTGACCGACAAGATCGACGAGGCCGTCGACGAGATCCGGACCTTCTATCGGGTCTATCACTCGTCGCGCTACGTTGGAGGGCGGCTCGTCCTTCGGCTGACCGCGCCTCCGTCTCCGGACCTCCTCACGGAGCTGAACGACGAGTTCGGCGACCTGCGTCGAGAGGGTTCCATCGAGTTGAGCAACGCGCTTCCCGAGGAGCGTGGCGAGGAGGCGCTCGCCCATCTGCCGCGTCTGATCTTGCACTTCGATCGTACCCACTTCGGTCGGTTGCGTGCCATGATCGACCGCATCAACCGTGCGGCACCGGATGAGCTCGGAGCGCCCGCCGATCCTCTCGCGGTAGGCGCTGGCGTGCCGTAGCGCGGACGGGGTCGGTCGCGTCGCCGGTGGACTTGCTTCTGGTGCCGGGTTCAACGATGAAGCGGGCGTGCGGGGGAAGATCTGTCTGGTCACCGGGGCTACGAACGGTCTCGGGCGCGCGACGGCGACGGCGCTTGCGGCGCGTGGGGCCGAGGTGGTGCTGCTCGGCCGAAACGAGGGCCGGTGTCGTGCGGTCAGCGCGGAGATCGCGACGGAAACCGGGGCGTTCCCGCCCACGATCTTGGTGTGCGATCTGGCGTCGCTCGCGGATATCGCCCGCGCGGCGGACGAATACACGGCCAGCGGTCGCCGCTTGGACGTGCTCGTCAACAACGCCGGTGTCGTCAATCGTCAGCGTCGCGAGACGGTGGACGGTCTCGAGGAGACCTTCGCGGTCAACCATCTGGGGTATTTCGCACTCGCCCTGCGCCTGTTGCCGGTGCTACGTGCGAACGCCCCTACGCGCATCGTCAACGTGGCATCGCATGCGCACCGGTTCTCGCCGCTCGATTTCGATGATCTGCAACACGAGCGGCACTACGGGGCGATGCGCGTCTACGGACGCTCGAAGCTCGCCAATCTCTACTTCACGTTCGAGCTAGCGCGCCGACTCGAAGGCTCGGGGGTCACGGTCAACGCCGTGCATCCTGGTGCGGTGGCAACGGGTCTCGGGATGAACAACGAAGGGCTACTCATCAAAGTGGCAAGCGTGCTCAGTCGACTCTTCTTTCGTGCGCCCGGAGATGCGGCGGCGACCTCGATTCATGCGGCTACCGCTCCCGAACTCATCGATCAGACGGGATTGTATCTCGCCAACTCGGCACCGTGCGAGCCGCATGCTCATGCACGAGATCGGGCCGCCGCAGCGCGGCTTTGGGAGATTAGCGAGCGTCTGGCTGGCGTCGCACTGGACGACGACGGAATCGTCCGGCTCGAGCGTCGCTCGCAGCCATGACTGCGCTGCCAGCGATCACGCCAATGCCGCCGCGGGCGCCCGGGCGCCTGCCGTGGATCGGCTCCGGTGTGGGTCTGCTGCGTGACCCGACCGCATTTTTCCGAACGACGCGCGCGGCGCTCGGAGATACCTTCGCCGTCGACGCCTTCGGCTACCGGCTCTTTGCCGTGTTCTCGGCGCGCGGTGTGCAGACGCTGTACGGGCTTGCGGAGCGCGATGCGAGTTTCGGTCTTGCCACGTACGAGCTGGTCATGAAACGCAAACTCCCGCTGGAACTCGTGGTTGGTCGTCGCAATCGCCCGCACGATCTTTTTGGCGGTCAGGAAGTCGAGGACTATCTCGAGCATCTGGAGGAGGCGGTGCGGGCGCAGATCGCCGAGCTCGGCCCGCAGGGATCATGTGAGGTGTTCGCGCTCATGCGGCGCCTGGGGCATCGGCTCGGGCTCGCTGCCTGGGCTGGGCGGGAGGCTTCCTCGGCGCCGTACCTCGATCCGCTGATTCGCCACCTCGACGTGCTCGATCAGGGCGACTCGTTCGTCCGGCCGCTGTCGGCGCTCGCGGTGTATGCGACGGGCAAGTATCGCGAACGCCGTGCGATGCGCGGGATCGAGTCGATCATCGCACGCATCCTCCGCGAACGTCGTTCGCGCGGGGCCACGCCGGGTGACTATCTCGACCGAATCGAGGCGTCGTTCAGCGATCTGCCGGCCGGTGAGCGCGAGATCAACGTTGCGCGCGACATCATGCTGATCCACATGGGTGCCCAGTCGAATCTGTATGCGGCGCTGGCGTGGACGCTGATCAATCTCCTCGAGCATCCGGCCGTGTTGCGCCGCGTGCTGGACGGGGACGATGTCCTACTGGAGCAGTGTGCCAACGAATCGATTCGTATCGCGCAGCGCTCGATCACGCTTCGACAAGTGCTGCGCCCCATCGATTTCGAGGACACCGGAACGACCTACGCGCTGACCCCGGGCGTGATGATCACCACGATGTTGCCGGTCAACAATACGACGGCCGCTCCCGGGCTCGAGTCGTTCGACCCCACGCACTACCATGGGCGCAAGCTCGCGAGTCACGTTCGCGTGCCGGCCCGCGAGCTCGTGAGTACGTTCGGGCACGGACGCCACTCGTGTCCGGCCCAGCGCTTTTCGATCTCGGCGATTCGGATCTCACTGCGCCGACTCCTGGAGCGCTATGCGATGGAGGCGCGCTTCCGCACACCGACGCCACTGGCCCGCCAGATCGGTGGGGTTGCACGCGCCAGCGGCCGTTGCGTGATCGCGTACCGACCCCGCGACTAGGATCGGCCGGGGCTCGGCCGGTTCAGCTCAGTGACGGCTTGCTCGGTACCGACTCGTTGGCCTCGAGGAGCGCGCGAAGCAGCTCGGCGAGTGTCAGCACGTCTTGGTTCACGCGCACGAACGATTCCACCGCGGCCAGCCATTCCAGCTTCAAGTGACGTGGGTCCTGGTTGGGCGCATCCGGGTTGAGCGCGACGACCTTCTTCATGCCGTCGAGCAGGCCCTCGGAGATGCCGTGAAGGTGGCGTGCGATGTCGGTGAACGAAGAGGAGTCGATGACCATTGTGTTCAGGAAGTAACAAGAACAGTGCCAACACATGCCGCGCGCGGCACACGGAAAAGCTTGAAGCGACGGCGCTCAGGAGCACGGCCGCCATAGGCAAAGGTGCACGGTTCCCGCGAGGCTTGCAGGCCTGCCGTACGTGTCCCTAGACCTGAGCCCATGTGGCTCGCTATAGGACGGACTCTTATGCGTCATCCATTCGATGTTTCGACTCGTCGGCTCGCACTTGCGTTGACGACCACCCTGATCGTCTGGGCGGGCTGTGCCCAGCCGGATCCGCTGATCTCGGTTCCCGACGATCCCCCGACGCGGATACTGATTCGCTCGGTTCCGATCTTCGATGGCACGAGTTTGGAGCGCACCTTTCCCCGTGACGTGTTGATTGCCGACGGGCGTATCGCCAGGATCGCGCCCTCTGGCAGCGTGAAGGCGCGGGCGGACATCCAGGTGATCGCCGGCGTCGGTCTGACCCTGATTCCGGGATTGATCGACGTGCACGGCCATGTCGGCAGTGACTCCGGTCCGGTCTGGGAAGGCGCGCTTCCCGACCCGGATCGCAATCTCGAGAGCTATCTCTATTGCGGAGTGACCACGGTGTTCGACCCGGGGGCCCTCGAGACCGATACCTTCGATCGTCGGAACGCCGTTGCCGCTGGCGAGCTCGTCGGGCCGACGATGTTCTCGGCAGGGCCGATCTTTACGACCCCGGGGGGGCATCCGGCGGCGCTCCTTCAAGCCATGGTCCCGTGGTACCTCCGCTGGTACTTGTTGCCGCGCTTCACGCGCGAGGTCGCGTCGGTCGAGGAAGCCCGGGCGGGCGTCCAGGGCCTTCTCAGCTACGAGCCCGATGCGATCAAGGTTGTCGTCGACGCGATTCCGCTCGAGGTGCCGATCCTCGGCGGGGATATCGTGCGCGCGATCGTCGACGAGGCGCGGGCACACGGGCTGCGTACGGTCGCGCACATTGGAACGGTCGACGATGCTCTTCGAGCCGCCGATGCCGGCGTCGCCGCGTGGATGCACGGGGTGTACAAGGAGCGGATCCCGACGGACGTCCTACCCCGGATTGCGGCGGCCGGTATCCCCTATGTAGCGACGTCGGTCGTGTTCGATGCGTACGCCGACGTGTTCAGGGGGGGGCGCGTCGCAACGCGTCTCGAACGCGAAACCGTCGACGCTGCCGTGCTCTCCAGCTTCGCGCCGGTACCCGATGGCTACGGTCCTGAAAACCTGCGTCGTTACGTCGAGCACCTGGCGGGGACGCGTGAGGACCGTTGCGAGAACGTCCGCATGGTGCACGAAGCTGGTGTCACCGTGTTGGCGGGCGCCGACGCGCAGTCCGGAGTGTTTCCGGGGCCGGGCCTGCACCGCGAGCTCGCGCTCCTGGCGGCGTGCGGACTCACGCCGGCAGAAGCACTGCGGGCGGCCACCGGTGACGCGGCGCGCTTCCTCGCGGATGACCCCGATCCAGAGTTCGGGATCATCGCGGAAGGGAAGCGGGCCGATCTCATTCTCGTCGACGGCGACCCTACCGCGGACATTACTGCGACCGAGCGGATCCATAAGGTGTTTCAGCGTGGCATACCGCTCGAACGTCACCCGGTCGAGCCCTGACGCCGAAGGTGCTGACTCAGCCTTTCGGCGTCTCTCCGAGCGTTCGTAGGAAGAACTCCCACAGGTCTCGATAGATGCTCCCGCCCCACTCGTGGTGCGTGCCCGGATGCCAGCGTAGCTCCTTCGGCTCGCCGGCCGCCTCGAACAGGGTCTGAACCGCGTCGCGCGGAAAGATCGGATCGTCCTTCGTGTTGACCATCAGAAACGGGCGTGGAGAGATCTTGCTGGCGAAGAACGCGGGGTCGGTCGCGTCTGCACCTTCGCGGCGCCGTTGCTGCTGCGCATCGTCTCCGCGTTCCCAGTACTTCGTGTAGGCGAAGCTGCCGGCGATGACGATGGCGGCGGCGCGGATGCGGGCTTCGCGCGCGCAGAAGATCGTGCCCAGCATGCCTCCGAGACTGAAGCCCGCGAATCCGATGCGCGCGGCGTCCACGCCCGCCGTAGCGGTGAGGAGATCGACCCCGCCTTGAAGATCGGCAACGCCCTGGGCGACGAACGCGGGATTGGCAACGAGTCGCCGTCGCGTCATGACGTCGTCGGGTTCGGTCTGGGCGCGTTCTCCGTGCTCGGCTAGATCGATTGCAAGCACGGTCCACCCTTGCCGTGCCCATCGTCGGGCCGGCGCCTGAATGTAGTCGTCGTCCTTACTCGTGTTGGCGCCATGCTGGAGAATCACCGCTGGACCCGGAGCCCCGATCTCGACCGGACGGATCAGGCAGGCTGGGACGCGCGCGCCATCACCGCCGGTGTAGCGCAGGTGCTCGAGTGCGATGGTGCCGATCTCTCTGCGGTTGCGAGGTTGGATATCGAGCTCGGTCGCGCGAGTGCCCACGCCCCGAGTGTCGCAAAGGCACGCGCGGCGCGCAACGCGGGCCGTGGCGACTCGTGTGCCTCTTGTGTGCCACCGTGCCCAACGATAGTTGAGCGTCGATGATCATCGGACTCACGGGGGGGATCGGGTCCGGCAAGAGTGTCGTTGGCGGCATGCTGCGCGAACTGGGTGCCCACGTCATCGATACCGACAAGGTCGGCCATCGTGTGTACGAGCCCGATAGCGAGGGCTGGAGAAAGATCGTCGAGGCGTTCGGAACGGATGTCGTGGCCGAGGATCGCACCATCGATCGCAAGAAGCTGGGCGCGCTGGTGTTCGCCGACGAGACGCATCGGAAGACCTTGAACGGCATCGTCCACCCGATGATTTTCCAGGAGATCCTTGGCGAGATCGCCGCCCAGCGGGACGCAGGCTTCCAGGGCCACATCGTGCTCGAGGCCCCGATTCTGGTGGAGGCCAAGGGGACTGGCATGGTCGACTGCATCTGGGTCGTTGTGGCGCCGCGTCCGGTCATCGAGGCCAGACTGGTCAGCGACCGGGCCATGACGCCCGCGGAGATTGCCGCCCGTATGAACGTTCAGTTGGACGATGCGACACGGCGCGAACACGCCGATCTCGTCATAGAGAACAGCGCCGACCTTGCCACCCTGAGGGCCAAGGTAGAGGCCGCCTGGCAGTCCCTCTAGCGGCCTGGCGGAGTCTCGGGGCCGTACCTGGGCGCCGTCCACCCCTGCGAGGTGTCGGGCGATTCGAGTCGAAGAACGACGATCCAGCAGGGGTGCTTGCTTCACGCCTTTAACGCGTGCTAGCTCTTTAACGCGTTAAAGATGAGTATTCGATGAGCCTTCTCGAGGAGCAGAAAGCGGAGCGACGGTCGCGCATCCTGGCGGCGGCGCGGACGTTGATTGCCGTCCGTGGTTACGAGGGCCTGACCATGCGTGAGCTTGCCCGGGCGAGCCGTGTATCGGTGCCGACGCTCTACAACCTGTTTGGCGGGAAGCACGCCATTCTGCTCGGCGAGTTGGAGGGGACGATCGCGGCCGTGACGGCCGGGTTCGAGAACGCGCCGGGCGAGGGGTTCGCGGCGCGCGTGTTTGGCGGCGTCGAGGCCGCCAACGAGGATCTCCTGGCGGCGCCGGCGTACTCACGCGAACTCGTGCACCTGTTCCTCGTCTCCGCCGAGACGCGGACGTTGCGACGTCAGACCGAGGAGCGCTTTGTCGCGATGATGGCCGAACGTATCGCCGAGGCGCAATCGAAGGGCGAGATCGTGCGCTGGGCCGATCCAGTGGCGGTTGCCGGTCGCGAATACGGCCACTACGTCCAGGCCATGATTCAGTGGGCCAAGGGCGACCTCGA
>JAJCZP010000208.1 GCA_029262315.1 Deltaproteobacteria bacterium | reverse complement strand
AGCCCTCGGTGGTGACCAGACATACCCGCGCGCCCCGGCGCTCGAGGAGCGCGTTGGTGGCTACGGTGCTCCCATAGGTGATGCGACCGGTCGCGTGTGGCGACAGCGCGGCGAGGCCGTCCAAGACAGCGGCCGCGGGATCACGCGGCGTGGAGAGGACTTTGTGGACGTGAACGCTGTCGCCATCGCGGACGACGAAGTCGGTGAACGTGCCGCCCGTGTCTATTCCGGTTTTGCCCCCGTGCGCGCGGCCGCGGAGCGGCCGTGCTCCGATGGGCGTCGCGAACCGCGGCAAAGCCGCGGTTGCTCCCGCTTGCTTAGAGCGGCGGGGGCGGGGGGCGGTTGGTGTCGGGGGCGCCGCGGCGCTGCGCGCGCGGGCCTTCGGGGGGCTGGGATGGCGGGAACGATGGGCGGTTGCCTTTGGAGAAGCCGCGGCGCGGGAGTCGGGCGGTCTGGGACGGCGTGGGGGGCGGGGGGTCATCGCGGGGGACTGGTGCGATGGTTGGAGTGGGGGAGTGGTGCGGTCAGGCGGCGCTCTTGGCTTTGGTGCTCTTCTTGCCCTTGGTCTTGTCGGTCTTCGGTGCTGGCTTTGAGCCGGCGTCGGATTCGGATTTGGTATCCGTTTTGGCGTCGGACTTGGATTCGGTGTCGCTCTTTTTCTCTGCCGCCGGTTCGCCGCTCCCCTTGCCCTTGCGTGCGTAGTCGGTGATGTACCAGCCGCTGCCTTTGAGATGGAAGGTGGTGCTCGAGATGAGCTTGGTCACTTTGCGTCGACAGGTGGGGCAGGTGCGAAGTTCCTTGTCGCTGATCCGCTGCATCGCCTCGAAGTCGCCGCATTTGTTGCAGTGATACTCGTAAATAGGCATTCGGCCTCCGGAAATTGCTAATCTTCACGATTAGCCACGGTCCTGTGGCTTGTCAACGGGAACCCCGACCGCGTCCAGGATCCGGCGCTCCAAGTCCGCTTGATTGCACCCATAGACGGCCACGACCTTGGTGCGAGCGTGCCCCCCGCGAATGATCTCGAGGCTACGCTTGGGAACCCGCAGCTCGGATGCGAGGAGCTCGACGAGCGCGCTATTGGCCGCACCGTCGACCGGCGGCGCCGTCAGATGGGCGCGCAGGCCCCCCCCGGCGTCGCGCCTGAGCGCGGTCCGCGAGGCGCGGGGAACCACCCGCACCTGCAGCGAGGCTCGCGCCTCGGTCGTCACATCATCATCTGCACGGCAAGCTGGTGGAGACTGCGCACCAAGAAGATCTGCAAGAACTCGAGACCGAGAATGATCACGATGGGCGAAAAATCGATGCCGCCGAAAAAGACCGGCAGCAGACGGCGCACCTGGTAGAGCACCGGCTCGGTCACGGAGACGATCGCGCGCACGATGGGGTTGTACGGATCCGCGCTCAGCCACGAAATGACCACGCGCGCAACCAACACCCAGAAGTACAATCGCAGGACCATGCCGAGCACGGTCGCAAGGGCTTCGAGTAGGTTCGCAAACACAAACATGAGTTTCTCCTCAGCCGCGACCAAGTTCGCGTGAACGACGTGTCGCCGCGCGTACCGCCCCGCCAACGGTCGGTACGAAATCGCGATCGTCGAGTGCCTTCAAGCCGGCAAGTGTGGTGCCGCCGGGAGAACTCACCATGACCCGCAGCTCCTCTGGCGATCGTCCCGTCTCCTGCAGCATCTTGGCCGCGCCCGCGATCGTTTGAAACGTCAGTCGGGAGGCCGTCGCCGGCGGGAGCCCCGCCGCGATCGCTCCTGCGATCAGGCCCTCGGCGAAACGATAGACGAACGCCGGTCCACTTCCGGAAAGACCCGTGACGGCATCCATCTGCTTCTCATCCTTAACACGGACGACGTCGCCCACACCACCGAAGAGCGCGGTCGCCAGGCGCTCGTCCGCCACCGTGGCACGCCCACCACGCACGAGCACCGTCATCCCCTTTCCGACCAACGCCGGGGTATTCGGCATGGCGCGCACGAGCTTCGCATCAGGTCCGAGACCGGCCTTCAGCCGGGCAAGGGTGATGCCGGCGGCGATCGACACGAAGAGGTGCTGGCGGGTGACGACCCCGCGCACCTGTTCGAGCACCGCATCCATGACCTGCGGCTTCACCGCCAGCACGACGACCGCACTATTCTCGACCAGCGCCTGATTGTCGCGCGTGCCCTCGATCTTGTAGGCGCGGCGTAGGCGGGCAAGCTGGCGGCCGTCGGCGTCGCTGGCCCAGAGCTCGCGGGCGCGATAGCGCTTCGTTTCGAGGAGCCCTTTGATCAATGCGCCGGCCATGTTCCCGGCGCCGATGAATCCAATCTTCTTCTTCAATCCATCCTCCCTTTCGTCATTGCGCGGTCGGACGCGGTCCGAAAATCGCCGTGCCGACCCGGACCAGCGAAGCACCTTCCTCGATGGCCACCTCGAAGTCGGCGCTCATGCCCATCGAGAGTTCCCGTAGCTCTACCGACGCCTCTTGGCGATCGCGGAGCTCCCGCAGCGCCGCGAACATCGGGCGGACCTCCTCCGCAGGCAGCGGCGGGGGCATCGTCATGAGCCCGACCACCCGCAGGTGCGCGAGCCCTCGGATGTCCTCGAGTAGCTTCGGAAGGTCCGCAGCCGTTGCACCGTCTTTCGTCGTCTCACCGGAGAGATTCACCTGAAGCAAGACGGATACGCGTAGTGCACGAGCGGCAGCGGCGCGATCGAGCGCGGTCGCGATACCGAGATCGGCGATGGAATGGACGAGTGCGAAATCCGCGAGACGCGCCGCCTTGTTGCGCTGGACGCGGCCGATGAAATGCCATTCGATGCGGGGAACATCGGCGAGTTCGTCCCGCTTCGCCTGCGCCTCTTGCAGATAGTTTTCACCAATGATGTCGATTCCGGCCGTCGCGGCCTCACGCACGAGCGCCGCCGGCATCCGTTTCGCGACCGCCACGACGCGCACGCCGTCCGGCATACGCCGGCCACGGCTGCAGGCGGCGGCCACGCGTTCGCGCACCGACGCGACGCGCGCCGCTAGATCACCTGACACGAGCGCAGCCATCCGACGACCTCCGGCACGGGCAGGCCGATGACGTTGGTGTAGGAGCCCTCGACGCGATCGATCAGATGCGCGCCCTCCCCCTGAATCGCATACGAGCCGGCACGATCATGCGGCTCACCCGTGGCGAT
>JAJCZP010000207.1 GCA_029262315.1 Deltaproteobacteria bacterium | reverse complement strand
GCTGAGCCGAGGGTAGATTTCGTGACGCCGGTCACTGCAATACCGCGTGCGGCGAGTCGATCAATCAGCGTTCGGGCATTGTGCTCGATCTTGTCAAGGTCGATCTCCAGTCGCGGCGCGCTCATTGAGCGCGGGCGATTAGTTTTTCTTTGAGCGCGGGGAACGCCAGCATGATCATCTCCACCAGCCGATCGGACGAGCGAGCCAATGCATCCGTCGCGGGAATACCGAACTCCCGTTCGTACAGAGTGATCGCTACACTGACTTCAGCGTCGGTCATATTCTCGTGATTGAGGGTGAGCCCGATGACCCTGGTATCAGCAAAGGTTTCCAGCAGGTTTATTTCGGCTGCCGGCGTTGGCATTTTCATTGTTTCGAAATCGCATCGGTGATTGCGTCCAGGTGCGTGCTGCAACACGACGCCATTCGGGCAAGCGCCGCGGAGAATAAACGCCGAGGACGAGAAAGCTGGGTGGCTCAGCGCGCCCTGCCCTTCGATGACGATCACATCGGGGTTTTCGTTCTCGAATGCCTCGACAATGGTTGCTTCCAGTTCGCCTGCGCAAAATTGTGACGGGACGGCATCGAGCGCAATCCCGTAGCGAGCGCCCTGCATCAGACCGGTCTGTCCGGTACCTACCATCACCGCGTTTATCCCGTATTCGTTGAGTGCACGCGTGAGGATGGTGGCGGTCGTACGTTTGCCAATTGCACAGTCGGTTCCCAGCACGGCGATCCGCGGACACGTCACCTCGTTGATTCGCCCGCTGAACATGTGCAGATCTTTCTTGTCGCGAGGTTTGCGCACATCTTGGATCTGCACGTTGTCCGCCACACACGCCGCCGCGAAAACCAGGTCATCATTCAGAAATTCATGCAGGCCGTTGACGATGTTCATCCCGTGGCTCATGGCCTCCAGTATGATGCCTCGCTGGTGCCTCGATAACATGCCGCTGGACGGCGCCATACCAAAAATGAAGTAATCCGGCACGGTGTCGGTCCGCGCCAGCGAGTCAGCCAGATCACGACAGATCGGGATTTCGTTGGGCTCATCGTCGAGCACGGTGCCGCTATCGAGTCCCGCCTGTTCGCTGTCAATCACTGACAGGATTTCGTACTTCTCGGAGTGTCGGATGAGCCCGTTGGCGGTTTTGCCGTCGATCGCGCCAAAATTGCCTTCACAGTAAATGATAGCTGTTGCGACAGGCCTCGGCTTGCCGTGGATTCGCACAGGAAGGCGTAGCGCCGTCGTGCTGTGGCTGATGTGTGTGGGAATCGTTAAAGGCGTGCGCGACGGCACGGGAAGCGGAACAGTAGACATGGTCACCCCTCGGGTTGACTCAGAGGAGGCGACAGGATCGTTACAACCAGTATTGGCTGTTGGTCAACGAGTGGTCCCCGCTAAGTAGCGGCTAGCGAGTTGAAGCATAGCACAGTACAGGCTCCCGCGGGCGGGGGGAGATTAGCTCTATTCTGGGAGAAATTGGGGCAGACCACGGTTCTTATTGCCGTGGTCAGAGAAAAGGCAGCATGGACGCCCTATTTCGGTTGACTTATCGTCCGCTTCTCGGCCTGGGTTCGGGTTCCGACGCTGTCGTCACCGCGGCGCATGCTCGCTCACCGGGTCGACCGCGGAGGTATCGTCGGTGGTGGCGAGGCCTTGTCCGCATGGGAGTCGATCCACCCGCGTGACGATCGTGGCGAGCGGCGTTTGGACGATCCCGTAGAGCACCGTGCGCAGGGGCGCGCTATCCATCCGCTACTGTTTCCGGGTATGGGCATGCCATGCCTCTCATTGCCGAGCCTTCGTCCTCGACCTCCGACCAAAGCGTCGCGTTGATCACGGGCGCATCCGAGGGCTTCGGCCGCGAACTCACGCGTCAGATCGCCGCTGACGGCTTCGACCTCGTTCTGGTCGCTCGCAACGAGGCACGCCTGAACGAGTTGGCGCGCGATCTCGAGTCGACCTTCGGGATTCGTGCGCTCGTCAGACCTACGGATCTCGCCGACGGAGAGGCGCAGCGCCAGCTTGCCGCCGAGGTGCAGCGTATCGAGGGTCTCGCCGTGCTCGTCAACAATGCGGCAGTCAGCCAGGTGGACCTGTTCCACGACATACCCGTCGACACCATCCAGCGGATCGTCGCTCTCAACATCGGAGCAGTGTCCGTGCTCTCACGCGCAGCCTTCAACAACCAGGACTTCTGCCACGGCGGCATCCTCCTCAATGTGAGCTCCATCGGTGGCAGTATGCCGCTTCCGCTCGACTCGATTTGTAGCGCCACCAAAGCGGCCATCGATCACCTGAGTGCTGCTATCGCGTTCGAGGCCAAGAAAAACCCGCACATGCACGTCCACGTCCAACTGGCCAAGCTCGGCGGCATCCGATCGGACTGGAGCGATCGGTCGATGGGCGTGCTCAAACCCGGGGAAACCATGAGCAAGACGTTCCAGACGTTCGTGAACGAGCCTGAGGACGCGGCCGTCGCCATCTGGAAGAAGACCAAGTTGCGGAAGAAACTCATGGTGGCAGATCGCTGGGACGCGACGGTGTGGCGCTACGTGTTCAGTCTGTTCCCACGCCTCCTCATGCCCTGGGTCTACGGAAACAATTCTTCGGAACGATCCCGTCGGGTCGGCATCTAACGATGGATCGGTTTGTCGTTGGCACCGGGCGTTGTGGCTCGACGCTGTTGAGCGCAATGCTCCACGAAGACCCGTCCATCCTCAGCATCTCGGAGTTCTTCATCGGTCTCGACAAAGAGCGCCGCTTTCATGAGAGCACGGCGCGGGCGGACCGGCTCGCAGCGCTGCTGAGTCGGGACATGATCGAGCAGCTGAATTTCTCCAAGCGGAGAATCATCGTCCCAGAGATACGCTATCCCTATGGAACACCAGGCAGTCGCTTCACGCTCGACGATGCGATGCCATGGATTCTGCAAATCGCACTGCCGTCACTGAGCGCGACGCCAGACGCACTGTTCGACGAGCTGATTCGATTCTGCACGCTACTCCCCGAGCAGCCCCTCGCGGATCAGTATCGAGCCGTGTTTCGCTGGTTGGCCGATCGGCACAATGCTGCGGACTGGGTGGAGCGTTCGGGAAGCTCGATGGAATATCTCGACGAACTCATGACGCTCTTCCCCGAAGGGCGCTATCTCCATCTCCATCGCGACGGGCATGAAGCGGCGCTCTCGATGCGCGAACACGAGTCTTTTCGATTCGTAGTGGCCTGGCGCTACGACATTCCCGACCAGGACGGGGTCCCCTACTCGACCATGCGCACGTTCGACCCGAGCAGTGGTCCGTCGATGAGCGACGATCTCACCAAGATCATGCAGGCCCGTGCGCCCGTCGAGTACTTCGGACGGTACTGGACCGCTCAAGTCATCGAAGGATGTCGCGCCATCGCGAAGCTCGATTCGTCGCACCATATGGCGCTCGCCTTCGAAGACCTCGTGCGAGATCCCGAAGGCAAGCTCGAAGCCATCACCGACTTTTTCGAGTTGTGCGGCGATCGCCGCGCCGCGCGGAAGAACGCTGCCGCACTGGTGCGAGGGAGCCCGTCAACCCGATTCGAGACGTTGACGCGGGAGGAGCAGCACCAGCTCAGGGACGCCTGCGCGCCGGGAATGCGCGTGTTGGGTCGGTGAGCTAAAGAATTGAGGAATCGACGCCGACACCCCAGGTGGAGCAGGAGGCCAGCGACATGATGGGTCGGCAATCGAGACGATCGCGAACACTGATGATGCTTTCGGCCGTTCTCGTACTTGGAGCAGGTAGCGGGGCGATGGCCCAGACCGGGAAGGAAGGCGCCATCGCAGCCCTGGAGAATCGCATGGCGGCGTTCGGACGCATGGCGGACGATGCAGAGGCGGAGCGACGTCGATGGAAGGAGCGGTGTGAGGGCGCGCGCCTGGGTGGACGAACCTACTGCATCGCCCACCGGGACACCGCCACGTATCTCGAGGAGGAGGTCCGATCGGCACTGGCCGCCGAACAGGAAGCGGCACGTCGTCAAGGCATCTACCCCGGAACTTTCCGGGCGCTGAAGCAGAAATACGAGCTAGATCGCTTCTGATCCAGGAACCGCCAAGGTCGGCGCTGTATGCACGCACCGGCATTCGTGCGCTTCGTATTGCCGCGCCCACCGTGCTCGTGAAAGTTCGCGCGCGCGTTGCTGCCCGACATTCGCTAGGCTAAGAAGCGTTCGCCTCATGAGTACGACGGTTCTGTTGGCAGTGCTGGCCGTGGCGGCCATCGGAGCTCTCGCAGTTCGGAGGGGCAAGCGAGGTTCCGCGGCGGCAGCCGAGAGATCGGACGATTCGCGGGCGATGAATCTCCCCGAAGATTCACGTTCTGCATTCCTCGTCTGTGTTTTCTCCATGTTGGGCAAGCTCGCGTCGGCCGATGGGCAGATCTCTCCTGAAGAAACCGCCAAGGTCGAAGAGTACATGGATTCCGATCTGAAGCTCGATCAAAGGACCAGGTCGCTTGCCTTGAAAGTCTTTCGAGAGTCCGTGAGTTCGCCTCTGGATCTGCGCGACTACGCCGAGCGATTCCGTCAAACGCATCGAGAGCGCTATCGAATGTTCGACGCCATGATCGAGATTCTCGTGGAACTGTCGGCCGCAGACGGCGTCCTCTCGAGCCGAGAGGATGCGCTCATCAGGTCTGCCGCGCTGGTGCTCGGCCTGACCGTCCCCGCGTACGAGGGAATCAAAGCCAAGCATGTGCGGGGCCAGCACCTGCCCCACTGATTTCTGGCGACGAGCCGCTCACTGCCTCGGAACCGCCAAGGCAGTGGCGTGAGCGGCCGGCACGAACGTACAGGCCCGTCCGACGGCACCGCAGCGACTCGAGACAGTCGGCGATTGACAGCCCGCGCAGCTGCTGCGACTTTGCTCGCAGCCCAGGATCTCGTTGTGTGACGCGCTTCGCGCTCCTGGCCTCGAACCGCGCCCCGGCAACTTTCGGAGGCTTTTGCCGTCCTCGTGCACACCCGTATCGAAGCTCTTCTAGGAAGCTGGGGGCACTTCGTTTATCGCAGGGCGTGGTGGGTCCTCGCGTTCGCGATGGCCGTGACCATGGGCATGGGCACGCAGCTCACGCACCTCTATACTGACACATCTCTCGAGGGTTTCTTTCATCACGACGACCCAGTCCGCGTTCTCTACGATGAATTTCGTGAGCAGTATGGGCGCGACGACACCTTCATCCTGATTTCCCTCGAGCCCAGCACGCCGATCTTCGCGCGCGACTTTCTCGAAACACTTCGCGAGTTGCATGAGCGTCTCGAGAACGAAGTGCCGTTGATCGTCGAAGTCACCAGTCTCGTCAATGTGCGAGCCACGCGAGGAGTGCGGGACGAACTCGTCGTTGGCGAGTTGATGGAGGACTGGCCCAAAGACGACGCTGCAATCGATGCGATCGCTGCCCAGGCGCGAGCGAACCCCCTGTATCAGAACAACCTGATCTCTGGTGATGGCAAGCTGACGGCGATCATGGTCGAACTCGAGCTCTATTCACAGCTCGAAGAAGAGGTGGATGTACTCGAGGGCTTCGGCGACGAGGAGGCCGGCACCGGTTTCGAG
Source organism: Deltaproteobacteria bacterium (assembly GCA_029262315.1). Classification (GTDB taxonomy): domain Bacteria; phylum Desulfobacterota; class Binatia; order UTPRO1; family UTPRO1; genus JAJCZP01. The sequence continues at coordinate 819 of JAJCZP010000207.1, read as the reverse complement.
TCGGGTTCGGAAGGCGCAGAGGAGCCGCCCACCTATTTGACCGGTGACGAAGAAGACGAAGTCGTGGGCGCGCTGCTTGCGATGCTCGACGAATACCGCAGCGACGACTTGCGTATCCATCTGGCTGGCACGCCGGTGCTCACCAGTCAGTTTTCGCTCTTGATGCAGCGGGACATGAGGCGCTTCACGATGCTGGCGCTCCTCATCATCGTCACGAGCCTGGCGACACTCTTTCGCCGCTTCGGCGCTGTGTTCGTGCCGCTCGCAGCCGTCATCTGCGCCGTCATCACCACGATGTCAATCATGGCCGCTACGGGAACGCCACTCACTTTACCGACGCAGATCATCCCAACATTCCTGCTCGCGGTGGGTGTCGGGGGCTCCGTGCACATTATGACGATCTACTATCAAGGCCGTCGCCGAGGTCTCTCGAAGGACGATGGGATCGCGCACGCTCTCGGGCATTCCGGGCTTGCAGTCATCATGACGAGCCTGACGACCGCGGGGGGACTGCTTTCGTTCGTCGCAGCGGAGCTTCTCCCGATCTCCCACTTCGGCCTGTTTGCACCCATTGGCATCCTGGTGGCCCTCTTCTTCTCGCTCACGATGCTCCCTGCACTCGTGGCGGTGTCGCCTGGGCGACGGCACGCCCGCGAGGAGGCCAAGCCGTTGTTCGCGTCGCAGAGGATGATGATCGGTGCTGGCGTCTTCGGGACGCGCCACAGCACAGCGATTCTGGGTGCAACTCTCCTGCTCGCCCTCGTCGCCCTCTACGGGACGACGATGCTCAGGGTTGCGCATAGCCCTTTCGATTGGTTT
>JAJCZP010000206.1 GCA_029262315.1 Deltaproteobacteria bacterium | reverse complement strand
TAGCAGCGAGGTCAGGGCGCTTCAAGGCGTACTCTATGTTGGCCTGGATGTAGCCGACCTTGTCGCCGGCGTCGTAGCGCTTGCCGGTGAATTCGCAGCCGATGATGCCGCTGTCCTGGCGGAGACGGTCGAGGGCATCGGTGAGCTGGATCTCGCCGCCCTTGCCGGGGGGCGTTTGCTCGATGAGGGGGAAGATTTCCGGGGGCAGCACGTAGCGGCCCATGATGGCGAGGTTGGACGGTGCTTCTTCGGGCGCCGGCTTCTCGACCATTGCCGTCATCTGATGGAGGCCGTTCCCGAGCGGGTCGCCGGCGATCACGCCGTAGCTCGCGGTCTGCTCTTTCGGCACCGGAAGGAGCGCGATCACGGCTTGCTTGCGCGCCTCGAAGACGTCGATCAGCTGGCGCGTGCACGGTGGTGTGCAGTCGAAGATGTCGTCGCCGAGGAGGACGGCGAAGGGCTCGTTCCCAACCAGTGGGCGGGCGGTGAGGACGGCATGGCCGAGACCCTTGGCTTCGCCCTGGCGGACGGAAAGTACTTCGACCTTCTCGGCGATGGCGCGGACCATCTTGGCGAGATCGTCCTTGCCCTTGGATGCAAGAAAGTCTTCCAGCTCGGGGGCGCGATCGAAGTGATCGATGATGCTGTCCTTGCCGCGTCCGGATACCAGAATGATGTGTTCGATTCCCGAGGCGACGGCTTCTTCGACGACGTACTGGATCGTCGGGATGTCGACGATCGGCAGCATCTCCTTCGGAATCGCCTTGGTGGCGGGGAGGACGCGTGTGCCGAGTCCGGCAGCGGGAATGACGGCTTTTCTGACGGTCATGCGCGTTTGGAGCCGGTCAGCTCACGCCGCGGAGCTTTCGCTCCTGCGCTTCCTGGTTCGACTTGCAGTCGATGCAAAGCGTCGTCACGGGGCGCGCCTTCAGCCGGTCGATGCCGATGTTCTCACCGCACTCGTCGCATTTCCCGTACGTACCATCGTCGAGCCGGGTGAGGGCCTCGCGGATCTTCACGAGGAGCTTGCGCTCCCGGTCGCGAATGCGGAGCGTGAAGTTCCGGTTCGACTCGAGCGATGCGCGGTCGGTCGGATCCGGGAAGTTCTCCTTGGCCTCTGCGTCGGTCATGCCATCGACCGTGCGCTCCGCCTCGCCTTGAAGCTCCTCCATCTTGTCGTTCAGGAGCTTCTGGAACTGTTTGATCTGTCGTTGAGTCACCGATTCTCTTTCCGGGAACCAGTGAAGATAGCACGGTCGAAAAACCACTGTAAAGTACGGACCTTGCGATGCCCCGGGCAGCGCGCTACGGAGGCTCGCTATGCATGCGTACTTTGACGCATTTTCTGGCATTGCCGGAGACATGACCGTGGCGGCACTGCTCGATCTCGGGGTGCCCTTCGCTGATTTGGACCAGACGATCGGAACACTGAAGCTCGAGGGCTGTGTGCTTTCGACCGCCGCCGTGGAGAAGGGGCCGATCCGTGCGACGCGCTTCCACGTCGAGGTGCAAGGACGGCAGCCGCACCGCACGTTTACGACGATCCGCGAGATTCTTGCCAAGGCTCCGTTGTCGGCCGGCGTGCGCGAGCGAGCACTGGCGGCTTTTCGTGCGCTTGCCGAAGCCGAAGGACGCGTGCACGGAAAGCCGCCCGACGATGTGCACTTCCACGAGGTAGGTTCTGTCGATGCCATTGCGGACATCGTCGGAGCGGCTTTCGGCGTCGAGACGCTCGGTATCACCAGCATCGCCGTGTCGCCGCTGCCGCTCGGGAGCGGCATGGTCGACACCCAGCACGGCCCGCTGCCGGTGCCGGCTCCCGCAACCGCCGAGTTGCTAGAGGGCTTCGCGGTGCGTGCCGGAGACGGCGAGGGCGAACTGGTGACGCCGACTGGCGCCGCGATCCTGCGTGGCTTTGGTGCCGTGTCGGGTGGCGTCTCGACGCTTCGCGCCGGGCGCATCGGCTATGGCGCGGGGACCCGGACGCTCCGCGATCGTCCGAACGTGCTCCGCATTCTCGTTGGCGATCCCCCGCCGGGGCTCGAGACCGATGTGATGACGGTCGTCGAGTGCAACATCGATGACATGAACCCCGAGCTGTACGCGCATGCCGTGGGGCGCCTCCTGGCGGCCGGTGCGGTCGATGTCACGCTTGTGCCAGTGCAGATGAAGAAGGGGCGGCCCGGCGTCGTGTTGCAAGCGATCGTTCCTCCGACGCTGCACGATGCGATCGCGCGTGTCCTGTTCGCCGAGACGACGACGATCGGCGTGCGATCGCACGCCGTCCGTCGCGTCAAGCTGGCGCGTCGCACCGTCGAGGTCGAGACCGCCTACGGTGCGATCACGGTAAAGATTTCAGAAGGTCCCGATGGCCAACGGACCGTGGCGCCCGAATACGAAAGCTGTCGCGTGGCGGCGGAGCGCCACGACGTCGCGCTCCGCTTGGTGTACGACGCGGCCCGCCAAGCTGCCGGCTAGGGGAGGTTTCAATCGCTGCGGCTCCGTGTTCTGCCGAGCGCGCGTGACTATGCGGGGGCCAAGAGAGCCGGCAGATGCTCCTCGGCGAGGGTTGCGAGGTGCGCGCGTGCTTCGGTGCCGTCGTCTGCGCGGAGCGCGGCCAGGAGCGTGGTCGCGTCCTCACGCCAGGGGAGGATCCCCACGCACGGGACGGTCGTCAGCGAGGCGAGGAGCGCGGGGTTGGTGTCCGTCGCGAGATCGCCCGCGGGCGTCAGTTGGCTGAGCACGTAGCCGCGCGTGCGGATGCCTCGTGCGGCCAGCACCTCGAACGTGAGCAGCGCATGATTGATGGCGCCCAGGCGCGAGCCGACGACGATCAGCACCGTCGCATCGAGAGCGAGCGCGACATCGGCGAACGAGACCTCTGTGGTGACGGGCACCAGGAGTCCTCCAGCGCCTTCGACGAGCATCACATCGTACCCCGTTGCCCGGTGGCGGAGATCGGCGACGAGTCCGTCGACGTCGATGGTCGCGCCGACGCGCGCGGCGGCGATTGATGGCGCCAGTGGGTCCGGAAATCGATAGGGGCTGATGACGCTCAGCGATTCGGTCGACCGTGCGGCGGCACGGAGAGATGCGGCGTCGGTGGCCTCGTCCCCAGCGCAGCCGGTCTCGATCGGCTTCGCAACGCCGACGCGGTAGCCACGTTCGGTGAGACCCGCGGCCAGCGTCGCCGCGACGAGCGTTTTCCCGATTCCGGTATCGGTGCCGGACACGAGCAGGATGCTCACGCGTCCGTCACCTCCGCGATCGCCTCGGCGACCCCTGCGACGAGGCGTGTACTCTCGTCGTTGGTGATGCTCAGCGGCGGCATCAGGATGATCACGTCGCCGAGCGGGCGTACGATCAACCCCCGCTCGCGGGCGGCGCGAATGACGCGATGGCCGGTCCGGGCGGTGGCCTCGTAGGGAATCCGCCGTACGGCATCCTGGTAGAGCTCGATCCCAATCATGGTGCCGCGTTGGCGGATTTCGCCGACATGGGCCAAGGGCGCCACGTGCGTCGCGAGGGCGCGCGAGAGGGTTTCGCCCTTTGCGGGCAGCGCCGCGAGCATCGCCGGCGTGAAGAGATCGAGGTTGGCGAGCGCCGCCGCGCAGGCCAAGGCGTTCCCGGTGAAGGTGTGGCCGTGAAAGAACGCCGTGTAGTCTTCGTACGGACCGAGAAACACCTCGAAGATCTCGTCGGACGCGAGCGTGGCGGCCAGTGGGAGATAGCCGCCGCTCAAGCCCTTCCCGACCGTGAGGAGATCGGGCGAGGTGTCGGTGTGGTCGCAGGCGAACATGCGGCCGGTACGCCCGAACCCCGTGGCCACCTCGTCGCAGATGAGTAGCGTGTCGTAGCGGCGTGTGAGCGCTCGTACCTCGGCGAGGTAGGAGGGCGGCTGCGGCCACATGCCCGCCGCGCCCTGCATCAGCGGCTCCAGGACCACGGCGGCGATCGCACCGCGCGCGTTCGCGAGTGTCGATTCCATCACTTCCAGCGCGCGTGCCAGGGCGTCGGCGGGGGCTAGTCCGTCCTCACGTTCGAGGGCATACGGCGCCGGCACGCGCTCGACCGGAAGCAGTGGTTCGTAGAAGCGATGGAAGGGCACGGAGAAGCCGACGCTCATCGCCCCGAGGGTGTCCCCATGGTAGCCCTCGGTCAGGGCGACGAAGCGAGGCCGGGTCTCGCCGCGGAGTCGCCAGTACTGCAGCGCGAGCTTGAGAGCGACCTCGACGGCGGTAGCGCCGGCGTCCGAATAGAAGACACGATTCAGTCCGGCCGGGGCGATGGCGGCGAGACGGGCGGCCAACTCGGCACTCGGGGGGCTCGCCAGGCCGAGGAGGGTGGTGTGCGCGACCCGATCGAGCTGGGCGCGGATGGCCGCGTCGATCTTCGGATGTCGGTGGCCGTGCACGTTGCACCAGAGCGACGAGACCCCATCGAGATAGCGCCGTCCGTCGGTGTCGATCAGGTAGTTGCCGTCCCCCGAGGCGACGACGAGCGGTGGCTCGCCCACCCACTCCTGCATCTGGGTGAACGGGTGCCAGAGGTGGGAATGATCCCATTCGACGATCTGCTCGTACGTCGGCTGCGTCATGCCCGGTGGCCTTAGGCGAGCGCCAGTAGCCTGTCAACCAAGATCGGGATCTAGGTTGACGACTTGATGGTCTCGGTGGCGCACTCGTCGACGAAGGCGTCGATCTCGTCGAGAACGCGTCCGTGTTCGCGGTCGACCGTGATGACGTGGAAGCTGTCCTCGAGGAGGACGAGCCGCTTCCGGGTGCTCGGGAGCGTGTCGTACATCGCTCGGGCGGCAGCGACCGGACAGGTGTGATCCTGGACGGCATGCATGACGAGCGTGGGCTGCGTGATCACTCGGGCGTGCGCCGTGGCCGCCTGTTGCAGTCGCGAGAGGTTGAAGAGGGCTCGCAGGGGAACCCGTCGATAGCCTGGGTGCGTCCGTCGTACGTCGGGATCGGCAATGTCGCTACCACGTTTCGGGAACGCGACCTTGGCCAGGATTTGCCGTGCGAGCGGCACGCGCTCGTCGAGCGTTGCGGCCAGATCAATCGGGGTGCGCAGCCACCAGCTGATGCGTCGGACCTCCATGGCTGGCGACAACAGCACCAGTCCCGCGATCGCGGTCGTCTGCTCGATCGCAAGACGCATCGCGAGCAGCGCGCCCATCGAGAGTCCGATGACGACGACGCGCTGTCGTACGGCCAGCAGCGCGTCCAGACCCGCTTCCGCGGAATGATACCAATCGCGCCATGAGGTCTGGGCGAGATCCGCGGGTGTCGTATCGTGGCCAGCCACGCGGGTGACCCAGAGCGGGTGGCGGCCCGCCAAGCGCTCCGCGACGGGCGTCATCTCGGCTGGGGATCCCGTGAGGCCGTGGATCAGCAGACAGCCGAGGTCGCCGGCTCCCGGCACGAGCTGTTCAATGGGAACGCTCACATCCCACGACTACCAGCGCAGCCATCCAGACGAAAGACAGAATCGCTGATGTTCGGCCGCTAGTTGATGACAGCCGGGTTGATGGAGATGTCGGCCCGCTGACGCAGGAGGCTGCGGTAGGCGTCGAGCGCCTCGTTTCGCTGCCGTGCCATGGCGGTCGTGCGGAGCGCATCGCGCTTCTCGTCCGTCAGCTCGGACGGGTCGCCAGGAATGCGTTCGCTCAGGACGGCGGCCACGGCATCGTTGGGGAGGATGAAGGGCTCGGGTGCGACGGGCGCGTCCTCGGTGAGCTGGAAGAGCGCGGCCGTAATCGGTGCCCGGTCGAGCTTCGTCAGGCTGTCGTTGCGTCTGACGGGGTCGGTCGTGTCGACGCTGTATCCCGCGACTTCGGCGGCACGCGTCAGGGCCTCGACGGCGTCGCCGTTTCGCGCCGCTTCGAGAAGACCCGCGGCCTCGGCCTCGGCTTTCTTCTTTGTCTTCTCGCGCGTGAGGAGTTCGACGATACGGTCGCGCGCGTCGTCGAGCGGGCGAATGGTGCTCGGTGCCTTCGCGCCGAGCTTGAAGAGATAGTAGGGCGGTGTGGTTCCTTCCCACGCGCCGACCTCGCCCGTCTCGAGTGGTAGCGCGGAATTCAGCAGGGCCGGACCCGTGACATTGGGCAGGGGTTCTCCCGCCGCCGTGGGGTCAGACGTGGTGGCTTCCAGGCCGTTTGCCGTGGCCAGCGACTCGAGGGCGGTGCCGGCTCGCGCGGCCGCCGTGTCGGCGATCAGGGCCGCCCGCGCGGCGTCGTCGGCGCCGCGTTCTTGCAGCAGGCTGACGATCGCGCCGCGTACCTCGTCGAGCGGCTTGGTCTTCGTGGCTTCGCGTTCGTCGACACGGATGATGTGCAGCCCGCGCGGTGTCTCGACGATAGTGTCGCCGAGCGTCCCCGCTTCGAGTCCGAACGCCGCGGTCTCGAGCGGATCTTCCAGCTGCCCACGCTCGACGAATCCCAGGGCACCACCCGCGTCCGCCGAGAGCAGATCATCGGAGTGTTCCCGCGCGAGCGCCGCGAAGTCCGCGCCCTCTTTGCTCGCCTCGCTGAGCACCTGCTCGGCGGTGGTCCGCGCGGCCGTCTTGGTAGCCTCGTCGGCGTCGGGCGACATCGCGATCAGGATGTGTTGGAGCGAGACGCGCTCGGGCGTCTCGAAGTCGATCGTGTGGGTGTCGTAGTAGGCCGCGACCGCCTCGTCGCTGACCTCGACCTTGGACTGAAACGTTTCGGGATCGTAGCTGATGTACGTCAGGGTGATCTTCTCGGGGATACGGAAGGCCTCCTGGTTTTCCTCGTAGTGCGCGGCGATCTCGGCATCTCCGACCTCGACGTCGTTGCGGAAGCGCTCATACGGGACACGCACGAACGCGACGTCGATCTTCTCGCTTTCCAGGTTGAAGAGGGCCTCGACGTCCTGCGGGCTCACATACAAGCCGTTCGTGATCAGGCTCTCGAGCTTCGCAACGAGGAGCGCCTCACGCTGCGCCTCTTCGAAGTCGGTCGGCGTGATCCGCGAGGCGCGGAGCGTCGCCAGGTAGCGGGTTCGGTCGAAGCGCCCGCCGTCGTGGAAGGTCGGAATGTTGAGAATCGAGTCCCGGACCTCGTCGTCGCGGACGTGGAGCCCGAGACGATCGGCCTCTTTGCGGAGCAGCATGCCGGTGACTAGTTCGTCGAGGGCCCGTTGCTCCAGATTCAGCTGCGCGACCACCTGGGCGTTGAAACCCTCGCGGTAGATGTCGCGATAGGTCCGTTGCAGACGCTCGTAGGCCAGGGTGTATGCCTGTGCCGTGATCGGTTCGTCGTCGACCATGGCCGCGACGTTGACCCGATCGCCACCGACCATCGTGCCGACACCCCAGAAACAGAACACGACGATGATCGCCCCATAGATGAGCTTGACCGCCGTCGAACGAGCATTCTTTCGCATGTAGTCGAGCACGAGTGCCCAAGTTTATTGAAGGGCGGTCTCGAACGCAACGTGGAGAAGTCAGGCCGGTCGATCCCGGATCGGTGCCGTAGAGGTCTGAATTCCTTGCCCATTGGTTCGCATTCTGGTACCCAACCCCCACGCGTTGAGGGTGCGGGTCATTCCTTTCCATCGTCGCAATCTGGCGATCTCGGCAGTACGGATGTGAGGCGGGTGTATGGTTCTCAATTCCCTGTGGGGCTTGTTCTCCAACGATCTCGCGATCGATTTGGGGACTGCGAATACCCTCATCTACGTTCGGGGTCAGGGGATCGTCTGCAACGAGCCGTCGGTCGTGGCCGTGCAGAAGGAGTCGCGGGGCGCTCGTAAGGTCCTCGCCGTCGGTGCCGAGGCCAAGCGCATGCTCGGCCGTACCCCGGGCAACATCGTTGCCATCCGCCCCCTGAAAGACGGGGTGATCGCGGATTTCGAGATCACCGAGGCCATGCTTCGGTATTTCATCCAGAAGATTCACAACCGAAAGACCCTGGTCCGGCCTCGGATCATCATCTGCGTCCCGTTCGGAATTACGGAGGTCGAAAAGCGTGCCGTCAAAGAGTCGGCCGAGTCGGCCGGGGCGCGCGAGGTCTACCTCATCGAAGAGCCGATGGCCGCGGCGATTGGTGCTGGGCTGCCGATCACCGAGCCGACGGGCAACATGTGCGTCGATATCGGTGGCGGTACGACCGAAGTCGCCGTGATCTCGCTGGCGGGCGTCGTCTTCTCGAAGTCCGTTCGGGTGGGCGGTGACAAGATGGACGAGGCGATCGCTCAGTTCATCAAGCGCAAGTACAATCTGCTGGTCGGTGAGCGCACGGCCGAGCTCATCAAGATCACGATTGGCTCCGCCTATCCGACCGACGAGATTCAGACGATGGAAATCAAAGGCCGCGATCTGGTTGCCGGCGTGCCAAAGACGGTCGAGATCTCTGACGAGGAGATCCGGGATTCGCTCCTCGAGCCGATCAACCAGATCGTCGAGGCGGTGCGCATCGCGCTGGAGCGCACGCCGCCTGAGTTGGCTTCCGACATCGTCGACAAGGGAATTGTCCTGGCCGGCGGTGGCGCCTTGCTTCGCAACCTCGATGTGCTCTTGCGGGAAGAGACGGGGCTCCCGATAATGCTGGCAGACGATCCTTTGACGGCGGTGGTGATGGGTGCGGGACGGGCGTTGGACGAGATCAACCTTCTTCGGGACATCTCCATTCAATAGCGACCGCGGCATCTCCCCGCAGGGGCCATGCTCGAGTTTGTCCGGAGAAATCGGGTTCTATTCAGCTCGGGGTTTTTTCTACTCTGCTCGCTGGGGCTCCTGTCGGCCAACGCGAAACAGCCGGGTCGTTTCGATCCTCTGGGCAACGCGTTTCTCGAGATCATGGCGCCGTTTCAGCGACTGACCACGGCGGCGGTGGGCAGTGTCCGTGATTTTTGGAGCGGGTACGTCGCGCTTCTGGGTGCGGCGGGTGAGAATCGAGTATTCCGCCAGCAATTGCGGACCTGGGAGGAGCGGGCGTCGCGGCATCGCGAACTCGAGATCATGAACCATCGGCTGAAACGGTTGCTCGATCTCCAGCGCCGCCTGCCAGCGGGAGCGATCGCGGCCGAGATCGCCGGCCGCGACGCGACGGTCTGGTTTCAGAGTCTGATCCTCGACAAGGGTAGTAGCTATGGCATCGAGCCTGGGATGCCCGTGCTCGCGCCCGAGGGCGTCGTCGGCCTGATCGCCGCGGCGAGCGCGCACGCCTCGCGGGTGCTCCTCCTCACGGATCCCAACAGCGGGATCGACGTGCTCGTGCAGCGGACGCGCGTGCGTGGCATCGTCAGTGGTCGACTCGAGCGCACCGCGATTCTCAAGTACGTCGGGCGGGCGGAGGACGTGCGGGTTGGGGATCGGGTCGTGGCCTCCGGTCTCGATGGAGTGTTCCCGAAAGGTATGGCTGTCGGCGAGGTGACACAGGTGTCGCGTGACGATCCCGGGCTGTTTCTCCATGCCGAGATCATGCCGAGTGCCGACGCGAGTCGGCTCGAGGAGGTTCTGGTCGCGCCTCCTGGGGGCGGGGCCGTGAAGCCACGCACGCTTGGACTTGCGCTCCAACTGGCCGGGCCGCCGCACCCGGGGGCACTGGGAATGCAGGGCCCTCCCCACCCAGGCGGTCCTGCCCTGTGAACCTCTATCAGGCCACACATGCGCAGGTGACGCCGAGTCTGGCGTCGGAGCTGAGACTCTTCGGCATCTATTGCGTCGCCGGAATCGTTGCGCTGCTGCTGCAAACCACCGTGCTGCATCAGCTGACCGGGGGGCGGGTGATTCCCGACCTGGTGTTGATTCTCTGTGTGTACCTTGGGTTACACGAGCACAATGTCGCTGGCGTCACCGGCGTGTTCCTGCTCGGCTACCTGCTCGACAGTTTTTCCGGGAGCTTGGTCGGGCTGAACGCCTTCGCCATGACGACGGTGTACCTCGTCGTGTATCTGGCGTCTCGGCGGTTGTGGATGGACAACGTGCTGTCAGCGGTGTCGATGGCGTTCGTTGGCTCGCTCTTGAAGGGCGTGGCCATTGTCGTCGCCCTGGCGGCGTATCTCACTGTCGATCGGGTGACGTTTCAGGCGGCGCAGATCCTGCTGGCGGAAGCGCTGCTCGCGGCGGCACTGACGCCTGCGGTGTTCGCGGTCTTACGTCGGGCGAAGCGTTTCGCGGGGGTGTCGTAGTGCCGGCGCCACTGATGACGAATCGGCGCGAGATGCCGACCGAGTTCCGGCGACGGCTCGCGGCGGCGGTGACCATCGTGCTGGTGGTGTTCGGGCTCACGACGGCCCGGCTGTGGCGGTTGCAGATCAGCGAGGGGGAGCGATATCGCTCCCTGTCGGAGCACAATCGCATCCGCCTGAGGCGCGTGCGCGCCACGCGCGGCGTCATCCTCGACCGGGACGGCGATGTCCTAGTCGACAACCGCCCGTCGTTCGATCTGGTGCTCGTGCCAGAAGACGCCCAGGACGTGCCGCGTACGATCGCGGCGCTGACACGCTTGCTGGGTCCCGAGGTCGGTGATCTGGCCGCCGTGGTCGCCGATGCGCGCAACCGTCCGCCATTCGAGGAGATCGTCCTGCTGCGCGATCTCGACTGGGAGCGCACGGTCAAGATCGAGACGCATCAGTTCGAGCTTCCGGGCGTGTCCGTGCAAGTCGGGCCGCGACGGACCTATCCGTTTGGCGAGATGGCGGCCCATCTGCTCGGATACGTCGGGCAGGTCAATCAACGCGAGCTCGAGAATCTGAGCGGCTATCGTCCCGGCGATTTGATCGGCAAGACCGGTGCCGAGCGCCAGTGGGAAGACTATCTGCGCGGGATCGATGGCGGACAACAGGTCGAAGTGGACGCATTCGGCCGGAAACTTCGCGTCTTGTCCGAGGTGCCCGAGACGTCGGGGCACAATCTCGTGCTCACGCTCGACCGCGACTTGCAGTTCGTTGCCGAGGATGCGCTGGCCGGGCGCGAAGGTTCGGTGGTGGCCATGGATCCCCGTACCGGCGAGATCCTGGCCATGGCCAGTCGTCCCGCGTTCGATCCGAACGTGTTCGCGCGGGGTATTCGGCATGACGAGTGGCGCGCGCTCAGCGAGGACGAGCGTCACCCGCTGCGGAGTCGCGCGATCCAGGGGACCTATCCGCCCGGATCGACCTTCAAGATCGTCATGGCCGCGGCGGCGCTCGAGGAGGGCGTCATCACGCCCTTCACCCGCATTCGATGTGGTGGTGGTCTGCGGTTCGGCAAGCGCACCTTTCATTGCTGGCGCCGCGGTGGACACGGTTCGGTCGATCTCCACGCCGCCCTGGTGCATTCCTGTGACGTCTTTTTCTACCAGGTCGGACAGCGCCTCGGGATCGATACGATCTCCGAGTACGCCAAGCGTTTCGGACTCGGCACGCCGACCGAGGTCGGATTCGAGCACGAGAGTGGTGGCATCGTGCCAAGTCGCGATTGGAAGGAAGAGCGTTTCGGCGAGCCCTGGTATCCTGGGGAGACGTTGTCCGTGGCCATCGGTCAAGGCTACGTGACGTCGACCCCGCTGCAGATGGCCAATCTCACCGCGGCAATCGCCAACGGCGGCACGCTGTTTCGGCCCCGCATGGTGAAGCGCGCGGAGGCGACCGATGGCACGGTGGCGCTCGCGGACGCGCCGACCGTGGTCGGCGACCTCGGTTTCAAGAAGAGTACGATTCTCCAGATCCGCGATGCGCTCTTCGGTGTCGTGAATGCGCCACGTGGTACGGGCGCGCGAGCCAAGATCGACGGGATCGACGTGGGTGGAAAGACGGGCACCTCGCAGGTCCGGCGACTCAGCAAGAAGCGCGTCAGGCCGGAGGACATCCCGCGCCGGTACCGCGACCATGCGTGGTTCGTCTCGTTTGCGCCTGTCGGTAACCCGGAGATCGTCGTGGCGGTGCTGGTCGAGCATGCGGGCCAGGGCGGCGGCAAGGTCGCAGCGCCGATCGCGCGCGCCGTCTTGGCAAAGTACTTCGGCGTCGGCGAGGAGGACGCGGTGATGGATCGCGTCGCCTTCTTCAGGCACGATCACGACCATGCGGCAGTTCGATCGACGCCTCGCCTACCATTTTGACTGGCTGCTGCTCGGTCTGACGCTCGTGGTCACGGCCAGTGGCGTGGCGACGATCTACAGCGCGACGACCAGCAGTGCTGAGGGCCGGCTCCTGGCGAATCCACTCGTCGTCCGCCAGATGGCGTACGCGGCGGCCGGGCTCGTCGGGTTGGTCGCGGTCGTTCTCTTCGACTATCGGCACTTGGAGCGCCACGCCTACGTCGTGTACGGGCTCGTCGTGCTCCTCCTGATCCTCGTCCCGCTCGTCGGCACGATGGGTGGGGGGGCCCGGCGATGGCTCAATCTCGGTGTGGTCAGTCTACAGCCGTCCGAGATCGACAAGATCGGAGTCGTGATAGCGCTCGGGCGCAATATTAACCATTTTCCAGCGAACCGCGATTGAACCCACCGCGAATACCAGCCCGCGTTAGATCTTCTCGGTATACCGGG
>JAJCZP010000205.1 GCA_029262315.1 Deltaproteobacteria bacterium | reverse complement strand
GCCGAAGGGGTGCGGTTCCAGGCGACTGGCGATGCGCATCGCCAGGGGGGGGCGGCGCATCGTGAAATCAGCGGGGCGAAGCGACGTGCCGTACAAGCGATTCAGGTCGGCCACGTCGACCGGGCTCGTGCCGAGGACCGTCACCTCGTGGGCATGCCGGAGCGCCTGGATCATCCATGCGCCGACGGCACTCCCACCGCCGGGATGATGGAGATGGGGCTGTACGAGCAGAATGCGAAGGCGAGTGGACGGCATGGCTCAACGCAATCGCTCGACGAGTTGCGTGAAGTTCCGGATGTAGGTTGACGGTGAGAAGCGCGTGCGCGCTGCCTCGAGCAGGGGACGCCAGGCGGCTTCGCGTGCCGACGGCTCCTCGTGCTTGCGGATGATCTCGGTCAACTGCTCGGGCATCGAGGCCAGACTGTCGATGTGCAGGCTCGAGTCGGGGACGGTCTCGAGGTGTCCCGCGAAGCCATGCACGATCGGGAGGCAGCCGTGGCAGATCGCTTCGATCGTGACGACGCCCAGCGCCTCGTGCGAGAACGCTGTCGTCGGGAGTTCGCCGTCGATTCCGCGGATGTTCAGCAGGAACGCGGCCTTCCGGTACAGCGCCAGGAGAGCAGGGCGGGTTGGGCTGGCGACGAAGCGAATCGGATATCCGTGTGCCTGCGCGACCAATTGGTCGAAGAGGCTGGCATCCTGGACGAAACCCGCAATTACCAGTTCGTAGTCGCGAAGTCCTTGGTCGTAGGCTGTGCGAAACGCGGTCACGAGCGACGGGAGCGAGTTGTTGCGCCGATGATGGTCGAAGCGCGCGACTGTGAGGATGCTCTTGTTCCCGGTTCGTGGGCCGGGCCCTTCGGATACTGTCGAGTCGGTCTCGAAGATCGGCGGATAGAGGACGGTCTTCGGAATCGGCCATCGCTCGTCGTCCAGCTTGCCGCGGCCATACTCGCTGCACGCGATCGCACAGTGATAGTCCGCCAGGTAGGACGGCTGCCGGTCGAGCGGGTGCGCGTCGTGGGCCATGATGACGCGCGTGCGGGCCCGCGATGGGTCGAGTGCCCAGTAGGCATACTCGGCGTTGACGAGCACGTCGTAGCGATCCGAGAGAACGTTGACTCGGGTCGCCGTCCAGCCAAGAGAGTGTGTGCGTCGAGTGGTACCTACGGTGACGTTTCGCAGATCGACATCGAATGTCGTTTCCCACCACGACCGCGTGCGCGGCTCGGGGGAGAGGAGATGCACATCGTAGTTCCTTGCGAGGGTTTGGGCGACCAGTGCGCAGACCCGCTGCCCGCCACCCGGTTGAGGCAGAAATTCGAAGAGGGCTACCCGCTCGCGAGCCATCAACAGGCCCTTAGCGCATCGCTCTTGGGAGCACGACCGGGGCATTCCCGTGGTGAAGTTGACCCGTGCAGGGGGCGCTGACTACCTTCCGGGTTTTCGTCGGCCTCGCGCCTTCGCAAGGTCGGCAACCTGGAACACTTCTTCGTAGGAGGACCGATGACGAGTACGACAGCACCCACACTTTTCTTGCACGGTGGTACGGTGCGTGCCAGCGACGGACGCTCGCCTGGTGCCGAGGCTCTCGTCGTCCGGAACGGCCGCGTGGCTGGCCTCGGTTCCACCGCCGATATGCGGGCGCTCGCGGGCGTGGGCGCAACCGCGGTCGACCTCCGTGGCGGAACCGTCATGCCAGGGTTCGTCGACACACACCCCCATCTATTTCACTTCGGAGCGCTCGCCGCACCGCTCGTCGACCTCGGCGATGCGCGCGATTTCGACGACATCGTGGCGCGCATTCGCGCCAAGGCCGCCGAGACGCCCCCAGGCGCCTGGGTCATGACGACGCCGATCGGCGAGCCCCACTATTTTCTCCGGCACTCCTGGCGTGATCTTGCCGAGGGGAAGTTGCCGGATCGGAACGTGCTCGATCGAGCCAGCACCGAGCACCCGGTCTATTTTCAAGCATGGGGGCCGACGACACCCAACATCTGCGTTTTTAACTCGACGGCGCTTGCGATGCTCGGTCTCGACCGCGATGCGCCGGATCATCCGAGCGAGCGCGTGTGGATCGAGAAGGATGGATCGGGCGAGTTGACCGGCCGTCTCCGGGGCTCGGTGAACACCTACTACACCGGTGATCCGTGGATGGACGAGCTGCTGACGAAGATTCCGATCCTTCAACCCGAGCTCGCACTCGATGGCGCCAAGCGTGCGATGGCGGACTATCATCGCATGGGTGTGACCACCGTGTACGAAGGGCACGCCATGGGGCCGGCGGAGATTGGCGCCTACCAGTTGCTGCGCGCCGACAACGCACTCCAGGTACGCGTGTTGACCGCGCTCGAATCCGAGCAGTACTCGATGCCGTGGGATGCCCCGCTTTCCAACGATGAGTTTCGCGCCAACCTGGCGACGGCGAAGGCGATGGCGGCGACCAGCGATGATCTCCTCCGGCATGATGGCGTGACGCTCTCGCGCGGTGGCCCATGCATGCCGGGCTTTCTCCGCATGCACGAGCCGTATTGGGGGCCGTATGGCGAGTCGACCCGAGGCGTGACGTTCGTGTCGGATGAGAAGGAGGAGATCGCCCTCGGCTGGTGCGCGGAGCACGATCTCAGGCTAAACTTCATTGGCGCTGGCTACCGCGACCACGATGACTTTCTCGCGCGGGCGGAGCGCCAAAACGCGCGCACGCCGCTCGCGGATCGGCATTGGATCCTGCAACACAACTATCTCTGCACGGAGGAGCAGGCGCGGCGATACGCGGCCCTCGGCTTCGAGGTGACCACCAGCATGTCGTTCTCGTGGGCCAAGGGTGATCTCATGGGCCAGCGGATCGGACCATATGTATGGAACGACCTGATTCCCCTGCGTCGCCTTCTCGACGCGGGCCTGCTGGTGTCGTGCGGCTCCGATTGGGGCCCGAAGAACATCTTCGAGCACATCCAACTCGCCGAGACCCACGAGTTTTGCGGAAGCGGCCGACGGAACGACGATGCGGCCCACAAGGTCTCACGCGAAGAGGCCATTCTCATGTGGACGCGCGACGCCGCGCGGGTGCTTCGTTGGGAGGGCGTCGGCACGCTTGCGCCCGGAAGCCACGCCGACCTCTTCGTGGTCGACCGCGATCCATTCACGTGTCCGCTCGACGAGCTTCCCGATGCCGAGGTGCAGCGAACGCTCCTCGGGGGCGCCACGGTCTTCGACGCCGGCACGCTCTGATCCCCCGGGAGCTTGGAGGGCGGGCCGGTGTGTCAGCCTCGGCTGTGCGCGCCGTTGCCGGTGGGCGCGGCGGCGATGCTCCAGCGCATCGGCGCATGCTTGATGCCCCCGACGAAGCTCGATTGCGCGCGTTCGACCGGTCCTGCGAGGTCGCATGCGTCGAGTCGTTGCTGGAGCTGCGTAAACGCGTGGCGAAGCTCGAGACGCGCAAGGTGCGCGCCCAGGCAGACGTGCTCGCCCATTCCGAAGGCGATGTGGGGATTCGGATCGCGGTCGATACGGAACGTGAACGGCTCGTTGAAGATGTCCTCGTCACGATTGCCGGACGCGTAGTAGAGACAGACGGATTGCCCTTCGCGGATCGTCTGTCCGCGGAGGGCGTAGTCGCGCGTGGCCGTCCGTGCGAATTGAATCACCGGTGTGGTCCAGCGGCAGATCTCTTCGACGGCAGTGTCGATGAGCGCGGGATCGCGCTGCAGGAGGCTCCACTGATCGGGGTTCTCCAGGAACGCCAGCATGCCCCCGGTCATGGCATTGCGTGTCGTCTCGTTTCCAGCGACGACGAGGAGGAAGTAGTACGACAGCAGCTCGAGCGTGGGGAGTGGAGCGCCGTTCACCTGCGCGTTGGCGACGATGCTGCCGATGTCGTCTGTCGGCTCAGCGCGGCGGCGCTCGACCAGCTCGTTGAAATACTTGAAGAGATCGAGACGAGCCCCCTCCATCGTTTCATGCGGCGTCCCGTGCTGAAACTCCGGGTCCTGCGGCGCGATGATTTCGTTGGTCCAACGAAAGAGCAGGTCCCAGTCTTGTTTGGGTACGCCGAGCATTTCGGCGATGACCGCGATCGTAATCTTGGCTGAGATTTCCCGGACGAAGTCGCCCTCGGTCAGCCGTGCCGCCTCGTCGATCACATCGGCGGTGACTCGGGCGACCTTGTCGTCCATCGTGCGCACACCCCGTGGCGTGAACCAGTGGCTCGTTACGCGTCGGTATCGCGCATGGTCGGGCGGGTCCATGTTGAGCAGGTGACGTCCCTCGGCGGGTGGCGGGAGATCGTTCGTGAACACAGCCACGCGCGGCGCGTTCAGGAACACAGAGGGTTGCTTCCCGATCTCGATGATGTCGGCGTGCTTCGTGATCGCCCAGAACGGCTCCACGTTGGCCCGGTCGTACCAGAAGACCGGCGCGTTATGGCGAAGCCACGTCCATTCTGCGTGCGGGTAGCCGTGTTGTGCGTAGTGTTCGGCGCCAACGAGATCGAGCGTCGCCGGACCGATGGCCTGCTGGGCGATATCCATTGAGCCTCCAGGGTCGCCGGCACGCTAGCGGATCGGTGGAGATGTGTCACGGCACGTCGGACCCGCCGCGGCAGGTATGCTAGAGGAGGTTGATGGCTACCGTTCGAAATGACGAGCTCGGGTTCTACGTCCTTGCTGGACAGCCAAAGTCACCGCGCGACTTGATCGACGAGCTCCGGGAAGCCGAGGCGCTCGGGCTCGGCACCGCCTTCATTTCCGAGCGTTACCACTCGAAGGAAGCGGCGACCCTTTCCGGCGCCGCCGGCGCGGTGACCGATGAGATCCGGATCGCGAGTGCGGCAACCAATCACAACACCCGGCATTTCATGGTGACCGCCGCCTACGCGCTGACGATGCATCGTCTTACTGGCGGCAGGTTCGTGCTCGGGATCGGGCGCGGCATAGAGATGCTGCAGAAGATCTACGGCATTCCCACCATCAAGACCGCGGAGATGGAAGACTTCGCGCGACTGATGCGGAAGGTGCTCGCTGGCGAGACCGTGGTGGGGCACGACGGGCCGGCTGGCGCCTACCCGGTTCTCCGACTCGGTACGGACGCCGCGGCCGGCCTTCCGCTCCTTCTCGCCGCGTTCGGACCGCGATCACTGGCGTTGGGTGGGCGTTGCTTCGACGAGGTCGTCCTCCATACGTTCTTCAGCGATGAGACGACGGCGCGATGCGTTCGCACCGTCAAGGAGGCCGCGGAGCAGGCTGGGCGCGATCCAGCCGCCGTCAAAGTCTGGTCGTGTTTCGCGACCATTGGCGATCACCTGTCACCGGATGCGCGGTTGATGAAGTCGGTGGGGCGTTTGGCCACGTACCTGCAGGGTTACGGCGATCTCCTCGTGCGGACGAACCGATGGGATCCAGCCGTACTCGAGCGGTTTCGCGCCGACGCGATGGTGGGAAGCTTCGCCGGTGGGATCGACCAGCTCGCCACGACAGAGCAACTGGAGCACATCGCGACCCTCATCCCCGACGAGTGGATCGCGCCCGCGGCAACCGGGACGCCGGACCAATGCGTCGACGCCATCCACGGCCAGCGCGCACTGGGGTGCGACGGTGTCATTTTGCACGGCGCGACCCCCGCGGAACTCGCGCCGATCCTCCACGCGTACCGATCGCGCGGGCGCTGAGGCGCTCCGCTCAGGCGATCAGGTCGCGGCCGGTCAACAGGCGGAACGCTTCGAGGTATTTTGCGCTCGTCTTTCGGACGACGTCCTCTGGGAGTGTCGGGCCAGGTGGTTGCTTGTTGAAGTCGATCGATTCGAGGAAGTCGCGTACGAACTGCTTGTCGAATGATGGCGGCGAGACGCCGACCTGATACTCGCTCTTCGGCCAGTATCGTGACGAGTCGGGCGTGAGGACTTCATCGATGAGGGTGATTGCTCCATCCACCATGCCGAACTCTAGTTTCGTGTCGGCAAGGATGAGTCCCTTGGTCTCCGCGAACGCGGCGCCCGCCTGATATACCGACAGCGTCGATGCGCGGAGCTTTTCCGCAACGGCATCGCCGACGGTTTCGGCCATGATCTCGAAGCTGATGTTTTCGTCGTGGCCACTCTCCGCTTTGGTCGCCGGTGTGAAGATCGGAGCGTCGAGGCGTGCGGCTTGTTCGAGGTTAGCCGGCAGCTCGATGCCGCAGACGGTGCCCGTCCGCCGGTAGTCACTCCAGCCACTCCCGATCAGGTAGCCGCGGACGACGCACTCGACCGGAAAGGGTTCTGCCTTTCGGACCAGCATGGCACGATCGCGGAGCACGTCGGCATGCTCTCGGACGGCGGGAGGCATCTCGTCGATCTCGCACGTGATCATGTGGTGGGGCACGTCGAGGTGGTTGAACCAGAACTCGGAGAGTCGATTCAGGACCTTCCCCTTGAACGGGATGCCGTTCGCCATCACTACGTCGAACGCGCTCAGGCGGTCGGTGGTGACGATCAGGAGCGCGTCTCCGGCGTCGTACATGTCGCGGACCTTGCCGCTCGACAGATGACGCAGACCCGACAGCCTGGTTTGTGTGACGACAGGGTCGCTCGACGATTTTTGGTCACTCGGTGGCATAGTTTCCCCGTGTGGTGCGGATGAGATGTAGAACTGAAGCGGACGGCCGTACCAAATGTGCCGACCGCGCACAACTCGTGTGGCGGTCCGAGCGTGGGGTGGCCCGCGTAGCCGGAGTTCCCGCTCCTCGTCCTTCATGGTACGGCATGCCACCAGAGTCCCGCGCATGCCGAAGCTCTACTACGGTCCTCGTCCCCATGTTCGCGCCGAGCGCGAGCGCCTGTCGGCGCTGCGCTTCGAGCGAATCCGTGTGCGTCCCGCGGGAGCGACTCTCGGTGCTGAGATCGGTGACGTCGACCTCGGTCGACTCGACGACGCCACGTTCGCCGAGATTGAACGCGCCTTTCTCGAGTACAAGGTCATCTTCTTTCGTGACCAGAAGATCTCGACCGAACAGCATCTCGCTTTCGCGGAGCGGTTCGGCGAGCTGGAAGATCACCCGTTTCTTCGTGCCAAGGAGGGCTACGACAAGATTGTCGAATTCGCGAAGGACGACAAGGCAATTGGGGTCGAGAACGCCTGGCACAGTGACGTCACCTGGCGCGAGATCCCATCGCTAGGCTCGGTACTCCGTGCCATCGAGATTCCCGCGTTCGGTGGGGACACGCTGTTCGCCGATATGGAAGCGGCCTATGCCGGCCTCAGCGCGAGAACGAAGACGCGCATCGAGGGGATGAAGGCCGTGCATGACTTCGTCCACAACTTCGGCCTGCTCATGTCAGAGGAAGAGCGGACCACGCATCGTGCCAAGTATCCCGAGGCGCGACACCCCGTCGTGCGGACGCACCCGGTGACCGGTCGGAAGTCGCTGTACGTCAACGCGATCTTCACACGCGGCATCGAGGGCCTCTCCGAGGATGAGAGCGCAGCGCTCCTCGAACGCCTGTACCGCGAAGCAGACGTTCCCGAGTACCAGTGCCGTTTTCGATGGCGTAGAGACAGCATCGCCTTCTGGGACAATCGCGCCGTGCAACACTACGCCGTTTCCGACTACGATCCGCAACATCGCGTCATGGATCGCGTCACCGTCATCGGCGACCGCCCCCGGTAGCGGTCTCCATGCCGCGCGTGGCGTGCGCACCCCGCGGCAGAGTACGGGTACGAATCAGTTGTTCGGCAGGTTTTTGAAGAAGACCCCGGGCACGGCGAACACGTTTCCGTTCGGATCGAGAATTTGCAGGTTCAGGATCTCGATCGAGGTGCAGCCGGGCAATCCCAGGCCGCAATCAATGAAGAAGCAGGGATGCGGCGGGACGGTCAGGGTCGCGTTGCCGTCGATCATTTGGAACGCGAACGGCGCGGGGAATTCGAGGAGGGTCATATCGGTGCCCATGCCGGGAGCCGTGACGACCGTGTCTTCCATCGTAGTGCGGGCGATGGAGTGGAGTGTCCCGCTGCCGTTCGCGGGATCGCCATTGCCGTCCAGGATTCTCCGCAGACGCAGCTTTACCCTGAGGTCTCGAGTGTTCGGGCCCAGGTCGCCCTGGATCTCCCGCAACTCGATTCGGCCGCTTGATCGTTGCTCGTCCCACTGCCAACCGTTCACGGGCGTGCCCGCGTGTTGATTGAACGTTTCGGGAGGGGTGCAGCCCGGCACTCCTGAGGCGCTCGTGGTGTTCGGGACGTTCGCGCCGGGATTGCCGCACGACACGAATGCCTGCACCAAATCGGCTTGGAAGAGCTTGGCCTTACGCGGGTGTTCGAAGTCGCATCCGGCCCACGCCGTTGGCGCCGCCAGCGCGTGTACGAGCAACAGTCCGATACCGGTCAAGATCTTCAACATAGGCGACCAGGCTCCTTGTCCTGAGCTAGACCTAGCTCCCGATGGGATTCTCGGTCAACGAGAATCGAAGCTTTTCCGCGCCCGGAGTCGTGACTCGGTGCGTCGCGCCCCAGCATCGCCGCGCGATGCCGCCGTGTGGCCGGCGACGGTTGTAGTCAAACCACTGCCATGACAGGTGTTTCCGGCGGCGATATCAGATCGCACCACGCGCGAAGGAGGAGACTATGGCCACACCATTCGAGGGCGGATGTCACTGCGGTGTCATCCGGTATCGCGCCACCGCGGAGCCGGCCGGGGCGGCGCATTGCCATTGTCGCGATTGTCAGAAGACCGTCGGCAGCGCCTTTTCGACATTCGTCTTCGTGCCGCGCGACGGCGTCGCAATTACGGGTCAGGCGAAGAGCTATACGGTAACCGGTGAATCCGGCAGCAAGGTGACGCGGTCGTTCTGCGGGGAGTGCGGCTCGCCGGTGTTCAGTGAGGTGACCAGCATGCCGGGGATGGTGTTCATCAAAGCCGGATCGCTCGATGATCCGAGCTGGGTGCAGCCCGGGATGCAGTTCTGGACCGATCGCCAGCAGCCCTGGGGGAAGATCCCGGCCGAGATCATGAGCTTCCCGACAAATCCCCCGCAGGGCTGAACGCGGTCGGGTTACTCTTTGCGGCTCGTCATCGAACCGATGTCGAACGCGGAAACACCCTGCGGCCCCGCGACTTCGACGATCGCCTCATCGCGGTCGTCGAATTCCAGGCGAAGGGCCCGGCACATCGTCGCGTGCATCTCGTACATGCAGGTGATGTAGGTCAGCTCGAGGATCTGTTCGTCGGTCAGCTCGGCCTTCAACGCGGCGAAGAGCGCGTCGTCGACGCGGCCACCGCCGAGTACGAGGGCGTCGGTGTACGCCAGGACCGCGCGCTCTATCGGCGTGAAGAGATTCGACACTTCCCATCCAGGGATCGCGGCGATCTTCTCCTCTGCGATGTTGAGCGCCCGGCAGGACTTGCAGTGCTGTGAGAACACGAACTGGCTCCCACGCCCCCAGCCGGCACGGGTTTGTCCGAGCTCACGCAGCATGGGATCGAGTGTGCGCTTCTCGCTTCGGTAGAGTCCGAAGCCTCGCACCGCATGATCGAGCACGTCCGGGACGAGCGCGAAGACGGTCCACCAGTCGCCTGGGGTTCCGGTGGCCGTGCCGGGATCCGCGACAGGATCGCGGCTACCGAACATGAGATCGTACATGGTCGTGACGATGCCCTTGGGCGCTTCGGCGCGCGAGACCTGGCGAAGACGAGGCACGGCGCTTACCGATCCGCCCGATCGGATTGATCCGGGAGTATGACTTTGGCCGGAGGCTCGGTGCGGACGGTTTCTCCGAGCCGGGAGTGCGCCAGTTTCGAATCCGCTGTCAGGCCCGGGGTGTCACGGCAGAGTTCGATCATGATGCCGTTCGGATCCTTGATGTAGAGGGAATGACACCATCCATGATCGATCTCCATGAGTGGCTTCAAGTTCGCCTCCTCGAGGCGCGTCTTGACGGCATTCTGTCGCGCCTCGTCGGCGCGGAAGGCGATGTGAGTGACCCACAGCGGTAGCCCGTTGACCCCGGAGACCTTGGGCGTCCAACCTTCCTTCTCACCGAAACCGTGCATGTCGAAGAAGGCGAGATAGGTGCTGTCGCCGGTGTCGAAGAACGCGTGGCGCATGAATCCACCATCGTCGTTGCTGTCGATGACGACGTTGACCAACGGGAAGCCGATGACCTCTTCGTAGAACCGAGTGGTTTCCTCGATGTCCCGGCAGGCGTATGCGATATGGTGGACGCCGGTCGGCTGGCTTGGCATGGCAACTCCTCCTCTGGGCGAGCGGTCTCGGTGCGAGCTGCTCCCCTGCGAGCCTACTGCAAGAGCGGTAGCCGACGCCACCCGGTCTCGAAGGGCGAATCGCGGGCTCAGGCTTCGAGGTTTGCGAGTGCGCCGAGCGTGTCGAGATCGATGAGCGCCCGGTTGGCGCGGGCGACGGCAGCCCGTGCGATTGGCTCTATCTGCAATGTCGCCGCGGCAGCCGTTACGATCGCCGCGATCCACGCATGACAAGCGTGGAGACGGTGCTCGAGCCAAGCGTCGTCGAATGACGGCGCATCGACACCAGCATCAGCCAGGCTCGCGAGGTAGTGTGCGAGGAGTTCCTGTTGGTGGGCGAGGCGGGTCGCGGTGGGCATGGAGCTGATCAGGAAGTACGAGACGTCGCGTAGCCCTGGTCCGCATTGTGTGACCTGCCAGTCGAGAAAGCCGACGCCGTCTCCTACGAAATAGAGATTGCCGCTGTGGCAGTCGCCGTGAATCAGCGTCAGCGGGCGTCTGGCCCAACGCGCGTCGAGGCGATCGCGCGCGGCGAGAATCCGCGGCGCGGCGTGGCGGATTGCGTCGGGGATCAACGCTGGAAAACGCCGCAAGCCAGGCCCGAGCGCGGCCCTGCAGAGGGCGCGCTCGTGGCGAATCGTGGGGTTCCGGTACGGCGTCTTCAGCCATGCCAGGTCGGTATCGAATCTCGGGCTCCTCCAGAACGCGGCGTGTAGTCGTCCGAGCTCTCCGACGACTCGCCGGGCGATCGTGGCGGTGACCGGTCGTGAAACATCGGTGAAGCTCGCGCCGTTGGCGACCAGATCTTCGAGCACGAGCACGAAGCGTTGCGTGCGGGTATCGATCGCGGCGTCGAAGCTGCGCGGTACCAGGACCGGCACTTCGGAAGCGATTGTGCGGTAGAAGTCGACCTCGGTAGCGCCGAGGCGCATGAGATCCCCGAAGACACGCGTGGCCATGCCGGCGGGCGCGAGCTTTACGAAAACCGATGTGGGCACGGACGGCGCCGACGATGCTGCGTACGTGATGCCGACGCGTGCGCGGTCGGTTGTCCCGGTGCTCGTTCCGAGCGTTGTCACCGTGCGCAGACGCGCGCCGGGAAAATCCCGTTGCAGGACCCGTTCGAGCCATGGTGTCGTGACTTCGGTGAGTGTGCTGAGCGCAGGCGATGGCCCGACCCAGCCGACGAGCGGCTCGGCCACGACGGCGCAGCCTGTGCGCGCTACCGCTCCCATCAACGTCAGCATGTCGAGGGTGTGCTTCAGGCGGGGCATGGTCGTCTTCTCGGCACGGCGGTTGCTACCTCCTACCGTGCGCGTGGTCGTACGCAGATTCTACGAAGAAACGCGAGAAGTATAGGGCGAACGCTATGTCAGATCGTCAAGATAATGACGCTGCGATGCGAACGGGGTTGCGGGACCTCGCGAGGCCACGGTTGGCCGATGAGGTGCGCGAGGTGCTCGTCGCCCGGCTGCGCGCCGGTCTGTGGCTCATTCTCGCGGCCAATCTGATGTTTGTCGTCGTCGATATCGCTGTGCAGGACTGGTCCACTCTTCGGCAGCTCGTGCCCATCAAGCTCTTCCAGATGGGTGTGATCGCGACGGTCTTCCTCTTGATTCGCCGCGATCTCGATCGGCCGGCACTGCAGCGAATCGCAGTGACGGCAATCGCGCTCATCGCCTTCACGCCCTCCGCGTCCGGGATGATACGCGGCGACGTGACTCCGACCATCGTGCTGCTGCTCGCGCTCTGCATGGGAACCGCGTCGCTCGTTCCGCTCGGCACTATCGCGCAGGCCGCGATCACGGGAACCGTCGCATTCGCGATTCTCGCGAACGCGAGCGTCGTGGTCGGAGCGGGGGCTGTCTTCGGGTACGAGGCCGCGGGAGTCGCGGCGGCACTCGCGGCGACGATTCTCGTCGCGTACGAGCACGAGCGCTCGCGGCGCGATCGTTCGCGTATGGCGGCGCTGCTCGACGGCCAGACCCGGGTGCTCGAAATGGTGGCCACCGGGCGTCCGCTTCCCGAGATTCTCGAAGCATTGACGCTGTTGATCGAGGCGCGGTCGACTGGGCTCCGCTGCTCTGTTTTGATTCTCGAGGGTGACCGTCTCCGAGGCGGCGCGGCTCCGAGTCTCCCAACGAGCTACAATCAAGCGCTCGACGGTATGGTAATCGGGCCGCGGGTCGGATGCTGCGGCACGGCGGCCTTTACCCGCCAGCCGGTGGTGGTGTCGGATACGTCGACCGATCCCCTGTGGTCGGCGTTTCTCCCGCTGGCGATCGAGTACGAACTTCGGGCGTGTTGGTCATCGCCCATTCTGGCGACCGATGGGCGGTGCCTCGGAACGTTTGCCATGTACTACCGAGAGATTCGAAGTCCCGGCCCAGAGGAATGGGAGCTCATCGATACCGCGACGCACCTCGCGGGCGTTGCCATCGAGCGTCGACAGACCGAGGATGCCCTGTCGGACGCGCGGACCAGCGCTGAAGGCGAGGCGCGAGAGAACGCTCGGCTGGTCGAGGAGCTCACGCACGCCGGCCAGCTCAAGTCGGAGTTCGTGTCCACGATGTCTCACGAGCTCCGTACCCCCCTGAGCGTCATCCTTGGCTACACCGATGTGTTGCGCGACGAACTGCATGCTGACGAGCAGCATCGGACGCTCGATCGCATACGTCGATCGGGAATGGAGTTGCTCGACATGATCGAGAGCACGCTCGATCTGAATCGGCTCGAGGCGGGGAAGGACACCCCCGAATGCGAGCGCGTTACGGTGCATCCATTGATCGACGACCTCGCCGTCGAGTTCGAGGCGATGCACGCGACGTCCGAGACGGTCATTCGGTGGGAGCCCTCCACCGGCGTGGTGCTCTGGACCGATCAACGGAAGCTCAAGATCATTCTCAAGAATCTGATCGGCAACGCGCTCAAGTTTACGCCGTGCGGGGAGGTCGTCATCAGTTGCGGCGAGGAGGCCGCGGGTTGTGTCTTCCGCGTTCGTGACACCGGAGTCGGGATATCCGAGGAACACCTCCCGCACATTTTCGAGATGTTCCGCCAGGGTGACGGTTCCGACCGTCGACAGCATGGCGGCGTTGGTCTTGGCCTCTACATCACGCGACGCCTCGTGGCGCAGCTCGGTGGCGAGATCATCGTTCAGAGCACTCTCGGGGAAGGGTCGGTGTTCGTGGTGACCCTTCCGAGCGCGGCATCCGTTGGCGCTCCGATGCTCGACGCCTGAGTCCGTCAGGCGGGGAGTGCGAGGGCCGGAGGCGAGCGCCGACGACGTCCGGAGCGGCGGGTCGCCGCTCGGCCGTACGGTACGCTCAACGCATCGATCCGCTGGTGGCGTTTCTTGGAACGGAGACGGATCCGCCGGCCTTCTGGTGGTGCGGTGCCCGCACGCTCGAACGAGGCGTGTTCGACGAGCAATACCCCGGACAGTGCTTGCGAGCAGAGAAAGGCGGCCAGATTGATGGGTTCGCCGACAACGCCGAACTGCTTCTTCCCCATCGGACCGAGCAGCCCGATCGTCGCGCGTCCATAGCTCACGCCGATGCCCAGCCCAATGCGTGAGTCCGGACGTCCGGCGCGCTTCCATTCCTCGCGCCAGTGCTCGTACAGCGCATCGAACTCCGCGTGCAGCTCGCGCGCGGTGTCCGTAACGACGCTGCTGAGCATCGCGGCGCTGTCCTGACCCGTAACCTCGGGCAGAAAAACGGCCAGAAGGCCGTCGCCAGTGTACTGATAGACGACGCCACCGTGGCGTTCGACGATGCTCGTGAGCATCGTCAGGTACTCTCCGATTGCGCCGGCCAGATACTGGCTATCGTCGAGAACGCCCGTCAGGTTGGAGAAGCCACGCATGTCGATGGCGACCACGGCGACGTCGTGAAGATGAGGAACCAGGATGCTCGGGTGCGCGCCTCCGGCGAGCGGCAGCGTCAGGACTTGTGCCGCGGCGCG
Organism: Deltaproteobacteria bacterium; assembly: GCA_029262315.1. Taxonomy (GTDB): domain Bacteria; phylum Desulfobacterota; class Binatia; order UTPRO1; family UTPRO1; genus JAJCZP01. The sequence goes on along the minus strand of JAJCZP010000205.1, from coordinate 14,621 downwards.
ATCGAGGCTGCCGACGAACGCGGCGGAGAACGAGCGAGTCAGCGCCGATCCAACGGGACCGAACAGGTGCTCGGCCATGCGTGTCGCTTTCCGGAGGAGCCGATAGGGAACTCCGCCCGCGCGCTCGGTTGCCGGCAGGGTGTGCTCGGACGTAACCCAGCGCGCGATCGCCGGCGGCATCGCGTGATGGCTCGCCCCGTAGGCCACACTCAGATCGAGGCGACTCGGTTGATACCGAATCGCATCGAAGACATGGCGGGCGATTTCCGAAGACAGCCTCTGGAGGCTGAACCGCCCGATTTTCCATCGCCGAGACATGCTGGAAGTCTGCTAGACGCACCGCGTCAAGTCAACTACCAGAGGAGCGAGGCGTCGGAATTACCCTTGAGTTTCAGGGGTTTGAGTCAAGTCAGGCAGATGCGTAAGATCCCGGCTCAACAGGGGGGCGCCATGAGCCAGGAGTTCAAGAAGACCGCCTGCATTCTCTGCAGCATCAACTGTGGCTTGGAGATCCAGCTGGACGGGCGCCGGATCGCGAAGATCCGCGGCGACAAGGCGCACCCGGCGTCCCAAGGTTATCTCTGCGAGAAGCCCTCCCGGCTCGATTACTATCAGAACGGTCGCGACCGTCTGACCGCGCCGCTTCGTCGGCGGCCCGACGGCGGATTCGAGGAGATCGATTGGGACACGGCCATCCGCGAGGTGGCCGCGCGGCTGGCCCATGTGCGTGACACCTACGGCGGCGACAAGATTTTCTACTACGGGGGTGGCGGACAGGGGAACCATCTCGGTGGTGCGTACAGCGGTGCGACGCGCGCGATGTTGGGATCCGTGTACTCCTCGAACGCGCTCGCGCAGGAGAAGACCGGCGAGTTCTGGGTCGACGGACAGCTCTTCGGACGGCCGCGCTGCCATACCACTGGCGACTACGAGCATGCCGAGGTGGCGGTCTTCGTGGGAAAGAATCCGTGGCAATCGCACGGGTTTCCGCGTGCGCGTGCCGTCCTGCGCGCGATCGCGAGCGACGAGAAGCGCGCGCTCATCGTCATCGATCCGCGCCGGACCCAGACCGCCGAACTCGCCGACTACCATATACAAGTGCGGCCCGGTGGCGACGCGCATTGCTTGACTGCGCTGCTCGCGGCCCTGATCCAGGAGAATCTCACCGACAGCGATTTCGTCGAGCGGCACACGCGTGGGTTCGAGGATCTCACCCGTCATCTGCAGACCGTGTCCGTGGCCGACTACTGCGCACGAGCCGGCGTACCCGAAGCACAGATTCGTGAAGTCGCACGTCGGATCGCCGGTGCCAAGAGTGTCTCCATCTTCGAAGACCTCGGCATCCAACAGGCTCCGCACAGCACCCTCTGCTCGTACCTGGAGAAGCTCATCTACGTGCTCACCGGGAATTTCGCGAAAGAGGGTGGGATGAACATCCACACCCGCTTTGCGAGTCTGGGCGGTGGGGGCAAGGGCGGCATGCGCGTCAGCCCCGTGGGCGGGCACCGCATCATTTCGGGATTGATTCCCGCGAACGTCATTCCGGACGAGATCCTGACCGATCACCCCGATCGCTTTCGTGCCATGATCGTTGAGAGCACGAATCCGGCGCACTCACTCGCCGACAGTCGGCGCATGCGTGAGGCGCTCGACGCGCTCGATACTCTCGTCGTCATCGACATCGCGATGACCGAGACGGCGCGCCACGCGGATTACATTCTGCCGGCGGCGTCGCAGTACGAGAAATGGGAAGCGACGTTCTTTACGCTCGAGTTTCCGCACAACGATTTTCAGCTCCGGGCGCCGATCCTCGAGCCCCTCCTCGGGACGATGATCGAGCCCGAGATCCATAGTCGACTCGTGCGCGCGCTGGGAGGACTCGACGAGGCCGACCTGGCACCGCTCCGCGCGGCGGCCGACAAGAGCTGGACCGCCTTTGGCGAAGCCTTCCTGGCCGCCGCTGCGGTGACCCCGATGCTCGGCAAGCTTGCGCCGGTCGTTCTGTACGAGACGCTCGGACGTACGCTTCCCGACGGTGCGCAGGCAGCGGCAGCGCTCTGGGGCGCGGCGCAATCGTGCGCCATGAGTTTCCCCGAGTCGGTGCGGCGCGCCGGGTTCGAGGGCGAGGGGATGGAACTGGGGAACGCGCTCTTTGCCGCCATTCTCCGCGAGCGGTCGGGTATCATGTTCACCGTCGACGAGTACGAGGATACGTGGCGGCGGGTCGAGACCCCGGACGGCCGCATCAATCTCATCGTCGGCGAGTTGATGGACGAGTTCGTGGGACTTGCCGGTGAGGATCCCGCCGCGCGGAACCCGGAGTTTCCCTTTGTGCTTTCCGCAGGGGAGCGACGTACGTCGACTGCCAACACGATCTATCGCGATCCGGCGTGGCGCAAGAAGCGCGAGATCGGAAGCGCGCTCCGGATGAACCCGAGCGACGCCGAGCGTCTCGGCATTGATGCCGGCGGTCGCGCGCGCATCACGACGAAGCGCGGCAGCATGGAGACCGTCGTCGAGCTCACGGATACGCTCCAATCAGGGCATGTCAGCTTGCCGAACGGTCTCGGGCTCTCGTACCCGAACGAGAACGGTGAGCGGTTGATCGAGGGGATTCCCCCAAACGAGCTCACCTCGGGCGAGGATCGCGATTGGCTCGCCGGTACCCCGCATCACAAACATGTCCCCGCGCGCGTCGAAGCGGCGTAGCGGTGACGAGCATGACCTCCGCGTAGGCACAGCGACGCACGTGTGCGTCGGCGAAGCCCTCGGCGACCCGATGCGTCAGGGCAGACGCAGACCGCGCCCAGTGTCTCGAAAAGCACCCGCCGCGCGGTTCTCGGATCGGGAACCGCGCGGCGAGGGCGAGAACGGAACTACTCGCCGGCGGGCGGACACGCCCGCATGCAGGCCTTGTTGATGCGCCGGCAGAGCTTTACTTCAGCACCGACGCCCGCACGGCAGGGTTGCCGGCAGAGGAACGCGTCGAGATTGGCGGCCCCGATGCACTCCGCGCGCTCTGGTGTCTCCGCGGCGAACTGATCGCGACATACCTGTTTCGACGCTTGTTGCGTCTCTTTGCATGCCGCCTTGCAAGCCGTTCGACGAGCGAGTGGGCCCGGGTTGGTGTCGTCTCCGTAGAGACAGAACTCACGGCCGGCGCGGCAGGCTTCGGCGCACTCGTGGTCGACGTTGCGGCAGAGGTCGAGGTCGATCCGGAACTCCTCTTTGCAGAGGAGCTGGCATTCCTTTTTCTCGGCCTTGGCGTCGCGCTTGCAGTCGGGATCGACGCTGGTCGCCGACGCGGGGCCGGCGAGCAGCACGGTGAAGGCGAGGGCAATGACGACACGAATCATGGCTAGGTCCTCCTGGGAGTAGCGAGAGATGACCGCTCTAAGGTAGCGGACCGGCGCACCCTGCAACAAGTAGGTTACGCACGGCTCTTGGCGGATGAAACGCGGACGGCATAGCGCCCACCCCATCGGAGTCTCGGGCGATCAGGTCGCGGCGCGTGGCCGCTCTGGCTCCTGCGCCATCAGAGTCCGAAGACCTGGGTCCACCAGTAGAAGCCGTTCCGATCGATGACGCACCCGATACCGATGTCCCGATAGCCGCCGAGAATGTTGTTCCGATGCCCGGTGCTGCCCATCCAAGCGCTCATGACGGCCGCGGGTGTCGGCTGTCCGACCGCGATGTTCTCGGCGAGCGCGGACCACCGGTACCCGGACTGATTGACGACACCGACCCATCCGTTGTGCGACAGCTTGCCCGTGTGCGCCTGGTCGATCGTGCGGACGCGCGCGGCCCATTGGAGCTTGGTGTCCACACGAAGCGTGCCGCGCCGTGCGTCCTGACGCTCGCCGTTCACGATTCGCAGTACCTCGTCCACGGTGCCGGATGGACACTCGCGCTGGCCCGACTTGAGCGCCGGATCGCCTTTGCCCGGATCGTTCCCCGGGTCGTTTCCAGGATCGTTGCCCGGATCGTTCCCCGCGCCACCGCCCGGATCGTCCGTCGCTCCGGGAACGTTCACCCCGACCACTTTGCTCCATGGGGAGACGTCATCGTCGCTATGTACACGCGCGCGATACTCGTAGCGGCCGCCCTCGTCGGGGCGATCGGTGTAGCGGCTCGGGCGGCGCTTCACCGCGTCGAGTGCCTCGAAGGCGTCGCCGTCGTGGGCGCGCTCGATCTCGACGATGTTGACGGCCCGTCGGTTGAGCTTCCGCGTGCGCCAGTTGACACGCACGCTGTCGTCCTTCTTCTGGAGCTTGGCGCGAAGCTTCGGCGCGAGCGGCGCCGCCTCTGCGTACTCGAATCCGACCCCCGTCCCAACAACCACACACACGAGTGCTGCAAACGCGACATACCGATTCATGATGCCTCCAGAACCCCGTTCGACCCGGGCGAGATACCATTGAGATATCGGTCCGATGGCGCACCCGCAATAGCGAAGCGGCTATCGCGGGCGCGAACGACGGTATTCTCGTGCGTCAGGCGCGGCGACGTGGCGCCTGAGATGGCGGGCGGGATGACCCTTGGTATGTCACTCCTCAGCCGGTCGCATGCACGAGTCGCACGATGTCCGTCACCGCTTCCGGAGACGTTTCGTTGTACAGCATCATCGTGACGCGGTCTGCGAAGTCGTGGCGTTCGACGAGGCGAGCAGCGACTTGCGTCGGCGTACCGCTGATGCCGAGTGTGTCGAGCATGTCGTCAGTAATGAGCGCGGTCATCTCCGCCCACTTGCCTTCCTTCGTCATGCGGTTCAGCTGCGGTTGTAGATCGCCCCATCCGTGGTGATCGAGCGAGACCTTGTAGGCCGGCGTCGATCCGTAGAACGCAATCTGCGTCTTCGCCTGCTCGCGTGCACGTGCGAGCTCCTCGTCGTTGCTGCCAAGCATGGTGATCGTCTCGCACGCGATCTCGAAGTCGCCGCGCGCCCGGCCCGCCGTCTGAAGCCCGCTCTCGAGCGCGGGAATGCTCTCCTTCAGGAGGAAGTCGCGCGAGGTCAGCGGATGGGTGATCCAGCCGTCGGCGACTTCGCCCGCGACGCGGACCATGTTGTTTCCGAACCCTGCGAGGAAAATCTTCGGTGGGCCGAACGGATTCGGTCCCGGGCTGAAGAACGGTGACATCAACGTGTGCTGGTAGAACTCGCCGCTGAAGGCGAGGCGCTCGCCCGTGCTCCAACAGTTCCAGATCGCGCGAACCGCGCGGACAAATTCGTGGATGCGGGCGTTCGGCTTCGACCACGGCTGGCTGAAGCGTCGCGTGATGTGTGGCTTGATCTGCGTGCCGAGGCCGAGGATGAACCGGCCCTTCGACATCAGCTGCAGGTCGTTCGCCATGTAGGCGCAGACCATGGGATTGCGCGCGAAAGCGATCGCGATCGCCGTCATGAGTTCGACGCGTGAAGTCTCCGCGGCCACGAGGACGAGCTGCAAGAACGGGTCGTGTGGCCCCTCGAAGCTCTGGATGCCGTCGAATCCGGCTTCCTCGTAGCTCTTTCCGCGAATGCCTGACTGCGCGACGTCAGCTTCCATGAGGGCCGCATCGAGCTTCATCGTTCCTCCTGGCGATCGTCACGGGCGCAGCTCCGGATGTCGCACTGCCTATGGCTCATCGGCGCCCGTCCTATGCCATCGCGGGTGATCCTGAAAGAGGGAAGTCCGTGTTCTGCGGGCTTTCGCACCCTCTGGGAACTGGACGCTTGCATCGCCGGGGCCGACCGACAAGAATCCCTGCCAGCGCCGTTTCGGGCGCTCGTGAGAGCGGCACCCGCCGCTGTCATTGTATCTTATTAGGGGGACATCATGGCTCAGACAGCCCAGCTTCGGCACATCGACGCGACCGGAAACGAGGCGCAGCGCGTGTTCGCGCTCCAGCGCGCCGCCTACAAGCGGCATCCGTATCCGAGTTACGAGGAACGCCTCGACAAGCTCAACAAGCTCGAGCGCCTGCTCATCGACAATGCGGACGCGATCGCCGAAGCGATCAACAAAGATTTCGGGCACCGTTCCGAGGTCGAGTCGAAGATGCTCGAGATCTTCAGCTCTGTGGATGGCATTCGTGCCACCAAAAAGAAGCTGAAGCAGTGGATGGCTCCCGAGAAGCGCCACGTGAGCATGATGTTCTTCTCGGCGCAGAATCGGGTCATTCCCCAGCCGAAGGGCGTCGTCGGTTTGATCTCGCCGTGGAACTATCCTCTCTTTCTCACTGCCAGCCCACTCACCAGCATCATCGCGGCTGGGAATCGCTGCATGATCAAGATGGCGCGGAACTCCAGCAACCTGTGTCACCTGCTCCACGAGAAGTTCAGCCAGGCGTTCTCCGAGGACGACATCGCCATTCTTCCGGGTGTGGCGGCCCAGGACTTCTCCACGCTGCCCTACGACCACATCATTTTCACCGGCTCGGCGCAGGCCGGCCGCACGGTGATGCGCTCAGCAGCCGAGAACCTGACGCCGGTGACCCTCGAGCTCGGCGGCAAGTCGCCGACGATCATCGCCGATGACTACGACGTCGACGAGGCGGCGGCGCGCATCCTCTACACGAAGTACGTGAACGCCGGACAGACCTGCCTCGCGCCCGACTATCTCTGCCTCCCCGAAGCCAAGCGCGACCAGTTCGTCGCCACCGCGAAGAAGCTCCTTCCCGAGCGCTATCCGGATACGAACATCAGCCAATACACGTCGGTCATCGACGAGAAGTCGTACCGCCGGCTGCGCGCGACGTTGGACGATGCCGAGAAGAAGGGCGCGACCATCGTGTCGCTCGTTCCCGGCATGACGTTCAACGACGAGCTCCGGAAGATTCCCCCGCACATCGTGCTCGACGTCACCGACGACATGCTCATCATGCAGGAGGAGGTCTTCGGCCCGCTGTTCCCAGTGAAGACCTACAAAGATCTGCAAGAAGTGCTGGATTACGTGAACGATCGTGATCGGCCGCTTGGCCTCTACCTCTTTACCAACGACAAGCAGGTCGAGGAGCGGGTCGTCTACGGCACGCTTTCTGGCGGGGTCACCGTCAACAACTGCGTGATGCACATCGCCCAGCACGACATGCCCTTCGGAGGGGTCGGCGCGAGCGGTATGGGGCACTATCACGGCAGGGACGGCTTCCTCGAGTTCACCAAGATGCGTCCGGTGCACACCAACCCTCGCTGGTCGATGCAGCACCAGACCTATCCGCCGTACAACAAGAGCCACACGCGGATGTTCGACTTCTTGATGAAGTGGATGCGCTAGCCGATCGCCTCAAGGCGGGAGACGCCGAGGCATTCGAGGAGTTGGTGCGAACGTACGGGGGGCGTCTGCGCGCGGTCGCGCTCTCGGTGCTCCACGATCCGGCGGATGCGGACGAAGCGCTCCAGGAGGGTTTCCTGGCGGCGTTCCGCTCGATCGGCCGATTCGAAGGGCGGTCGCAACTCGGGACCTGGCTCCACCGCATCGTGCTCAACGCCGCGCTGATGAAGCTTCGCGCCAAGCGGTCGAGGCCAGACCAGGACGGCGAGGAGTTACTACCGCAGTTCACGTCCAACGGGGTCTTCGCCGAGCGCCAGGACGACTGGGGCCCGGAGGGAGTCGAGGACGAGGTCGCTCGTGGTGAACTGTGCGCGCGCGTGCGCGAGTGTGTCGCTGAGCTTCCAGAGAAGTTTCGGATTCCGCTGATGCTCCGAGACGTCGAGGGCTTGAGCGCGCTGGAGATGGCAGAACGTCTTGGGACGACCGCGAACGCCGCCAAGATCCGGTTGCATCGGGCGCGGCAGGCCCTGCGTACTCTCCTAGAACGCCAGCGGGTTGGGGTGGCAGCATGACGTGTAAGCAATGCGAGGTCGATGTTCACGAATATCTCCGCGGCACTCTTTCGGCTGCCGCGCGCGCCGAGGTCGAGCGGCACGCGGCCGAATGTAGCGCGTGTGGAGATCTGCTCCGGCGGTGCCAGGAGCTGACCTGCAAGGACTTCGTGGAGTTCCTGAACGACTACCTCGATGGCGACCTGGACGGGCAGCGTCACTCCGTGTTCGACCAGCATCTATCCGACTGTCCAGACTGCCGGGCCTACGTCGCCTCGTACCGCCGCACCATGGAGCTGAGCGTCACGGCGCTCCGCGGCGAGCTAGCGGTTCCCGAAGAGATTCCGGAGCGCCTGCTCCAGGCCATCCACGACTCACGCAAGCAACGCTGAAACCTTTCCCCTGGGCCTGCATCGAAGGGTTGCCGTGCGGGAAATCCGGCACGGCGGACGGGGTGTTTCCCCGGTCCCATTCGACTCTTCAAAAGGAGTAGAGGCCCATGACGGACAAAAACAACGACCTGAATCTTCTCACTGGAGGACTCGACGGCGAGTATTTCGGCATTGCTGCTTACGAGGCAGCCTTGGGGACGGGACTGCTCTCGGCCGGTACGGCCGAGGTCGCGAAGAAGTTCCAGGGAGATCACGCGCAGCACGCCGAGCGTATTCGGGAGGAGATCGGCCGCCTCGGGGGGACGCCCGGGGAGTCAAAAAGTTGGGCCGAGTATGCGTCGAGCTACCCCCCGCCGCCGCTTACCAGCGAGACGGATGTCGTGCGCTACGCGGCGTCGCTCGAGCAATCGGCCGCGGTCGCCTCGGTGGCTTCGGTTGCGAAGTACCAGAGCCCCGAGTTGGCCCGGCTTGCCGCGAGCATCGCGGGTGTTGAAGCCATGCATTGGGGTGCTCTGCTCGCCGCTCTCGGAGAATCACCGGTTCCGGTCAGTTTCATCCCGGATCCCGAGCCCGAGGCTCGTATCGACGTCGCGAGCTGAACGTCGCGCGACGTGTGTCCTCGCTGCGGAGGCCGGCATTGTCTCCGGCGATGTTCGATCGCGCCCGTGTCGATCAGGGTGCGTCGGTCTCCGCGGCGCTCTCCGCTAGCTCCTCACCGGTTGCGGGAGTTGTCGAGCGTACGACGATCCCGATGGCCGTGAGTACGATGAGGCCACCGAGGATCTGCATCGCGTAGAGTTGCTCGCCGAGCAGCACGGTCGCGCCCAGTGTTGCGATAATCGGCGCGGCGAGCAGAATCATCGAGATCGAGAGCGCAGTCGCGTGCGCATGCGCCCAGTTGGTAAGGAAATGGCCAAGCGTGCCGGGGAGGGCGGCGATGGCGAACAGCATGAGCCATTCCCAACCCTCGGGCGCCGCGAGATCTTGCCCGGTGGTCACGGCCGCCGCGAGCATCCATACGCCGGCAACGGTGGTCATCCCGATGACGTATTCCAGCGCGGGTACGTTGCGGCGAAAATACTTCGAGACCAGGAAGTATCCGCAGAAGGCGAAGAGATTGGCGAACGCCAGCGCGTCGCCGTACAGACTCCAGGCGGCCGAGCCGCGTGCGCCGAGCACGATCAATACCGTGCCGCCAAAGGCCACGGCTGCCCAGAGGAAACTCGTGCGCGTCGGCCGCTCGTTGAAGAGCGGGCCTGCGGCGAGGAGTACGACTGCCGGCTGCAGCGCACCGATCAGGGTGACGTTGGCCACAGTTGTGAGCTTCAAGCTCGTGAAGAAGAGTGCCTGGTGCAGAAAGAAGAGCGTGCCGCCGACCAGGCACGCCACCAGCCATCGGGGCGTGAGACGATCCCGAACGGCCGGTTGGGTGAGCGGGATGATCCATAGTAGCGGGATCGCGAACCAGAGGCGGTAGAAGGCCGTGACCAGGCCCGTCACCGAGACCGCCTTGATGGCAACGGCGCTCCCTCCCCAAAGCACGACCGCGCATCCGACGGCGAGGATGGCACGGTGTTCGTTGGTGGCGCGTCGGGCGTCCGCGGCAAGATCACGTTCTTCCGTCACAGTCCCCATCGTTTCTGATTGACGTTGCTCTGTCACCTGCCGCATGGATCGGCAGCGATCGTCGAAGCAGGTCGACGCCAGGTTCGCCGGTCCGCTTGCCGTAGATCCGTCCCTCAGGTTTGTAGAGTGTCAGAAGACGTCGCTCACCGCGGTGTCGGGAGGTGATCGTGTCTGATCGTGTATGCCTGGTCACTGGTGTTGGTCCCGGAACGGGGGCGGCACTCGCAAAGCGTTTTGCGGGAGGCGGCTATCGCGTGGCGATGCTGGCGCGAAACGCGGAGCGTTTGCAGACGTTGGCGGGCGAGATCGAGGGTAGCAAGGGGTACGCCTGCGATGTCTCCGATCGCGTGGCACTCGAGAACGTCCTGGCGGATGTGCGCAGCGACCTCGGCGCCCCGAACGTCGTCGTGCACAACGCGGTGGGGGGTGCGTTTGGTGATTTCATGGCAACGACGCCCGAGATCCTTCGGCAGAATTTCGAGGTCAACGCGATCGGACTGTTGCACCTGGCGCAGCTCACGGTACCCGAGATGATCGAGGATGGGGGCGGCGCCATCGTCTGCACAGGGAACACCTCGGCGCATCGCGGCCTTGCGAACTTCTCGGGATTTGCCCCGACCAAAGCCGCGCAGCGCATTCTCGCCGAGTCGATCGCTCGGGCAGCGGGGCCGCAAGGCGTGCACGTTGCCTACGTAACGATAGACGCCGTGATCGACCTGGCGTGGACCCGTGCGATGTTCAAGGGCAAGCCCGACGACTTCTTCATCCAGCCGGCGCACATCGCCGATGAGTGTTTTCACGTGGTCCAGCAACCACGCTCGGCCTGGACGTTCAACGTGGAGATTCGTCCCTATGCCGAGCAGTGGTGAGCGCAGCGTCGAGGGCGTGAGGTTCTTCTCGTTCGGGGAGCAGACCCTGCACTACTTCGATCGCCCTCACGGCGGCACGCCCTGCCGCGTGCCGATCGTCGGTCCCGCAGCGTGGTACGGATCGTCCATGGTCGGGCGCGATGAATGGCGCATGCGGCTGAGCGCGGCGCACATCGCCGAGCTCGAAAAGGCGCTTGCTTCCGCGCGCGCAACTGGCAAGGCCACCGCTGATCTTACCGCCGCTGACTTTCCGCTGTCGACACTCGCGGGCGAGATCGCCACCTGGCGCGACGAGTTGCAGCACGGGCGCGGGTTTCAGCTCGTGCGGGGCGTGCCCGTCGAGCGTTGGGGCGACGAAGCCGCAGGAGTGTTTTTCTGGTGTTTCGGCCTCCATCTTGGCCGACCCGGCGCGCAGAATCCTCAGGGTGATCTTCTCGGGCACGTGACCGACACGGGTGACGCCGCGTCGGATCCGTACGTCCGTCGCTATCGTACGCCAGCAGACATCGCGTACCACTGCGACGCGGCGGACATCGTGGGGCTGCTCTGCCTGCGCCCCGCGCAGCGAGGTGGTGCAAGCCGCATTGTCAGCTCGGTGACCGTCTACAACGAACTGCTCCGTCGCCACCCGGACCTCGTTCCGCGGCTCTACGAGCCCTTTCATCTCGACGTTCGCAACGACGATAGCTCGGGAACTCTCCGCCACGTGCCGATCCCGCCGTGTCGCTTCGACGCCGGAAAGCTGCGCACATTCTATCACAGCGACTACTTCCGCTCGGCCGTTCGCCATGACGATGTGCCGCCCCTCAGCGCGACCGAGCAGGCGTTGCTCGACACCTACGAGTCAATCGCCGCGGAGCCGACGCTCCGCCTCGATATGGCGCTCGAGCCTGGCGACATTCAGCTCCTCTCGAACCACACCATTCTGCACGCGCGGACCGAGTACGAGGACGAAGCAGAGGTCGCCCGCAAGCGTCACCTGTTGCGGCTGTGGCTTTCCATTACTGTTTAGCCCCCGTGCGCGCGGCCGCGGAGCGGCCGTGCTCCGATGGGCGTCGCAGCCGCGAAGCGCGGTTCGCGGCTGCTCCCGCTCAAGGGCAAGGGCGTTCGGGCAAGGGCGCTCGGGCCACGTGCGGCGTGCGGCGTGCGGCGTGCTTCGATGGGCGTTGTTCCTGCGGCTGGCGACGTTCATGGTATTGCCGACGACGGCGAATTCGAGGCGCTGCTCGTCGCCGATGTTGCCGAGGACGACGGGTCCGTAGTGCACCCCGACGCCGATGCGTACCGGAAGCTCGTCTTGCGCGGTGGACTATACGCCATGGGCAGGCACCAGGGCGTCAGTCGCTCCAGCGGTTGGCCGTGAGCTTCAGGCTTGGCGTATCGGCGCGAGACTGCATCTCCTCGAAGGTCCGGGTGTAGCCCGTCGACTTGATCCGCCACTGGCCATCTACCTTGACGTACTCATCACGATAGAACGCGGCACCGCGGATGGTGATGTTCGAGCCAGTCTCGATGACAGTGTCTTCGAAGGCCCAGATGCCGGTCGCGGTGGTGTCGCTCGTGAAGTCGATTTCGGGCTGTGAGGCGCGGTGGCTCGTGAGCATTGTCGGCGGCCCTAGTACCTGACGCAGAAACTCGAGGATCTTGTCGCGCCCAGAGAACGAGTATTTGCCACCGCTATAGGCGGCCGTCGCGTCCTCCGTGAAGACGGTCTCCATCTCCTCCCAGAGCTTTTCGTCGAGGCAGCGCAGGTATTTGTGCTTGAGCCGCTTGATGGCTTCGAGTTCGTGAAGATCGATCATCAGGGTCCTCCCTCGGTCCCGCGGATTGACGCCGTGGCGGGCTCGGCCGATACTCGCGTTGATAGGACTCCGCTGCAACCTGCGGCCGGAGGGTACGTGGAGGTGGTGTAGGGGTGGGTCTCGAAGCGGATAAGCAACGGCCTTCGTGGAGGATGCGGATGCACGAGCTGATCTTCGAGGCCGACACGCCCGTAGGGCGGACGTTCGACATCGTCCTGTTGCTCCTGATCGTCGCCAGCGTGGCGGCGGTGATGCTCGAGAGCGTAGAGGGTGTTCGCGAGCGGTTCGGCGGTGCGCTGCGTGTTGCCGAGTGGGGCTTCACGATCGCGTTCACGGTCGAGTACGTGCTTCGGCTGATGTCGGTCGGGAAGCCGATTCGGTACGCGTTGAGTTTCTACGGCTTGGTCGATCTTCTCGCGATTGCTCCGACCTATCTCAGCTTGTTCGTCGCTGGCACGCAGTCGTTCATCGTCATTCGTGCGCTTCGGCTGTTGCGGGTTTTTCGCGTCTTCAAGCTCGCGCGTTATCTCGGTGAGGCCGAGGTGTTGTCACGCGCGCTCTATGCCAGTGGGCGCAAGATCACGGTGTTCCTGGGTGCCGTGCTGACACTGGTCTTGATCATGGGAACCTTGATGTACCTGATCGAAGGTGAAGAGAACGGCTTCCACAGCATCCCCGCGGGCGTGTACTGGGCTATCGTGACCCTGACGACCGTCGGGTACGGCGACATTGCCCCGCAGACCGCGCTCGGGCGGGCGCTCGCTAGCTGCGTCATGATCGTCGGCTATGGCATTATCGCGGTGCCGACGGGCATCGTCACCGCGGAGATCGCGCGTGTCTCCGGACGCGGCGTCTCGACGCAGGCGTGCCCCGAGTGTTCTGCCGAAGGGCACGCCCCTGACGCCGTGTTCTGCAAGTACTGCGCGGCCCGGCTGTAGCCGCTGACTCCAAGGCGTTTTGGGAGTGCCGTGGCGCTTCCCCGGGGGGCCGGAGCGCGGGCGCCGTTTTTTCGTGCGCGTGTGCCCGAACCGGGTAGATGGCCCCCGCTCGGGTTTGCTACAGTTCGGCAACTCCCGATTGCCGAATATGCCGACCCGTTGACGCGGGCCATTCGAAGAGAGGATCCCCTCCATGCTGCGAAGAAGTGCCGTTCTGAGCTGTGCGCTCGCCGCGCTGGCCATCGTGATCGTCGGTGGCGCACGTGTTGTCGAGGCGCTCCACCGCAATACCGACACCTTCGTGCAGATCACGACCGAGCCTTCGACGAATCTGAGCGCCCCGAGCTTCGCGGGCAAGTCGAGTGTGCTGGTCTTCAGCTCGGATGGTGATCTCCTGCAGAACGGCAACACTCATTCCCAGGTCTTCGTCTTCGATCTGAAGCGCCGCGCCAAGAATGGGGAGCTCGGCCTCACGCAGCTGACCTCGGGTACGGTGAACACCCTCGCGCCGACCGCGGCGCGCCGCGTGCGTACGGTAGCGTTTCATGCCGACGGGGATTTCCTTGGCAACGGGAGCTCGGGTCGTCAGGTGTACGCCGCCGACAAGGTCAAGCTCAAGAAGGGCATCGTTCCAACCCGGCAGGTGACCTTGCCGCCTGGTGAGAGTTTCGGCGCCGTACTGAGCGGCGCCGGGAAGTTTCTGGCGTTCACGTCGACGGCCGATCTGTTGGCGCTGGGCGTCGGGGCTGGCGAGCATCTCTACCGTACCGAGATTCGGAAGTTCCTGCGTTCCGAGTGCGCGGGCTATCCGTGTCCCGCAGAGGGCAACCCCACGCTCGAGTTGATTACGCCATTCGCCGCCGCGAATCCGCGCATGGATCGGAAGGGGCTCAGAGTCGTCTTCGAGTCCTCCGGCGATGTCGCCGGGACCGGGTGTGTGAACGGCTCGACGCAGCTCTTCATGCGCGATTTCAAGAAAGAGGTCGTCCATCAGCTCACCTGCGGCGTCGGCCACAGTCGGAATGCAGCGTTCAGTCTCGATAACAAGACGATCCTCTTCGAGTCCGACGCTGATCTCCTCTCGACCGGGAGCACGCGCACGCAAATTTTCCAGCTGGACGTTCGGAACGACCCCTTCGTGTTGTCCCAACGCACGGCTGGCACCGATGGCGACAGCACGAATCCGGCGCCCA
>JAJCZP010000204.1 GCA_029262315.1 Deltaproteobacteria bacterium | reverse complement strand
GCATTGCTCATCACTTCGCTCTCGAGCGTCTCGTCGAGCTTCCGCAGGCGCTCGATCGACTGCTTGATCGTCTGGTAGTTCGTCAGCATGCCGCCCAGCCAGCGGTTGCTCACGTGGAACATTCCGCAGCGTTCGGCCTCTTCGCGAATGGCGTCCTGGGCCTGCTTCTTGGTGCCCACGAACAGAACCGTGCCACCGCCGGCGGCGAGCTTACGCAGGAACGCATACGCATCCTTGAACATGCGCACCGTCTGCTGGAGATCGATGATATAGATGCCGTTCCGCGCCCCGAAGATGTACGGCTTCATCTTGGGATTCCATCGACTGGTCTGGTGACCGAAATGCACGCCGGCCTCCAGTAGTTGCTTCATCGTCACTTCGCTCATGCCACAGCTCTCATACCTACTCCTTAACGTGCAGGGTCCTCGACACGACATCGATGAGGAACGTGCCTGTATAGCAAGAACGGGGCGATCGGCGCAAATGCGCCAGCCTGCACCGGTTTTTCAGGAGCCCGCCCTCAGGCGTTCATCGACTCCAGGAACTCCTCGTTGTCCTTGGTGGCCTTGATCTTGTCGTGCAGGAACTCCATGGCCTCCACCGCATTGAGCTGCGAGAGCAGCTTCCGGAGGATCCATACGCGGTTCAGGACCTCCTTGGACAGCAGGAGTTCCTCCTTGCGCGTGCCCGATCGGTTCATGTCGAGCGCGGGGAACATGCGCTTGTCCATCAGCCGGCGGTCGAGATGGATCTCCATGTTGCCGGTGCCCTTGAACTCTTCGAAAATCACCTCGTCCATGCGGCTGCCAGTATCGACCAGCGCGGTCCCGATGATCGTCAGGCTGCCCCCGTCCTCGAAATTCCGAGCCGCGCCGAAGAACTTCTTCGGGCCACGGAGCGCGTTCGAGTCGACGCCACCGGAGAGAATCTTGCCGCTCGGCGGCACGACTGAATTGTACGCCCGCGCAAGGCGCGTGATGGAGTCGAGCAGCACCACGACATCCTTGCCGTGCTCAACCAGGCGCTTCGCCTTCTCGATGACCATCTCGGCCACCTGGACGTGGCGCGTCGCCGGCTCGTCAAACGTGGAACTGACCACCTCGCCGGCAACCGAGCGCTGCATGTCGGTAACTTCCTCGGGGCGCTCGTCGATGAGCAACACGATCAGCACGACGTCCTTATCGTTGCTGGTGATCCCACGAGCGAGGTTCTGCAACATGACCGTCTTACCAGTACGCGGAGCCGCGACGATGAGTCCGCGCTGCCCCTTACCGATCGGCGTCATCAAGTCGATGATGCGCGTCGTGTACTCCTCGGGATCATGCTCGAGCTTCAGGTGCTCGTCGGGGTAGAGCGGCGTCAGATTGTCGAACAGAATCTTCTCGCGAGCGCGCTCGGGCTCCTCGTAGTTGATCGCCTCCACCTTCAGGAGCGCGAAGTAGCGCTCGCCCTCTTTCGGAGGTCGGATCTGTCCGGAGACGACGTCGCCCGTTCGAAGATTGAACCGCCGAATCTGGCTCGGCGAAATGTAGATGTCGTCGGGACCCGGCAAATAGTTGTAATCCGGCGCCCGGAGGAAGCCGAAGCCGTCGGGCAGAATCTCGAGAACACCCTCGCCGTACACGAAACCGCTCCGCTCGGTCTGCGCCTGCAGGATGGCGAAAATGAGCTCCTGCTTACGCATGGTCGACGAGCCTTCGATGTTGAAGTCACGTGAGATCTGCGCCAGCTCCTCGATCTTCTTCTCCTTGAGAAGCTTCAGATTGAGCCCGGCACCACCCGACTTGGGCGCCGCGGATTTGGACGGGGCCGGCTTGGCCGCCGCCTCCGCAGCCGGCGCGGCCGCCTTCACCTCGGCAACCTCCGCGGCCGCCTTCACCTCCGCAACCTCCGGCGCGGCCGCCTTCACCTCGGCGACCTCCGGCGCAGCCGGCGCGGCCGGATTCGCCTTGGCGGCGGCCGGCTTGGCGGCGGCTACAGGTGCCGCCGCGACGGGAGCCGCGGCGGCAACGGCGGACTGCTCGTCGGACGGCTGAGCATCTGCGCGTGCGCGGTTTCGTGCCATGGGATCTGCTCCTACGCTTGGGGTGCTGTCGACTTGGGATCTGAAGGCGGGATCGAAAGAGCTTCGGACTACCTACGGTCGCTCACGGAGGATGCGTGACGACGCCACTGCAACCTACCAGTGATTCCATGTGTACGAGCGATCATGCCAACACACTAAACAAACGAGGCCCGCCCCCGACTCTTCCCGACCCTACGACGCGAGCAAAACGATACGCGGCGCGGAGTGGGACTTCATCATCCTCTCCGAATCCTGTGTCTGTTTGAATGCAGAGTGCCTGCTCGATCGATGCACCAAAGCGCTCTGTGCCCGTTTCTGCAACTCTGGGCGACTCTGGTTAGAAATTGATTTTTGGGGAGTGATTTCTTGCGATGAGGGTGAATCATCAAGCCCCTCTCCCACCACCACAATACGCGGAAAACGTAGACGATGGCCCTAGGTTTGTCAATAGAAAAGTCCCGCCGAACGGCGGCTTCCGCCGTCATCCGAGGCACGACTCAGCCCGCCCCCTCGCCACGCAACTGCTCGAGCAGGGCCTCCATGTCGGGCCAGAGCGGCGCCTCGATCGTAATGCGCTCACCACTGGTCGGATGGTCGATGGTGAGGGACGCGGCATGCAGCGCCTGGCGCGCAAGGTCGACGGAGCGCGCCGCGCGCGAGCGTCCGTAGACCTGATCACCGACCAC
>JAJCZP010000203.1 GCA_029262315.1 Deltaproteobacteria bacterium | reverse complement strand
GGTGCCGTGGGCTACGTTGCGTACGATGGAGTGCGGTTTTTCGAGCGTCTTCCGGCGACCCTGCCAGACGATCTCGACGTGCCGGAGTTCTATTTCATGATCCCGGCGAGCGTGCTCGTCTTCGACAACGTGTCGCAGTCGATCAAGATCGTGGTCAACGTGGATCTTCGCGACCCCGCAACGGACCCGCGTGCAGCCTACGCGCGCGCCGTCGCCAGGATCGACGAGCTGGTGGCTCGGCTCGACGCGCCGCTCCCTCACTCGGAGCGGCCCCCGGCACCGGCGGACGGCCCGGCGATTCGATCGAACCTCACCGCCGACGCGTACGGTGGGATGGTCAACAGCGTGAAGGAGTACATTCGGGCGGGCGATGCCATTCAGGTCGTCGTCGCCCAGCGATTCGAAGCGCCGCTGCGGGCGGCACCCTTCGACATCTACCGGTCGCTGCGCTCTCTCAATCCCTCGCCCTACATGTTCTATCTGCAGCTCGGGGATCTGATTCTGGTGGGTGCCTCACCAGAGGTGATGGCGCGTGTGGAGGGCGGCGAACTCACCGTGCGGCCCATTGCCGGCACCTTGCCCCGCGGGACCACCGAGATCGAGGATGAGGAATTCGAGCAGGCGCTCCTCGCGGACCCCAAGGAGGTCGCCGAGCACATCATGTTGCTCGACCTCGGCCGGAACGACGTCGGCCGGGTCGCGCGCATCGGGAGTGTCGCGGTCACCGAACGGCTCGTCATCGAGCGCTATTCGCACGTCATGCACATCGTCTCGAACGTCCGGGGTACACTGGCCGACGGGTACGACTGCTTCGACGCGTTTCGCGCCACGTTTCCCGCTGGAACGCTCTCAGGAGCGCCGAAGATTCGCGCCATGGAGATCATCGAGGAGCTCGAGCCGACGCGGCGAGGCGTCTACGGTGGAGCGGTCGGCTACTTCGGTCTGGCGGGTACCATGGATACGTGTATCGCGATCCGAACGATGCTGATCAAGAACGGGACCGTGTATCTGCAGGCTGGAGCCGGCATCGTCGCCGACTCTGATCCCGAGCGGGAACAGGCCGAGTGTGTGAACAAAGCGCGGGCGATGGTGCAGGCGTTGAAGCGCGCCGAGCAGCTGGGAGAGGAGCGTCGCCCATGCTCCTCATGATCGATAACTACGACTCGTTTACCTACAACCTGGTGCAATATCTCGGGGAACTCAGCGCCGAGGTGCTCGTGCGTCGGAACGACGCGATTACCGTGGATGAGATCGGCAAAATGGGCCCGGAGGGTATCGTCGTCTCGCCTGGGCCGAAAACGCCTCGCGAGGCCGGTGTGTCGGTCGAGACGATACGCGCCTTTGCCGGCAAGATCCCCATCTTGGGCGTTTGCCTCGGGCATCAAGCCATCGGCGCCGCCTTCGGCGCCACGATCGTGCGGGCGCCTCGCATCATGCACGGGAAGACGTCGCCGATTCACCACGATGGCCGTGGCGTGCTCCGTGGGCTGTCCGATCCCTTCGAAGCGACGCGGTATCATTCGCTTGTCATCGAGCCGGCGAGCCTGCCCGCCGAGTTCGAGGTGTCCGCTTGGACCGATGCCGACGAGATCATGGGCATCCGTCACAAGAGCCTTGCCCTCGAAGGCGTCCAGTTTCATCCCGAGTCCATTCTGACGCTGGAAGGGAAGGCGTTGCTCGCGAACTTTCTGGCGGATACGAGCGCCCGGCGAGTCTGACCCCAGTGCCATCGATCGAGCAATTCCTCGCGCGTGCCGTCAGCGGTACGCCCTTCGACGAGTCGGAGATGGAGGCCGTCATGGGTCTCGTGATGGAGGGCGACGCGACGGCGGCCCAAATCGCGAGTCTCCTCACCGCCCTGCGGGTTCGGGGCGAGACGGTTGATGAGATCGTTGGCGCGGCACGCGCCATGCGGGCACGGATGGTGCGGGTATCGCTGACCGGCCCGGTCGTGGACACGTGTGGAACCGGCGGGGACGGGTTCGGCACCTTCAATGTGTCGACCGCGGCGGCCCTAGTGGCTGCTGGTGCTGGCGCCCGGGTCGCGAAGCACGGCAATCGCGCCATGTCAGGCCGGGTCGGAGGTGCCGACGCTCTGGAGGCGCTCGGGGTCCGGATCGAACTCGGTCCGGAAGGGGTCGCGCATTGTCTCGAGCAGGCGGGGGTCGGATTCTGTTTCGCCCCGCGCTTCCACGCGGCGATGCGCTTCGCGGCGGCGCCCCGGCGCGAGATGGGATTTCGTACGATGCTCAATCTGCTCGGGCCGCTCGCAAATCCGGCCGGGGCCTCGGCGCAGCTGATCGGCGTGTTCGCGCCTGAGTGGACGGAGCCGCTTGCGACCGCCCTCGGTCGACTCGGTGTCACGCGTGCGCTGGTGGTGCACGGAGGCGAGGGGCTGGACGAGATCAGTGTCGCGGGTCCGACGCGTGTCAGTGAGCTTGCGAGCGGGGCGGTGCGGACGTACGAGCTGACGCCAGAGGCGTTTGGTCTGAGCGCGAATCCTGCTCCGCCGGCCACCGTCGCCGATGCCGCCGCGAGCGCGATGGTGATCCGTGGCGTGCTCGCAGGTGAGGGCGGCGTGGCGCGCGATCTCACGCTGATCAATGCGGCCGCGGTACTCGTCGTTGCGGCTGTTGCCACTGATTGGACGGACGGGTTGCGGCGCGCCGACGCGGCGGTCGCCAGCGGTGCGGCAACCTCGACGTTGGAACGACTGATCGCGGCAAGTCACGCCTGCCGGGACGCCGACGGAGAACACGCATGACCGCACCCACCACGCTGCAGCAGATTCTGGATCACAAAGTGGAAGAGCTTGCGGTACGGCGTCGAAGCCACCCGCTACGGATGCTTACCGATGCGCCGGGATTCGCCTTGCCCCGTCGGGATCTCGCGGCGTCCTTGGGTGCGCCCGGGCGACGCATCATCGCCGAGGTGAAGCGTGCCTCCCCGTCGAGGGGCCGGATTCGTGAGGATTTCGATCCGGTGACAATCGCCAGCGGGTACGCCGCTGCCGGGGCCGCGGCTGTCTCCGTTCTCACGGACGAGCGCTTTTTCGAAGGCAACCTCGCCTATTTGGAAGCGATTCGCGGGCAGGTCGACGTGCCACTGTTGCGGAAGGATTTTCTGTTCGAGCCGTATCACGTCTACGAGGCGCGGGCGGCTGGCGCCGACGGGTTTCTTCTGATTGCGGCAACGCTTCGTGTCGAGGTGATTCGTGAGTTGGTCGCGCTCGGCCGCGAGATGGAGATGGCGGCACTCGTCGAGGTCCACACTCGGGAGCAACTCGATCGAGCGCTCGAGGGCGGCGCGACGCTGATTGGCATCAACAACCGCGACCTCGACACGTTCGTTACCACACTGGAGACCGGGTTCGATCTGCTCCCCCATGTGCCCACGGGCTGCACGGTCGTCATCGAGAGTGGCCTGAAGGCTTCGGCGGACCTTGCGCGATTCGAGGCGGCGGGCGCACGCGTCTTCCTGATTGGTGAGGCGTTCATGGTCGCGCCCGATCCCGGTGCGCGCCTGCGGGAGTTCTTGCAGTGATCGGCGCGCACGAGCTGCATTCCCCCATCGTCAAGATCTGCGGCATCACCTCGGGAGAGGACGCGCACGCCGCAGTCGAGGTCGGCGCCGACCTTCTCGGATTCAACTTCTATCCTGCGAGTCCACGCTACGTCTCGGTGGCGACGGCGGCGTCGATCGCGCATCGCCTGCCCGCGCATGTCGGCCGCGTGGGAGTCTTCGTGAACGCCGAGGCGGTCGAGGTCGAGCGCGCCATCGATATCGTTGGGTTGGACGTCGTGCAGCTCCACGGCGACGAGCCAGCGGATTTCGGGGCCCACTTCCGGGTGCCGACGCTCCGGGCCCTGCGGGTCGACAGCCTGGCGGAGTTGCCATCCGCCGCGCGGGACCATCCGTCTGGTTGGCTGCTGGTCGATACCGCCGATCCGGCGTTGTACGGAGGGACGGGCAGGGCCTTGCCGCTGTCTTCACTCCCGCGCGCGCTCGCGGCGCGGGTGTTCGTCGCGGGGGGCCTGACGCCCGAGACGGTCACCGAGGTCGTCCGGTGTGTGCGACCCCTCGGAGTCGATGTATGCTCGGGCGTCGAGAGCGGTCCGGGACGCAAAGACCGCCTCCGTCTGGAACGGTTCGTGAGCCATGCCAAAGCTGCCTGATACAGAAGGCCATTTCGGTCCGTTTGGCGGTCGCTACGTCAGCGAGACGCTGATGCCCGCGCTCGCCGAGCTCGAGCGCGCCTACAATCGTCTGCGCCGGGAGCCGCGCTTCAGGCGCGACCTTCGCGGGCTCCAGCAGTCCTACGCTGGGCGACCAACACCGCTCTACTACGCGGAGCGGCTGACACGGTCGCTCGGCGGCGCCCGGATCTACTTGAAGCGCGAAGATCTCTGTCACACCGGTGCCCACAAGATCAACAACACGCTTGGCCAGATCCTGCTCGCGCGCCGTATGGGGAAGTCGCGCATCATCGCCGAGACCGGTGCCGGGCAGCATGGTGTTGCCACGGCGACGGTCGCAGCGCTGTTCGGCCTCAAGTGCGAGGTCTACATGGGCAGTGAGGATATTCGGCGCCAGGCGCTGAATGTCTTCCGCATGAAGCTCCTCGGTGCCGAGGTGCACCCGGTCGAGTCGGGAAGCTGCACCCTCAAAGACGCGCTGAACGAAGCGCTTCGCGACTGGATCACCAACGTCCAGGATACCTTCTACATCATTGGCTCAGTGACGGGACCGCATCCGTATCCGATGATCGTGCGCGATTTTCAGACGATCATCGGACTCGAAACCCGCCGCCAGGCGCGTCACGCCCTCGGCCGGCGGCCAGACTATCTGGTGGCGTGTGTTGGGGGAGGCAGCAACGCGATCGGGCTCTTTCATCCCTTTCTGAAGGATCGCGACGTGCGCATGATCGGCGTCGAGGCGGCGGGTCGCGGAATGCAGAGCGGCGCGCACGCCGCGCCTCTCGCCGCGGGCTCGGTCGGGGTGCTCCACGGCCAGAAGACCTATCTGCTGCAGACGGAGTCGGGCCAGATCAGTATCGCGCACTCGATCTCTGCCGGCCTCGATTACCCCGGTGTGGGTCCGGAACATAGCTACCTTCGTGACAGTGGCCGGGTGCAGTACGAGACCGCCGATGACGAGGAGGCGGTGCGCGCCCTTCGCGCCCTCGCCGAGCTCGAGGGCATCATTCCCGCGCTCGAGTCCTCGCATGCCGTGGCAGCCGCGATGCGGCTTGCCCCGACGCTGCCGCGCCGCAAGGTCATCGTCGTGAATCTTTCCGGACGTGGGGACAAGGACATGGAAACGGTTGCCGACTACCTCGGCATTTCCGTGCGCCCGTCATGAGTGGTCGGAGCATTGCCGAAACCTTCGCGGAGCTGCGATCCGCCGGTCGCGCCGGATTCATTCCGTTCATCATGGCGGGCGATCCCAATCTCGACGCCTCGCTCTCCCTGATGCAGGCCGCGGCCGAGGCAGGTGCGGACCTCATCGAGGTCGGTGTGCCGTTCTCCGATCCGATGGCCGACGGCCCGGCGCTGCAGCGCTCGGCGCAGCGGGCACTCGAGGCGGGAACCACCCTCACTGGGGTGCTCGGGATGGTGGCGCGCTTCCGCGAGACGTCGTCGGTCCCGGTGATCCTGTTCGGTTACGCCAACCCGTTCTTGTCCTACGGGGCCGAGGCGCTCGCCCGAGACGCACGTGCGAGTGGGGCCAATGGCGTGCTGTGCGTCGACATCCCTCCGGAGGAAGCCGACGATCTTCAGCCGGCCTGCGCTGCCGCCGGGCTGGATATGATCTTTCTCCTCACACCAACGAGCGATCGTCGGCGCATCGCCCAGGTGCGGGCTCGAGCGCATGGATTCATCTACTACGTCTCGATTACCGGGACGACGGGCGCTGGCGCGCCCGAGACCGCGGACATCGCGGCCATGGTCGCCAAGGTGCGTGCGGCCACCGATCTGCCGATCGGCGTGGGCTTCGGCATTACGACGCCGACGCATGCGGCGGAGATCGCGTGCATCGCGGACGCGGTGGTCGTGGGCAGCGCGGTGATGCGGATTGTCGAGGAGCACAGCGGGCCGGATCTCCTTCCCAGTGTCGGCGACTTCTTCACGCGCATGGCCACGGCCGTGCACGATGCGCGCCTGTGAAGGAAAGCGACACGGAAGCGCCGAGCGTCTGCGCTGGGTGCAAGGCCACGCTCACCCGCCGCGAGCGTGAGCGCCGGCTCTTCGTCTGCCCGCGCTGCGGTCATCACGACCGGATCGGCGCGAATACGCGACTCACGCAGCTGCTCGATCCGGATAGCTTTCGCGAGCTGGATGCCAAGGTCCGTTCACGCGATGTGCTCGAGTTTCCTGATACGCCGTCGTACGGAGCGCGGCTGGCCGCGGCCGAGACCGCGACCGGGCACAGTGAAGCCGTGGTGACGGGTCTGGGGGCGATCGGTGGTACGGCCGTTGCCATCGGCGTCTTCGACTTCCGATTCATGGGCGGGAGCATGGGGTCGGCGGTCGGCGAGCGCCTGGCTCGCGTGATCGATCGGGCACGCACGAAGCGGCTGCCGCTCGTCCTGGTGACCGCGTCGGGCGGCGCGCGCATGCAAGAGGGGATGTATTCCTTGATGCAGATGGCGAAGCTGGCGGGAGTGCTTGGCCGCTTGCGTGAGGCGGGCGTGCCCTATGTCTCGGTCATGACCGACCCGACGACTGGCGGCGTGGCGGCATCGGTCGCGCTTCTCGGCGACGTCAATCTCGCCGAACCTGGTGCCCTGGTGGGCTTCGCCGGGCCGCGCGTCATCGCGACGACTCCAGGCGAGGAACTCCCGGCGGATTTTCAGCGTTCGGAGTTCCTGTTCGCGCACGGCATGATCGATCAGGTCGTCGAGCGGCGCCATCTCCGATCAACCTTGACGCGGGTGTTGACCATGCTGCGGGGTCCTCGAGCCCAGAGTGCCCGGCGACGGTGAGCGTACGGTGTCGGATGCCTACGTAGAGACGCTCGGCTGGCTCTATCGATTGCAAGCGCGCGCCGGCATCCAGCTGAAGCTCGAGCGGGTGCGCGTCGCGGCGGAAGCGCTCGGCCATCCTGAGCGCGCCGCGCCGACCATTCATGTCGGTGGCACGAACGGCAAAGGCTCGACCGTGGCCATGGTCGCGGCGATCCTTGCGGCCGATGGGCACCGGGTCGGAGTATTTAGCTCGCCTCATCTGGTCTCGTTCGGAGAGCGGATTACGATTGGCGGTGTCCCGATCGCCGAGGCCGAGGTTGTCGAGGGAGTGCGGCACGTCCGCCGGGTGGTTCCCGCGGGGCCGGAAGGCCTGGGGCTCACGAGCTTCGAGATCATGACCCTGCTCGCCTGGTGGACGTTCGCGCGTCATCGTGTCGACGTCGTCGTCTTGGAGGTCGGGCTCGGCGGGCGGCTCGACGCCACCAATGTCGCTGCGCCCGCCGTGACGATCATCACCAACGTGGCGGCCGACCACGAAGCCTTTCTCGGCTCGGAGCTCGAAGGGATCGCCGCCGAGAAGGCAGGGATCGTCAAGCCAGGCGTGCCCGTCGTGACCGGTGCGACGGGAGTCGCCGCTCGCGTCATCCGCGAACGTGCGGAAACGCAGGGCAGCGCATATCAAGCGCGTGGGGTCGACTTCGATCTCACGCCCGGGACGGATGGTCGGCTCGTCTTCCGCTCGCCGACGCGTACCATCGATGATCTTCGCCTGGGGCTCCGGGGCCGCCACCAGCACGCGAATGCCGCACTCGCGGTGCGCGCGCTCGAGATGATGCCTGGGTTCGTCCCGTCGCCCGCACG
Organism: Deltaproteobacteria bacterium; assembly: GCA_029262315.1. Taxonomy (GTDB): domain Bacteria; phylum Desulfobacterota; class Binatia; order UTPRO1; family UTPRO1; genus JAJCZP01. Next base: position 14,426 of record JAJCZP010000203.1, on the reverse strand, counting down.
CGTGCGGGCCGGGCTTGCTGGCGCCGCATGGCCAGGTCGGCTGCAGCTAGTGCGCGAGTCGCCCCGTGTGCTATTGGACTGCGCCCACAATCCGGCGGCGATCGACGTCGTTGTCGACGAGGTGCGCGCGAGTGCGGCGGGTCGTGCTGTGCGGGTGCTCTTCGGCGTGATGCGGGACAAGGCGTGGCATAGCATGCTCGAGTCACTGGGTCGGTTGGCGACGGAGATCGTCCTCACCCGTCCGCGGCAACCGCGGAGCGCGGACCCTCGCATGCTGGCGGAGGCCGTCTCGTTGCCTCATCACGTCGACGATGATCCCGAGCGGGCGTATCATGCGCTCGTGGCGCGCAGCGCATCGGACGACATCGTGTTAGTGACCGGGTCGATCTTCCTGATCGGAGATGTCCTACCGGTCGTCGAGCCCACGTATCGCGCCGCGGCGGCACGTGAGCGCCAGGCCGCGATTCAGGCGGGGATGCTGCCGGAGCAGCCGTGAGCGCTATTGCGGTCATGCGTGCGGGGGCACCGTCCCTCTGGTGGGTCGGGTTCGTGCGCCGCTCCGTCTTGGGGTTGCTGCTGGCAACGATGATGCTCGGTCACCCGTCGCTCGTGCGTGCGGAGCTTCCCGAGTTCGGGAGTGGCGGCGACAAAGTGACCATCGACGCGGAGGAACTCGACTACGATCGCGCCGCCAACACGATCACGGCGCGCGGCGCCGTCAAGATCACGCGCGGTACGATGGTCCTGACCGCGGATATCGTACGGGTCAATCGGGAAACGCAGGTTGCGGAGGCCGAGGGGAACGTCGTGCTCTCCGATCCGGAGGGGATCGTCACTGCCGACGCGTTGGCCCTGGATCTCGTGCGTGAGACGGGAAACATCGACAACGGCTCCGTGCTGCTGAACGAGAGCCGCTATCAGATTGCGGGTCGCCGGTTCGAGAAGCAGCCCGGCCAGAGCTATCGCATCCAGGACGGTGAGTTCACGACCTGTCGGTGCGGTGCGGATGAGCCCCCGAGCTGGAGCGTGCGCGGGAAGCAGGTGACGGTCGATCTCGACGGCTATTGCTGGGTCGAGACCGGGACGTTCTTGATTCGCAACATCCCCGTGCTGCGCGTTCCTTACGCCGTATTCCCGGTCAAGCGTGAGCGCCAGAGCGGCTTGCTCCGTCCGCGGGTCGGGTTCTCGAATCGGCGAGGCTTTCAGCTGACGCAGCCATTCTTTTGGGACATCAACAAAAGCATGGACGCGACCGTGACGCTCGATGTCGAGACGTCGGCGCGCGTGGGCGTGCTCGGCGAGTATCGATACGTCCTCAGCGAGGACACTGCGGGCGAGATGCACGCATCGTATTTCAACGAGCAGATCCGTGGATCGTCGGAAGACGATGTCGTCAATGACAATATCGCCGACCCCGACATTCCCGTTAATCGTTGGAGTGCCGGTCTCCGTCACGACCAATGGATGCCCTGGGGCGTCCGTGGTTTCGCCGATGTGTTTCGGGTGAGTGACGATCTGTTCCTGCGCGAGATCAATGTGTTCACCTTCAATCCGGGGGTGGACGTCGCGCTCAGAACCCGGCGTTTCGGTCGCAGCCGTCTCGGTGCCGCGCGTATCTTCGACCGTGGGGCCGTCGCGTTGACCAGCACCTGGTATCAGGATTTCATCAACGACGACGATTTCGTCTTTCAGCGCCCCCCGGAGGTTACGGGGGAAGGCACCTGGCGCGTGCTCGACGATCACGTGATGTTGCATCTGCGTGGCGCCGCGAGCAACTTCGAGCGCGATAAGGGTTACGAGGGGCAGCGTTTCGACATCGCTCCCGAAGTGGAGGCGCCGTGGCGGCTCGGGCGCTACGCGTTCGGGTCGCTGAGTGCCGGCTTCCGTGAGACGGCGTATCAACTCGACGACACGTCCGTGCCGCCGTTCGAGGACGTCAACTTCAACCCCGCGGATCCCGATACGCTGCCACCGACGATTCTGTCGAAGCTCGACGGCGATTCGACCCGTGAGTCGTTTTCCCTGCGGGGGCACGCCGAAACCGGAGTGTCGCGCATCTACGACTTTCACAAGTATGGCATCGCCCGGTTGAAGCACACTATCGAGCCGAGCCTCGACTACCTGTACGTGCCCCGTACGACCACCAGGCAGGACGCGTTGCCCTTCTACGACGAGGCCGACCGCGTGAATCATCGCAGTGTCGTGACCTACGGTTTGACCAGTCGGTTGTTGGCGCGTCTGGCGCCGCACGAGGGCGAGGGCGAGGAGGTCCGGCGCATTCGTGAGCTGGGGCGAGCGACGCTGTTCCAGAGCTACGATATGGTCAACAAGGGTGGCACGCTCGTGCGTGAATTGGACGATAGCGGCGAGATCGTCGACGCCGACCGGGTCTCCGACCTGTCGATGCAAGTGCGCCTGACGCCCGCGGACTTCCTGCGCTTCGAGGGGCGCACCGACTACAGCATCACGGGAAGCCAGGCCAAGGGCGCCACGGCTGGCCTCCTGTTCATCGATCCGCGGACGCCCAAGGACGACCTCGAGCTGCCGGCCTTGCGTGGGCGCTCACAGATCGGCATCAGCTATCGGTTCGTCGCCAACAACTCGGTCGAGGACATCAATGCCTACGCGCTGTTGCGGCTCACGAAGCAGTTTTACGTCGCATACGAGACGCGCTACGATGCCATCAGTAAGAACTTCCTTGAGAACCGTTTCGGCCTACGTATCATTTCCGATTGTGAGTGCTGGCTGGTCGACATCGGTGTTTCCGACAAGCGAAACCCCGATGAGATCGAAGGCAGGGTGCTGGTGTCGTTGGTCGGGCTCGGTGAAATTGGGCAGGAGCCACTGAGCCGCTCGCTCGGAGGCATCTTGCCCGCGAGCAGAGGATTCGTCGGCCGATGAAGGGCGTCATTCTGGCAGGTGGACTCGGGACTCGGCTCCACCCGCTCACCCGGATCACCAATAAGCATCTGCTTCCGGTCTTCGACCGGCCGATGATCTACTATCCGCTACAGGCGCTGATCAACGCCGGCATCCATGACATTCTTCTGGTGACGGGCGGCAACAACGCTGGGGATTTCCTGAAGCTGCTCGGCAATGGGCGCGACTTTGGCTTGCAGCACCTGAACTATACCTACCAGGAAGGTGAGGGCGGCATCGCGGCGGCGCTGGGACTCGCCGAGCACTTCGTCGACAACGATCCCGTGTGTGTGATTCTCGGCGACAACCTGATCGAAGGGAATTTCCGCGCCGCGGCTGAGCGCTTCATCCGCCGGGGGGCTGGCGCGCAGATTCTGTTGAAACGCGTCCCGGATCCCGAGCGGTTCGGCGTTCCCGCGTTCGAGGGGCGGAAGATCATCGGGATCGAGGAGAAGCCGCGCCGTCCAAAGAGCCAGTATGCGGTCACGGGCATCTATATGTATGATGCCAAGGTGTTCGATGTCATCCGCACTTTGAAGCCCTCACGGCGCGGCGAGCTCGAGATCACGGATGTGAACAATTGGTATCTCCGGCGCGGCGAGCTCGACTACGGCCAGCTCCGTGGTTGGTGGACCGATGCCGGGACCTTCGACGCGCTGCACCGTGCGGGCAACCTCGTGGCTCGCACGGGAGCCAATAAGCTGGATGCTCCGACGCGCCCCGCGCGTCCCGCACGACCGGCGCGGAAGCGTTGAGCCGGCCATGAAGCTTCTCATCACTGGTGGCGCGGGTTTCATTGGTGCGAACCTCGTGCGCCACGTGCTGGGCACGCACCCCACCGATTCCGTCGTGACGCTCGATCTGCTCACCTACGCGGGGAATCTCGCGAATCTCGAAGGCGTGCTCGATGATCCGCGTCACCGGTTCGTGCGTGGCGATATCGCGGATGCCGGCGTCGTCGCTGATGCGATCACCGGCGTCGACGCGGTCATCAACCTCGCGGCCGAGACGCACGTCGATCGCTCGATCGTCGACGCGACCGCGTTTCTCCGCACGAACGTCGTGGGGACGCAGGTGCTGCTCGATGCCGCGCGCCGCGGCGGGGTCCGTCGGTTCGTACAGGTCTCGACCGACGAGGTGTACGGGAGCCTTGGCCCCACGGGCCAGTTCACCGAAGAGAGCCCCCTTCTGCCCAATAGCCCATATGCGGCGAGTAAGTGCGCCGCCGATTGTCTGGTTCGGGCCGCACACCAAACGCACGGACTCGATGCGGTCATCACACGCTGTTCGAACAACTACGGACCGTACCAGTTTCCCGAGAAGCTGACCCCGTTGTTCATCACCAATGCCCTCGTGGACGAACCGTTGCCGCTCTACGGCGACGGACGCCACGTGCGCGACTGGCTTCATGTCTCGGATCACTGTCGCGCGCTCGACCAGGTGCTGAGGACAGGACGTGCCGGTGAGGTCTACAACATTGGCGGCGGCAACGAGCGTCAAAATCACGACATCGCCGCGATCATTTTGCGTGCGCTCGAGAAGCCGGCGACACTCGTTCGCCATGTGGAAGACCGCCTCGGACACGATCGCCGCTACGCGATCGACGCCACCAAGATCGAGGCCGCGCTCGGATGGACCCCGGCGCTGCCGTTCGAGGACGGGATTCAGCAGACCATCGACTGGTACCGGACGCATCGCGCGTGGTGGGAAGCGGTCAAGAGCGGTGCATACCTGGACTACTACGAAGCGATGTACGGGGATCGCCTCCGTGCCGCCAAGGGGGGCGAATGAAGTTGCCGACGCAATATGGGCGCGGCACGAAGCACGTTCCGAAGCCGTGGGGCTGGGAGCTGTGGTGGGCCGTGACGGATCGGTACGCGGGCAAGATCCTTCACGTCGAGCGTGGGCACGCACTCAGTTATCAGATGCACCTGAAGAAGGACGAGACCATCTTCGTTCTGCGCGGAGAGCTGGACCTGGAGTTGACGCGGCCTGGAGGACGACGGCGGCGGCGGCGACTGGTGCCGGGCGACAACGCGCGCATCCGTCCCGGCGACAAGCATCGCATGACGGCGGTGACGACCTGCGATGTTCTGGAGGCCTCGTCTCCGGAGCTGGATGATCTGGTCCGGCTGGACGATCTGTACGGGCGCGCCAACGGCGCTCGTGGCGCCAGCGTGCGGCCGAAGACGGCACAGGCGAGGAAGACAACGAAGATCGCACTGAAGCCCACGGCGCGGAAGACGCCCAAGGCGCGGAAGACGCCGAAGGTGCCGCGGGCATCGGTGCGAACCAAATCGAAGCGTGTACGGGGGCGACGGTCGTGAGACGAGCACTGATTACCGGAGTCACCGGTCAAGATGGGTCCTATCTGGCGGAGTTTCTGCTCGACAAGGGATACGAGGTCTACGGCATGGTGCGCCGGGCGAGCACCGAGAACTTCGAACGCATCGAGCACCTGCGCGACCGACTGAAACTCGTGCAGGCCGATCTGCTCGATCCCATGTCTCTGATCTCGACGCTCGCCGACGTCCGGCCGCAGGAAGTCTACAATCTGGCCGCACAGTCGTTCGTGCCGACGTCATGGGCACAGCCTGTACTGACGGCGGAGTTCGACGCGATCGGCGTGACCCGTTTTCTCGAGGCGCTGCGCTTGGTGGACACCTCGATTCGCTACTACCAGGCGTCGTCGAGCGAGATGTTCGGGAAGGTGCGTGAGGTTCCGCAGACTGAACTCACGCCATTCTATCCGCGTAGCCCCTACGGGGTGGCGAAGGTGTACGCCCACTACATCACGGTCAACTATCGGGAGAGCTACGGTATCTTCGCGTGCTCGGGGATCCTCTTCAATCACGAGTCTCCGCGCCGGGGTAAGGAGTTCGTGACCCGGAAGGTCACCGACGGCGTGGCCCGGATCTCGTTGGGACTCGCCGACGCGTTGCATCTCGGCAATCTCGAAGCCCGTCGCGATTGGGGGTTCGCGGGAGACTACGTCGAGGCGATGTGGATGATGTTGCAGCAGGACGAGCCCGACGACTACGTCGTGGCAACGGGTGAGTCGCACAGCGTGCGCGACCTCGTCGAGGTAGCATTCTCGCACGTTGGCCTCGATTGGCAGAAGTACGTCCGGCTGGACGAATCGCTGACACGGCCCGCGGAGGTCGACTCGCTGATCGGCGATGCGTCCAAGGCGCGTGAGAAGTTCGGCTGGAAGCCGCGGGTGTCGTTTCGCGAACTCGTGGCAATGATGGTCGACGCTGACTGCGAGCGCTTGCGACCCGCCTGACTCGCGGAGCCACGTGCGATTCTTTATCACCGGCATTGGCGGATTCGTCGGATGTCACCTGGCGGAACTCCTGCTGACTGCGGGGCATCGGGTTGGTGGTACCGTCACGGGGCGCGCCGATCGCCCGGCGCTGCGCGCCCTCGCGGCGCGTCATCCGAACTTCGATCCGGCCGCGCTTGCGGTTGCCGAGGTCGGGAACTCGGCGGCGCTCGAGCATGCCTTGACGGCGGCTCGTCCGGACGGAGTGTTTCATCTCGCCGGTATCGCTTTCGCGCCTCGGGCGGAGACGCACGCTGATCATGCCTTCGCGGTCAACGTGCTCGGTGCCATCAACGTGCTCGAGGCCGTGGCGCGCGTGTGTCCCGAGGCGCGGACGCTCGTGGTCACGTCGTCTGACGTGTACGGAGTAACCGACGACTGCCGGCAGCCGATCGGTGAGGATGCCCCGCTCCGACCTATTGGTGTGTACGGACTCTCCAAGGCCGCCGCGGACATGGCGGCGTTCCGGCACTGGTGGATGCGGCGGCTCCCGGTCGTCAGAGTGCGCGCGTTCAACCACACCGGCCCTGGCCAGAGTCCCGACTTCGTGTGCTCCGACTTCGCGCGCCAGATCGCGCGCATCGCCGTCGGCGGGGCCGAGCCGGTGATGCACGTTGGCAATTTGGAGGTCGAGCGCGATTTCTCCGATGTCCGCGACATCGTCCGCGGCTACCTCCTGCTTTGGGAGCGGGGGGAGCCCGGAGCCGCGTACAATCTCTGCTCGGGACGGGCGACCCGTGTCGCTCACGTTCTCGAGTCGTTGATCGCCGCCAGTGGTACGCCGGTCGAAGTCGTGACCGACCCGCATCGAAAGCGCGGTCGTGAGATCGAGACGATCGTCGGCAGTGCCGCGCGGGCTCGGGCCCTGGGGTGGTCGCCGACCATCCCGCTCGCGCGGACACTCGAGGATCTCTACTGCGATTGGCGTACGCGGATCGAGCCTTCTCAGAAGCTACCTTGAGGCAGTGAGATCGCTATGTTAGGCATCGTGCATGGAAGAGGGCGCCACCGAGCGCAAGGGTCTCGAAGCCCTGCTGCTCGAGCGTGGACGGGTCAGTGCGGAGGACATTCGTAAGGTCCGACTGCTGCAGCAGGAGCGCGGCGAGCGACTCGAGCGCTTGCTGCTCGATCTCGGTTTCATTTCCGAAGAGGATTTGATCAGCCTCCTGTCGGAGCACCTCGGGGTGCCGTTGATCGACCGCAAGGAGTTCCCGGCGGTGCCGGTGCAGTTGGAGAACGTCAATCTGCAGTTTCTCCGCCACTCCAAGATCTTGCCGCTCGAGATCCAGGATGGTGGGCTGACGGTGGCGATGGCCGATCCGTCGGATCGCTACAGCCTCGAGGGGTTGCAAGTCGCGACGGGGCTCACGATCACTCCCATGCTCGGCCGCGAAAAGGAGATCCTCGCCGCGCTCGAGGGGCTCGACGAATCAACGTCGGCCGAGGACGCCGACGGGGCGGTCGAGTTCCTGGGGCAGGACGAGGAGGACGTCGATCATCTCCGCGATCTCGCCAGTGAAGCGCCCGTCATCCGCCTGGTGAACCTGCTGATCAATCGCGCGGTCGAGCAGCGCGCCTCCGACATCCACATCGAGCCGTTCGAGAACGAGCTGAAGGTGCGGTACCGCATCGACGGCGTGTTGCATGACATCGAGCAGCCGCCGCGGCGTCAACAGGCGGCCATCGTCTCGCGCGTGAAGATCATGGCGAAGCTGAACATCGCCGAGCGCCGCCTGCCCCAAGACGGTCGTATCAAGCTCCGCACCATGGGGAAGGAGATCGACCTTCGCGTCTCGACGCTGCCCACGCTGTACGGCGAGAGCGTCGTGCTTCGTATCCTCGACCGCTCGAGCATCGTTCTCGATCTCGAACAGCTCGGTTTTCCGACCGATACGCTCGAGGAGTTCGAGCGCATGATCACGCGTCCGTATGGCTTGCTTTTGGTCACCGGACCGACCGGCAGCGGTAAGACGACCACGCTCTACGGCGCGCTCGAGAAGATCAACTCGCCCGACAAAAAGATCATTACCATCGAAGATCCGGTCGAGTATCAGCTCTCGGGCGTGAATCAGATCCACGTCAAGCCGCAGATCGGCCTGACCTTCGCCAACGGGCTTCGGTCGATCGTCCGCCAGGATCCCGACATCATCATGATCGGTGAGATTCGAGATTCCGAGACGGCGGAGATCGCCGTGCAGGCGGCGCTCACTGGTCACCTGGTGTTCTCCACATTGCACACCAACGACGCGGCAGGCGCCGTCAGCCGGCTCCTCGAAATGGGCGTCGAGGACTATCTTCTGGCGTCGTCGTTGCTCGGTGTGTTGGCACAGCGCCTCGTGCGAAAGTTGTGCGACCGGTGTCGCCGCCCGGTGTCCACGGGGGAGGCGCTTCATGCGGTCGGGAGCATGGTCAGTTCGATCGATCGCTTCCGATCGGCAGCGAACGAGGCGCTGGGCGATGCGTCTGTCTTCGAGCCGCAAGGATGTGACGAGTGCTCCGCGACCGGTTACCGAGGCCGTGGTGGCATCTACGAGTTGTTGCCGGTGAACGAGGGCATTCGCGAGGAGATCTTGCGACGCTCCTCGGCCGATGCCGTCAAGGCGCGCGCGACATCGCTAGGGATGCGCACCCTTCGAGACGACGGCTGGCTCAAGGTGCGGCAGGGCTTCACCACTGTCGCGGAGCTCCTGCGCGTCACGCAGGAAGAGTAGGGCAAAGCCCGGGACACGAGGCGGCGGTGAACGTTCCTAGAGTCGAGCAGGAGGGCGAGGCGGCGTTCGCGGCGGTGGATCTCTCGATCGTCGTGCCCGTGTTCAACGAGAGGCCCACCCTGGGCGAACTCGTCACGCAGTGCGTGTCGGCGATGGAGCCCCTCGGGCTTGCCTGGGAGATCATCATCGTGGACGACGGGTCGACCGACGGGTCGTTCGATGAAGTGGCCACGCTCCACGCCAGCGATCCACGGGTGCGCGGCCTGCGCCTGCGAACGAACCTGGGCAAAGCCGCCGCGCTCGCGGTCGGCTTCCGCACGGCGCGCGGCGATCGCATCGTGACGATGGACGGGGATCTTCAGGACGACCCCGCCGAGATTCCCAATCTGCTGGCACGTCTCGATGATGGCTACGACCTGGTGAGTGGATGGAAGCAGCAGCGCAACGATCCGACGTCCCGGGTCATTGCGTCGCGGCTGTTCAACGGTCTGTCGCGGGCCGTGTCGAACGTCGAGCTCCACGATGTCAACTGCGGATTGAAGGCGTACCTGCGCGAGGTGACGGAAGAGGTGCCGCTCTACGGAGAGCTGCATCGCTTCATTCCGCTGCTGGCATCCTGGCGGGGCTTCCGCGTCGCGGAGGTGGTCGTGAGTCACCGGCCGCGCGCCGTGGGTCGGTCGAAGTACGGCTGGTCGCGGGCGCTGCGGGGCATCATGGATCTCGTGACCGTCGTGTGCCTGACACGCTACAATCGTCGCCCCGCGCACTTCTTTTCGCTACCCGGCTCAGCGTTGATACTGGTCGGCACCTCGATTTGCGGCTACGTGGCGTACCTTCGTCTCGCCTACGGCCACATTTGGAACCGGCACCCCCTGCTGATCTTCGCGGTCCTTCTTGCCGTCGTTGGGGTGCAGCTCTTCACCACGGGATTGCTGGGCGAGATGATGGTCGATGCGGGGCGCCGGATCGACGAGGACTTCGAGGCCGCGCGGAAGATCGGCTAGCGTGCGCTTCGCGCTCATTGGGCCGAGCGCTCCACTCCGGGGCGGTATCGCCCAGTACCATGATCGGCTCGCCGAGGCGCTGGCGGGGCGTGGGCACGATGTACGCCGGATCTCGTTTCGTCGGCAGTACCCGGCGTTGTTGTTTCCGGGGAAAACGCAGCTCGAGCCCGTCGAGGCCAACGCGTCGCCGCCGTCCGCGCTTGCGCCCCCGGATGTCATTCTCGATTCGATCGGTCCTCTGAGCTGGCGCGCCGTCGCCGCGGCGGCGGCCGCCGCGGACGTCGTCGTGTGTGAGTGGTGGCACCCGTTCTTCGCTCCAGCCCTCGGTGTCATCGCCGCGCGGTTGGCGCGTCGGCGCGTGCCGACGATCTTTGTGTGTCACAACCTCGAGCCCCATGAGCCGGTACCGTTCGGAGCGCTGCTGACGCGCTGGGCCCTTGGGCGGGCCACAGCGTTCGTTACGCAGTCGGGCATGGACCGCGACCGGGTGCGGGCGCAGTTTCCAGCTCGCCCCGTTGCGATGGTGTTGCCGCCCGCCCCGCCGGCGCCGACCTGCGAGCATGGCGCGGACCGCGTCGCGTGTGCCGCGGCGCTGGAGGTGCCGGCGGCGGCGCGTCGGGTCCTCTTTTTCGGGTACGTACGTGCCTACAAGGGCGTGCCGACGCTGATCGAGGCGATGGCCCACATGCCGCCCGACGTGCAACTCGTCGTGGCCGGCGAGATCTACCACCGGGATGGAGCACATTACCGTGAGTTGGCGGCGCGCGCCGGCGTCAGTGACCGGGTGGTGTTGCTGGACCGGTTCTTGCCCGCCAACCGGGTTCGATGCTGTTTCGCCGCCGCCGATGTCGTGGCCTTGCCCTACTGGACGGCGAGTCAAAGTGCCGTCGTGCCTCTCGCGATGGCCTGCGGGCGGCCGGTCGTCGCCAGCGCCGTGGGCGGGCTCCCGGACGCAATCGAGGACGGAGTGACCGGAGCCTTGGTGCCGCCGCGCGATCCCACCGCGCTCGCTCGGGTGTTGGCGCACGCGCTCGATGCGGCGCCGGTCTGGGGGACGGCAGCCGCCGCGGCGGTCGCTATGCGTACCTGGACCGGCGCCGCAGAGGCGCTCGAGGACCTCGCGGGGCGTGCGGTGTCCCAGGCTGGCCGACCCTGTTAGGAGTCGTGCCATGAGTGGCCGCGCCTGGTTCTTCCTCCGCCCCTTCGCGCCGGTCCTGGTCGCAGCCTTCACGTCGATGATGCTGCGCGCCGCCTTGATCGCGAGCGCCGCGTATCTGGTGAAGCCCATCCTCGATGACGAGTTGGTCCAGCCGGGCGCGATGCTGGTCCGGTGGGCCCCGATCATCGTGCTCGTCTTCTACGCCCTCAAGTCCGTGCTCGAGTTCGTACAGAGCTACTTCATGGGGACGGCGGGCGACGGCGTCTGCTGTGCTCTCCGCACCGCCCTCTACCGACACGCCGTGGACCTGCCGGTCACCTACTACCATCGGACGTCCGTCCCGAGCTTGCTGGCACGCGTTTTCGCCGACGTGCGCCACATCCAGGCCGTTGCGGGTGGGGCATTCCTCTCGATGTTGAAGGACATCTGCAGCGTGGCGGCACTCGGAAGCCTGCTCGTGTACCAGAATTGGCGTCTGGCGGGGCTTGCGCTCGTCATCCTTCCGTTTGCGGCCTACCCGTTGCTTCGTTTCGGGCGTTTTCGCCGGCATCGTGTTCACGAGGAGCAGGACTGCATTGCGGAGATGAGCGCGGTTGCGCACGAGGGGCTGGCGGGCGTCAAGATCGTCAAGGCCTTCGGGATGGCCGAGCAGCAGAAGCGGCGATTCGACGAGCGCAACGAGCGGTTCTTCGAGCTTCGGCGAGGCGTGCGTCTGGCGATGGCGGCGAGCAACCCGATCAGCGAGATGGCGCTCGCGCTCGGGGCGGCGGCGATCGTCGGTTACGGCGGCTATGAGGTTCTCGTTGCTCGAACCACGGTCGGAGAGATCGCCTCCTTTTTCGTCGCTCTCGGCCTGCTCTATGAGCCCGTAAAGCGAATCGGGCGTGGAAACATGGACATTCAAGCGGCGCTCGGCGCGTTCCAGCGGATCCTGCGCGTTCTCGACGAGCCGCTCGAAGCCGCCCGTGCCGACTACCCGCCACTGGTCGTCACGGCTGGTCGGATCGAGATGCGCGACGTGTCGTTCGCGTATGGGCCACGGCCCGTGCTGAGCGATGTCTCGTTTGTCGCCGAAGGCGGGACGACGCTGGCGCTGGTTGGTCGGTCGGGCGCCGGGAAGTCCACGCTCATGGACATGATTGCCGGCTTCGTCGATCCCGGCGCGGGGTCGATGCTGATCGATGGCCAGGACACTCGAAACTTCAGCCTCGCGTCGGTGCGTGCGCGGATGGCCATCGTGACGCAAGAGGTGTTCCTCTTCGACGATACGGTACGCGCCAATATTGCCTACGGAGATCCTGACGCGTCCGAGGACGCCGTGGTCCGTGCGGCCGAGAGCGCCGAGATCCACGAGTTCATTTCGGGCCTGCCCGAGGGGTACGACACGGTCGTCGGCGAGCGCGGGGTGCGATTGTCGGGCGGCGAGCGTCAGCGTCTGGCGATCGCCCGCGCCTTTCTCGCCGATGCGCCGATGCTCCTTCTCGACGAGGCGACCTCCGCGCTCGACGCCGCGACCGAGGCGCGCGTCGTGCGTTCGCTGACGCGGTTGATGGAGGGCCGGACGGTGCTCGTCGTGGCCCACCGGTTGTCGACGATCCAGCGTGCTGAGCGCATCATCGTGCTCGCGGATGGTCGGATCGTCGAGAGCGGCGATCACGAGTCGCTGCTGGCCCGCGACGGTGAGTACCGGCGGCTCTACCGCGAGCAGTTCGAGCGCCTGCCGGGAGGCGCCGCCATCAGGCCGGCGACGGCCTAGACGGCAGCGGCGGAGCGCTCGTCACGCGTAGCCGTACGGCGTATGGTCATCGCCACCCCCCAATTGACAAGGTATAATGGCTACGCTGTAGTCACGTGATTCCGGATTGATTCCGGGATGTTGATCATGTCGGCAGCGGGGGCGGATGGCAGAGTACTCATACCGGGCGAGCGACTTTCAGGGGAAGATCGTCGAGGGCTCCATCGAGGCGAGCGAGGAGCGCTCGGTTGTGGAGCGCCTGCGCGAACGCGGATTGGTGCCGATCAAGATCGGCGTTGCCTCCGCGGGCGGTACGGGGCGGCTCGGCCGCACGGTGCGTCTGCCGTCGCTCGGTGGTGGAAAGCGTACGGTTCGCTCCAAGGACCTGCTCATTTTCACTCGTGAGCTGAGCACCCTCCTGGCTGCCGGCATTCCGCTCGATCGCGGTCTCACGACCCTGGTCGAGCTGTCTCCGAACGCGGAGCTGAAACGCGTGACCGGCGAGGTGCTGCAGGCGGTCCGTGGCGGCGCGTCGTTGGCGGAAGCGCTCGGGCAGTTTCCCAACGTGTTCCCCTCGCTCTACGTGAACATGGTCAAGGCCGGCGAGATCGGCGGCGTTCTCGATACCGTGCTGATTCGCCTGGTCGAGTATCTGGAGAGCGCCGAGGATCTGCGTGACGAAGTGCGGACGGCGCTGACCTATCCCATCCTGCTCGTGATCGTCGGGGGCCTCTCCGTCGTGTTCTTGCTGATCTTCGTGCTCCCGAAGTTCGCCAGTATGTTCGCGGACATGGGGGAGGCACTTCCCATGTCGACCCGCATCATGCTGAGCGTGAGTGATGCTTTTTCCAGCATCTGGACGCTTCCCATCGCGCTCGTGCTGGTGGGGGGCGCCTACGGTCTCTATCGCTACGCCGACGCGAACAATCGCTATGCCCTCGACGCCTGGAAGCTCCGGATGCCGCTCGTCGGGTCGCTCGTCCGGCGGATGGAGGTTGCGCGTTTCTCGCGTACGCTCGGCACCTTACTGAGCAGTGGCGTCCCGATGCTTCAGTCCCTCGACATCGTTCGTGCGGTCTCGATCAATCTCGTCATCGACCAGGCGATCGGCGATGTGCAGGTTGGCGTCCGCGAGGGCGTTGGCATGTCGGCTCCGCTCGGGCGCAGCGGGGCGTTCCCACCGCTCGCGTTGCAGATGATCGCTGTCGGAGAGGATACCGGCAAGCTCGACGAGATGTTGGTGACCGTCGCCGACTATTTCGACGGCGAGGTGCGTACTCAGGTCAAGCAGCTGACGAGTCTTCTCGAACCGGCCTTGATCGTGTTCATGGGCCTGGTCGTTGGGTTCATGGTGATCTCGATGCTGACGGCGGTCTTCAGCATCAACGACTTGAACGTCTGATGACGGACGTGGAGGAACAGACATGAAGCGTGGAATAGCGTACGGACAGCAGGGTTTCACGCTGGTCGAGCTGCTCGTCGTGATGGTCATCCTCGGTTTGCTCGCCGCGTTGGTGGTGCCGAGCTACCTTGGGCGTGAGCGCAAGGCGCGGTCGCAGGCGGCCAAGACCCA
>JAJCZP010000202.1 GCA_029262315.1 Deltaproteobacteria bacterium | reverse complement strand
TGGCCGCCCGTTCTCACGCCGGGGATCCTTGAACAACAGGACGCAGCACGCTCGACCCCGGGTCGTTGGGAGGGCCAGGGTGTTGTTGTGTTGGCAAAGAGGACGAACAAAGGGTGGACATCGATCCGAAAGTCGCGCGTGTCTGGGAGCTCGCAGAGCCGATCGCTCTGGAGGCCGGCCTGGAGATCGTCGACATCGAACATCGTCGCGAAGGACGTGGTGCGGTGTTGCGATTTCTCATGGACAAACCCGGCGGGGTCCTGCTGGACGAGCTCGCCGTGGTGAGTCGCCAGGTGTCCGATGTTCTCGACGTCCACGCGGATTCTCTGAGTCGGACGGTGGGCCGCGCCTATACCCTCGAGGTCTCCTCGCCGGGTGTGAACCGCCCGCTGACGCGGCCCCAGCATTTTGACGCTTTCGTTGGGAAGCGTGTCCACGTGCGGACCTCCGAGCCGGTCGGTGACCGGCAGTCGTTTCGTGGCACGCTGACCGCCGTCGCGTCATCGGGGATCGTCCTCACGACCGACGATCACTCCCCGTACGAGATTCCGTTCGCGGTCATTTCCCGAGCCAACTACCAGCACGATTTCTCACCTCCCGCGCCGCCTTCGGGCGCGGCTCGTCGCGGCGCGCGTGCGTCCGCTAGACGGAAGGAGATGACATGCAGCCGGATCTGAATCGGGTCATCGAACAAGTCAGCAAGGAGAAGGGGATCGACCGCGCGATCATCGTGGCGGCGTTGGAAGAGGCCATGTTGTCGGCGGCGCGGCGGACCTTCGGTATGGACCAGCAGCTCGAAGCGAAGTTCAACTCCGATATCGGTGAGGTCGAGCTGTTCGAGATCAAGACCGTCGTCGACGAGGTCACCGACCCGCTGAACCACATCACGGCGGAGCATGCGAAGACCGCGCTCGATCCTGAGGCCGAGGTTGGCGACGAGCTGCTCTCCAAGGTCGCGCAGGAGAAGCTGGGGCGCATCGCCGCGCAGGCCGCCAAGCAGAATATCATTCAGAAGGTTCGCGAGGCGGAGCGCGCGATCATCTTCAATGAGTTCAAAGATCGCAAAGGCGAGCTCTTCTCTGGCATCGTGCAGCGGTTCGAGCGCAAGAACATCATCGTCAATCTCGGCCGCACCGACGCGATCCTTCCGGAAAAGGAGCAGATCCCGCGCGAGCGCTATCGTCAGGGCGATCGCATCCGTGCGTACATCCTCGATGTCGACCTCACCAGCAAAGGTCCGCAAATCGTGTTGTCGCGCACTCACCCGGGGCTCTTGATCAAGCTGTTCGAGCAAGAGGTGCCCGAGATCTACGAGAACATCGTCGAAGTGAAAGGCGCCGCGCGCGAGCCGGGTGGGCGCGCGAAGATCGCCGTGTGGTCGAACGACTCCGATGTCGATCCCGTCGGCGCTTGCGTCGGCATGCGCGGTACGCGCGTGCAGTCTGTGGTGCAGGAGCTCCGCGGCGAGAAGATCGACATCGTGCCATGGGTCGCGGATCCGGCCGACTATGTGTGCCGTGCGCTGTCGCCCGCCAAGGTGTCCAAGATCATCATGGACGAAGATCAAGGCGGCGAAGAGCGTACGATGGAAGTGATCGTCCCCGATGATCAGCTCTCGCTCGCGATCGGCAAGAAAGGGCAGAATGTACGGCTGGCCTCTCGGTTGACCGGCTGGCGGCTCGATGTCCGAGGCGAGGCCGAAGCTGAGAAGGAAGCGGGTGACGCTCGTCAGTCGTTGATGGGCGTGCCCGAGATTGGTGACGTGACGGCCGAGCTTTTCTACCAGCACGGCTTCAAGTCGGCCGATGAGGTCGCGGCCTCGGACGTCGAGGGGCTTGTGCAGGTAGATGGCGTCACTGAGGAGCGCGCCGAGGCCATCCTCGCGTCGGCACGGGTGCACGTCGAGGAGAAGCGCATCGCCGACGAAGCGGCCGCCGTCGTCGCGGCTGCAGCGGAAGCACAAGCGGCGGTCGAAGCCGAGGCACAAGCTGCCGCGGACGCCGAGGCGCAAGCTGCCGCGGACGCGCTCGCGGCCGCCGACGGCGATGCCCCAGCGTCTGCAGAGGGTGGTGCCCCGGTGTCTGACGAAGGTGGTGCCCCAGCGTCTGAAACAGGTGGTGCCCCAGCGCCCGCCGAAGGTGATGCCTCGGGTGGCGAGGCCGGCGCGACGCCGGCCGAGGGCGAGACGTCCGCTGCCGTTGCCGACGATGCGTCGGATGAGCGGGGAGGGGTCTAGGCCGTGGTCGGAACGATGCGCACCTGTGTTGGATGCCGGACCCGTGAGCGGCAAACGGAGCTGACACGCTTCGTTGTCCAGAGTGGGCGACTCGAACGAGATTCGGTGCGGCGGTGCGGCGGTCGCGGGGCATATCTGCACGCCCGCAAGGCCTGTGTTGACGCATTCACGCGCCGAGGCGGGTTTGTACGGTCCTTACGTTGCGTGGTAGCTAGGCCCGAGCGCGACAGTGTTCGCGCGTGGTTCCCGGAGGTGCACGATTGAGCGGTAAGAAACGCGTCCACGAGCTCGCGAAAGAATGGGGTCTTGCGACTAAAGATTTGGTTGCAAGGCTCGAGCGACTCGGGATTCGCAGCAAGAAGTCTCAGAGTTCGCTCAACGACGACCAAGTTGCGCGCGTGCGCGACGCACTCGGGCTGCGCGAGAAGGCTGCCGTGACCATTGGGGCCGAACGTGTCGTCGAAGAACGCGTCGTTACGCAGACCAGCGAGGAGCAGCTCGTTACCGCACGGGAGCAGGTGGTCGAGAACCGCGTTCGCGCCAATGTCATTCGTCGGCGGACGACGCGCGTGGAGGTTCTGAAGCGCGAAGAGCTTCCCGCCGCGGAGTCTCCGGTGATGCTACCGCTGGAGCCGGTCGAGATGCCTCCGGTCCCGCCCGCGGGGACCGATTGGTCGGCACCCGTTGCCGCGAAGGTTTCGACGCCCGCACCGGCAAAGGTTTCGACGCCCGCACCCGAGGCCCCGGCCGCGCAGGCGGACCAGTCAACGCCGGTCGAGGAGTCCACACCGGTCGAGACGGCCGCACCAGTCGAAACGGTTCCTGCAGGACCCGCGGCGTCCGAGGCGCCCGCACCATCCAGTGCAGCTGCACCAACCTCAGCTACCGCGCCGCCGGTCGTGGCGGCACCTACCGCTCCGGCCGAGACAGCCGCGGTAGCTCCGACGGCGGCGTCCGCCGCGACGACCGTAGGTACGGCCCCGCCGTTGATGGAGAGCGCGGGGCCACAGACGGTTCGCGTGCTGGGGAAGATCGATCTCAAGAAGGCAATGCCGCCTCGTCCGGCGCCTCGCCGAACGGCGGGGAGCGATCGCCCTGGGACCACGGCGCAGCCGGATCCGAACCTCGCCGTCCCACCAGATCAGCTTTCACGGGGAGCCGACCCCGCGCGCAAGAAGAAGCGCAAGGTCATCAAGAAGCCCGATCAACTCGAAACGTTCGAACGCGATCGGCGCCCGGGCAAGCTGCGGCGCAAGAAGCGGGCGCTGCCCGGCAAAGAACAGCACCGCACCGAAATCACGACGCCGAAGGCGAGCAAGCGTGTCGTCAAGGTGTCGGAGGCGATCTCGGTCGGTGAGCTCGCGCGCGCGCTCGGTGTGAAATCGGGCGAGGTCATTCGCAAGCTCATGGCCATGGGCATGATGGCCACGCAAAACCAGATGCTCGATGTCGACACCGCGACCTTGGTGGCGACTGAGTTCGACTACACGGTCGAGAACGTTACGCTCAGTGTCGAGACCTTGCTGGATACCGAAAGCGAGACCGAAGAGGATACGGGCGAACAGCTGCCGCGCCCGCCGGTGGTCACGATCATGGGCCACGTCGACCACGGCAAGACGTCGCTGCTCGATGCGATACGCAAGACCAACGTGACGGCTG
>JAJCZP010000201.1 GCA_029262315.1 Deltaproteobacteria bacterium | reverse complement strand
GCTTTGATCTTCGCACGTAGCTCCCGCGCGGCTTGGCGGCGACTCTCGTCAGCCTTGTCGTCGTGCTGCCATGACCAGAGCACGTTCTCGTTTGGCAGGATTTCCTTGTTGACGATCTTGGCCGTCAGGAGGCGGATAGTGTTGATCCGGTCGTCGACGGTAGGGACGGGCTGTACGTTCATCGCCATGACTAAGCCTTTTCTTGCGAGCTGCCTGTCCGCAGCTCGCTGCCGCGTGGCAGCACGTCGTCCCAAGGACCCGGCAGCTTGGCGGCGGTGGCGAACACGCCCCACGAGCCGCAGCGGTCGCAGTCGACGTCGTTGCCATAGCAGCAGAAGGGCGTGGTGAACTCGTTGCCCTCGATGTAGAGCGGAAGGGTGGTTTGTAGCAGTGGACAGTGATCGGTCACGAGCTTCGCGGTCGGCGCTCGCATGAGTTCGAGGCTGCGGCGCGAGTTCCAGATGAAGCCTGGGTAGCGCTTCTTGAGCTCCAGTACGATGTCGACCGCGATCTCACGCTCCGCGATGCTGGCCCAGGCTCGGGGTGATTGCTCGCCGAGGCGCGGCACATAAAAGCTGAACGCCAGCCCCTGGACGTGCGTCGGCCGCAGCGTATTCGCCAGAGCGTCGACGGCATGCTGGTTCTCGCGGTGGAGGACGCACTGCACCATCACGGTAGGCTGGAATCCCTCGGGTAGCGCGGCAATCGTCGCCATGACCTGGTCGAAGACGCCCTCGCCGCGTACGGGATCGTTCAGCTCCTTGGGCCCGTCGAGCGAGATGACATACGTGACGTCGGGTCCGAAATCCTTGAGCGGGATCGTGCCGTTGGTCGTGATCGTGTTGCGCTCGAACAGCGAGAGCCCCTTCTCGAGGGTGCGCCATCGAATCATGGGTTCGCCGCCCATCCAGAGCATCCGCCGGATGCCGTGACGATCGCGTAGACGGCGCAGCTCCTCGAGCACGCGTTCCGGGGACATCTCGCCCTCGGTGTCGTTCGGATTGCCGTCGCGAAAGACGAAGCAATGCTGACAGCGGAGGTTGCAGCGATTGGTCACGTTGACCATCGCCGACGGATAGCGGGGCGGAGGCTCGGCGGTCAGGCGCTCCGCCCCGACCGGTCGCGCTTCGGAGAGTATCGAGAGCATCGGGGGCTCGTTCGTCGTCGTCATTCTGCCTCCTCGGGGCGCGGCGTCCGTGTGCCCCGTACAACTGTGCTAGCGCATCTTGGAGCGTCCGCGAAGGTATTGCTGCACCATGCGAGCGACCCCCGTACCGGAGAGTGCCGACTGATGGGTTCCCATGCCCCTGGCGCCTGCGTCGGAGCCAGCGATGTACAGGCCGTTGATGGGGGCATTGGAGTCCGGTTTCATGCTGCCGCACTGACCCACGATCTGCGCTAGCCCGACGCATTCGCCGCCCTGGCCTTCGATGACCGAGTCGCGGGTGAGGTCGGAGATCTCTTTGGGGCCGTTGTACTCGCGCCGTTCGCAGGCCTCCCAGATCTCGGGGAAGTGCGTCTGCATCTGCGCGTCCATCCTCTGCCAGAGCGCCTCGATCTCCTTGGCCTCGGGGTTCGAGGAGCAGACGGTTCCGCTCACCAATACCTGTTTGCCAGGGGGGGCCGCATTCTCGTCATAGAAGTTGTGGTTCACCATGAAGAGAATGACCTCCTCCGGAACTTCCCCGTTCTTCATCTGCGCGAAGCGCGTCGTATTCAGCCAGGACGTGTCCGCGTACATGACGTACATGGCCGTATCCATCACAGGCTCCTTGAGGAAGTACCGGATGGAGGTGAAGGCCCACCCAGGCACGAGGCCCTTGATGTAGTTCAGGTATGCCCGGTCGAAATGCTCCTCGTCGCAGAGTTTGAGGATCGTCGGCTGGATGCCGGCGCTGCTCACGACCACTGGGGCGGTGAAGGTGCCTTTCGGGGTCGCGATGCCGGTGACGGTGCCATCCACGATGTTGATCTTGTCGACTTTGCTGTTCGTGATCAGGGTGCCGCCGTTCTTCTCGAACTCGCGTGCCATGACCTTGGTGAGGCCGCCGAAGCCGCCCTTGTACTGGCCGCCCCCGCCGCCGGTCATCATCTGTCTCATGATCAAAATCTGCTCGGAGGCCGCTACCAGGTCGAGTGGCTCGGCCAACGAGGCGTTGGCGTGGAATCCCAGGTAGTTGTAGACCGCGCTGGGCACGTCACGTTCTGCGAGCCACTCGTGCATGCTGATTCCGTCGAGCTTGTCGAGCTGCTCGTCAGTGATCGTGGCCATCTCGGTCATGACGTTGATGGCGGCCTCCTTTTCGTCGTCCGCGAGATCCCACAGTTTGAAGAAGGGCTCGGGGTCGGCCATGGCCTGGCCCTGGGTGACGCGCCGGTACTCCGTGCGATCGGCGCGCCGGTAGAGCAGGGTGATGATGTCCCGCGGGTCGTCGGGCTCGAGCGCCGGCTGAAACTCGTCTGCAACCCCCAACTCGGCAAAGATCGGCTCGAAGGCCGAGCCGCGCATGGGGACCTGACCGTGCGGGAAGAGATCGTAGGCGTACCCGTCCTTCTCGATGCTGATCATCTTTCCGCCGAGGATGTTGTTCTTCTCGATCAGGAGACAGTTCAGGCCGCGCTTCTGCAGCAGGGTCGCGGTGGAGAGACCTCCGGGGCCGCTGCCAATGACGATCGTGTCGTAGCTCGCGTCGCTCATGTTCATCACTCCCTTCGTGGTGTGTAGGCATGCGCTGTATCGGGTGCTGGTGCGTCCGCGTTCGGGGTGCACCGGTGGAGAAACGCGCTGCCAGGGGGCAAGCGCGTCATGCGCGCTCCCCGGGCGCGATGCGTTGCAACATGATGCGCTCGTAGGCGCGCGGGAAGAAGCGCGCCAACGCCCAGGACAACTTGGCGTCGCGGAAGGGGACGAGCAGACGCTTGCGCACGCACGCCGCGCGGTAGATCGCCTCGGCCAATCGCTCCGGCTCGACCGGCGTCCCCGCTTCGGTGCGTGCCTGGGTCGGACGGCCACCGTCGCCGCCGAGGGCGTGATCGCCGATCGCCGTCTTCACGAACGTCGGACAGACCAGGGTGACACCGACACCCGTGTGTACCAGCTCGGCTCCTAACGAGCCGAAGAACCCGTTCAGGGCATGCTTGCTGGCCGCGTAGCCGCTACGCGTCGCGAGCGGTGCCAGGCCGGCAAAGCTCGAGAGTACGACGATCTGCCCACGGCGCTCGATCAAGAAGGGCAGCGCGGCTTTGGTGCAGTGGACCGCGCCGAAGAAGTTCACCTCCATGACGCGTCTGATCACATCGACGTCGGTCTCCACGAACGGGCTGAGGTGCGTGATGCCGGCGTTGTTGATCAGTACGTCGAGGCCATCGAGCTCGCGTGCGGCCTGGCGCACGACCGTCTCGCAGCTGTCGCGAGTGGCCAGGTCGCACTGGAGTGGCAGCGCAGAGATTCCCGCGGCGTCGAGCTCGGCCGCGAGTGCCTGGAGGCGCGCCGCGTCGAGATCGAGCAGCACCAGGCGGGCCCCATCTCGACCGAAGCGATGGGCGAGTGCCCGGCCGATGCCGCCGGCAGCGCCGGTCAGTAGGATGCGCTTGCCCGCAAAGCTAGCCACGGGCGCGCTCGTGCCCGCGGAGGTAGTGCTCGAAGACCTCGTCGCTCCGCAATCGCGGTGTATAGCCAAACTCGGTGATCAGGCGCGTGTTCGAGAGCACCGGCCTGTGCCGGAGAAACTCGACCTGCTCCGGGCCGTACTGGCTCGCGCCGAGCGGGTGCAAGAGTGCGAGCGCGCTCCGCAGGAGCCAGCCAGGGAGCGGGACGAACGGTACGCGTAGACGGTTGGCGATGGCCGGCAGCGTAGTCGTGCCGCCGCCGACGAGATTGTAGATGCCGGTCGTTTCCTCGCGAACGCCCTTCACCAGGCAGGCCACCACATCGCCGTCCCAGACGAACGCGAACGGCGAGTCGGACCCTGCTACGCCAAGCAGCATCGGCTTCTGGAACAGGTCCGTGATCTGATTCGAGACGTGATCTCCGAGGATCGCCCCTGGTCGAAAGATCAGCTGGCGAAGCTCGGGATGCTCGTGACGGTAGTGCGCCAGCGTCTCCTCGACCTGCCGCTTGTGATCGGCGTACGCGAACTCCGGGTTGCCGCGGAGCGGATCGTCCTCGCAGAGGGGTACCGGGTTATCTGCGTGGTAGCCGTAGGCCGCGCCGCTGCTGGTGACGACCAGCTTGTCGACACCGGTGGCGATGCAGGCCGAGAGCACGTTGCGGGTGCCGACGACGTCTACCGAGTACTGGAACTCGCGCGAGCTCTGCTTGTCGGGACTGACGATCGCGGCCAGATGGACGACCGTGTCGATCGCATGCTGGCGCAGCAGGTCTGCGAGCCCGGGAGCACGGATGTCCGCCGTCACGTGCACGACGTGCGGGAGCATTCTTTCGGCGGGTGTTTCGCGTACGTCGAGCGCGATCAGGGTCTCGATGGGGTCACGGCTCTCCGCCAGCGCCGCGACGAGCTGGCGACCGATGTAGCCATCTGCGCCGGTGACGAGCACGGCCCGCGCTGTTCGCGGAGCGCTCAAGAGCCGCCGGGCTCCTGGTGCATGTCTTTGAAGACGGCGAGATTCGGCGCAAACTTGTGTGCCTTGCGATCCACGTCCAGGTGGAGGACCGCGCACCGGCCGCTGGCGAGCGCCCGCTCGATGGCGGGTTGGAGCTCGTCGTCGTGTGACACGCGTTCGCCGTGGGCGCCCATGCTCTCGGCGAGGAGATCGAAGCGGGTTTCGCCGAGATCGGTGTTGATGGTCTCCTCGGCTGGGAGGCCGCCTTCGAGCAGCGTGCGATCAGGATCGAGCGCGAACTCCTGGCTGATCTTCACCATGCCCCACTGCCGGTCGCAGAGTACCAGGAAGACGACGGGCAGCTCGTTTCGCACGGCGGTCTCGATCTCCTGACAGTGGAACCCCATCGCGCCGTCGCCGAGGATGCAGTAGACCTGTCGCGCCGGACAGGCCACCTTCGCCCCTAGCGTCTGCCCGACGCCCGCGCCGAGCATGCCGAACTTGAACGTAGAGAGCAGGCTTCCGGGCGTCCGCGCTTCGTGAAAGAGATTGGCCCAGATGGCTGTGTTGCCGCCGTCGACCACCAGGATGGCGTCGTCGTCAAACGCCTGCTGACACGTGGGTGCTACACGCGCCGAGTGCACGCCTTCCCCGTCGGTGGTCAGTGACGTGTCGAGCGTCGCGCGCGCGGCTCGCTTCCCTTCGGCATAATCCTCGAGCTTCGCCGTACGCGCGCGTGGACCGTCGCCATGGTCGCGCTGACGGAGCTCGGCGACCAGCGCCGAAAGAAACACACGGACGTCGGCGACGATCGCGAGGTCGACCGGTTTGTTGACGCCGATCATGTCCGCATCGATGTCCACCTGGATGGTCCGCTGCCGATGCGGCTCGCGCCAGTACGGAGGTTTGCCCCACCAATCGGTCTCCCCAAAGCGCGTGCCGAGCGCCAGCACCAGATCGGCTTCGTTGCGCACTTGGTTGTTAAGGTCGATGTATCCCATGGGGATCGAGACCTGGCTGCGCTCGTCGATGACGTCGCGCGCGGCCCAGCTCGTCGTCACGGGGACGCGCAGCAGCTCGGCGAGCGCCTGGAGTTCGGCGCTGGCCCCGGCATGTACGATGCCGCTGCCGGCGTGAATCATGGGCAGCTCCGCCGCGAGCAGCATGTCCGCCGCCTGACGCACCAGCACGGTAGGCGGGGCCAGCGGCTCTACGACGCGATAGCGCTCCGGCGCCGGGTCCGGCTCACTGGGATACTCAGCCGCCGTGTTCAGAATGTCCTCGGGGACGGTCAAGTGCACCACCCCGGGGCGGCCTCGCCAGCTGTGGCGCAACGCCCGCCGGAACGCTTCTGGAACGCGCGCGTGCGACTCTGCGGCTTCGCTCCACTTGGTCATCGGACGCATCACGGCGACTTGGTCGAAGTATTGATACGTACCCCCGCGGTCGGGGTCGACGATTCCGGAGCGCCGCCAGCTGGTGAGCAGCAGCACCCGATTGCCCTCGCCGTTCTCGACGGCCACGCCCGGAAGTGCATTGGCGGCCCCTGGTCCGTTGCTCGCCAGGCAGACACCGAGTTTACCGGTGAGGCGAGCGTACGCGCCCGCCATGTGCACCGCGCTGGTTTCGTGACGCGGGGAGATCAAGCGGATGCCGTACTCGCGGAGCTGGGAGTAGAGCCCGAAGTAGGAGCCGTCGACGATGCCGAAGACCACCTCGACCCCTTCGGCCTGCAACAGGCGGACGATGCGTTCGCCGCCCGTCATGCTCGCCATGTGCTTGCCGTGCTTCCGTGCTCCCCGGTCGCTGTCGTCGTGGCCGGGCGGCTGGCGAGCAGATGCTCAACCAAGAAGTCCGCCTCGAGGTTTGCGACTTCGTCGAAGAGCGGCTCCTTGTAGACTCCGAAATGACCCGTATCGAAGATCTTCAGGCGGCCCAACGGCACCTGGGCGACCAATCGCTCGACGGCCGAGAGTGGGATCAAGCTATCTCGGCGGGCGGCAACGACGAGGAGTGGGCAGCGGACGTTCCGAGCGTGCGTGATCGGTCGGTAGAGGCCAAGCGTCAGCAGGATGCGCGCGGCGACCTGATTCTTCCACGTCGACTCGGGAGGCACGAGGTCGAGGAACCCCCCGTAGCTATCGTCGGTGTTCAAGCAGCCGAACGTGTCGGGAGGGCTCACCGCCGGGACGTAGTACGGTTCTTTGCCGAGGGCCGCGTGCATCGCATCGCGTACCCCGGCCGTCATCGCGCGTGCCATGTAGCCGAGGCTTCCTGCTGTCCTGAGCGAGGCGGCGCCGTCGACATGAGGTACCTGAGCCACCGCCGCCAGTACGTCGTGGTCGTTTGCGGCCGTCACGATGGCGTGTCCTCCTCCGAATGAAGTGCCCCACAGCCCGATGCGGGTGCCATCGACCTCAGGCATTCGTCGGACGTGCGACAGCGCCGCTCGCCAATCTTCGAGCTGCTTCTTCCAGCTGAGCAGCTGGCGGGGTTGGCCCGCGCTGTCGCCGAAATAGCGGTAGTCGAAGACGAACGCGGCGAGCCCGCGCTCGACGAACCGCTCGGCATAGGTGGGCAGCCGCACGTCCCGGACACCGCTGAAGCCATGTCCCATCACCACGACCGGTGGCGGGTCGGCAGATGCGGGCAGGAACAGCCACGCGGCGCATCTCGTGCCCTCGCTGTCGAAGCGAACCTCCAGCCGTCGACTCGTCGCGGCAGCGTTCTCGAAGGCGGTTTCCATCATGGATTCATGATCGCGTCTCCCGAGTAGTCACACGACACCCGGCAGCCTACCTACCGGCAGGTAGGCTGCCGGCCCACGGCAGGTGTCATAGACCCGGGTGACAACCGTCATGCGGCAAACGACTGGCCCGCCTGTTCTTCGACAGGTTGCTAGGCGCCGGCGTAGGTCAGTAGGAGTCCGAAGGCCACAGTGCGGCCATGTCTCATCGATCTACCCTGTGATATGCGGTGCGCGTTTGCTGGATCCAATCCAGCACGCGCCGGACCTCATCATCTGACAATCGTCGATCGGAGCGCGTGGCGACGTAGGCGCGGGGCGGCATCGAGCGGTTGGCGACGGCGACCTCCAGCATGCTGAGCTGCAGCACCGGATCTACGGCATAGTCGCCGCCGAACGGATATCCGTCGGAGACGTCCCAATCCCGTTTGGCCGACCGGATCGTTCCGCTGAAGAGGCGTTCCTGCAGCCAGTTCGCGCCCCCGCCGTGGCATAGATGGCACTTCTCCTCGAGGATCGGTGCGACGTCGCGCTCGAAGACGGTACGGGCGCGCGCGAGTCGGACCGGGTCGCCCGTGGGAGTTCGGCCACCTGGAGGCGTCGTGGCGAGGGCCTTGATGCCATACGCGATCTCGTTGCGTTTCGTCATTGAGAGCACGGGCTGCGTCGCCAAGGGCATCTTTCGCATCTTGAGATAGCGAAATGCTCGCGCCGCAATCTCCCGGATGTTCTGGACAAGTGCCTCCTCGGTGTCGGCGGCGAAGAAGGCCGGACGCTTGCTGAAACGGTCGAAGCGCGCGCCAGCGTCGCCATGGTGGCACCGATAGCAATGTGTTCGGAGGTCCGCGAGAAGCGGCTGGGGCATGGATTCCCCGGCGACCGATGTGGCGAGCACCACGAGCAGGAGTGTGAGGCACGCCTGCACCAGTCTCATCGTGGCGAGTGCTGATCGCATGGAGGCTCGCGAGGCACGACGAGGCGTACTGGAATCGTCGGTCGTGTGATCCTGCATGGGAAAGGGCGCTACATCATCCGCCCGAGGAAGTTCATCAGACAGTAGTTCGTCCGTCCAGCGTCGTACGTGCGGCGGTCGTCGTTTCGTTCGTTAGGCCGCCAATCAGCACGCTGTCGGACGGGTGATACGCACCGCCTTACTCATCGGTGGAGGCGTCGCCTCTGGCGGCCCCCAGTGAGCGCTGTGCTGGGTGCGTGACGCTCACCGCAGGGACGGGACCGACGCGCGCCACCAGCCGTGCGGATTCGTGGTTGAGAAAGCGCTCCAGGATGTGCGCCAGCTCGACGAAGAACGCCAGCGGCCGCTGCGCGGCGAGGCGCTTCCGGAGCTCGGGAATCCAGCGGCCGGGGTGGCGGGCGAGGAAGTCGCGCTGAGCGCGGCGGTACGCGCCGGGATCCTCATTGCCCGCGAGTGCCTCGGCCTCGCGAGAGGCGAGAACGTGCAGGAACTCGAGCTGCGTCGTCAGGTGGTCGGGAAGCTGGCGCGGTGGATTGGTGAGGGTCAGGCCGAAGTGATTGTAGAAGCGCACCATCTCCTCGAGGGTCGCTGTCCGCGGCGTGCAGTAGAGGCCGCCGTACAGCGGGCAGGGCGGCTCGCCTGCCCCGACGTCGAACAGCCGGGTGAACTCGACGGCGAGCGCCTGGCCAGCCCCGGCGTCGCTCAGGGCGCGCCAGTTGCCGGCGGTGGCGAGGGCGGGATGAACGATATGCAGCAGCTCTCGTAGATTGTGGGCGAGCCTGCCCGTCCGGACGGCCTCGCAGAGCGCCGCGTCGGGGTAGGCGAAGGCCTCTCCGAGAGCGCGGTACGCGTGGCTGGTCATTGCCGCGACCTGGACATCAGGCGCGTCGTCGTCGGTCGGCGACGGGTTTGCCATGGGCCTCGTCTCTCCCTTCCACCGGACTACGCCGGCGCTGTCCCATGGACCGTCTTCGCGGCGGTGCGTGCGTCTCCGACGCGCTCGACCTCTACCGGGGCGCCGCGCGGCGCGTGCCCGGGCGAGCTGTAGAACATCCGATAGTGGAGTTGGCCATAGTCTCCCGCTAGATGGATGGCTTTCCAGGGCGCCTCGACCGGCTCCTGTTGCCCCTTCCATCCCGGGAACTGATAGGGCTCCCAGGCGTGGTAGATGATGACCTCGCCCGGTTGCACGCCACGGGTGAGCTTGGCGGCGGCCTCGAAGGCGCCGGCGTCGTTGTAGACGCGCACGCGGTCGCCGTCGGCGATGCCACGTGACGCGCAGTCGGCGGTGCTCAGGAAGCATACCGGTTCGCCGCGCTGCAAGCGCAGCATGAGCGCGTGGTCGCGCCAGATGGCGTGAATGCTCCAGCGCGTGTGTCCGCCGGTCAGGCGCAGTGGAAAGCGGCTGCGCGCTCCCGGTGGATCCTTGTGCACCGGCAGGCTCTCTCCCGCCTGTCGGTACCACTCGTGGTCGATGTAGAACTGCTGGCGTCCGGTGAGCGTCGGCCACGCCTGCTTGCCCTCCACGAACCAGCGGTGCGGCCAGTACGTGTCGTCGGGATCGTAGTCGCTGCTGGTGGCGTAGATGGGCGAGGGCCGGGCGGTGCCGGTGATGCGTACGACCCCGCGTCGCAGTGCCTCCTCGGCGTCGACGCTCTCGAGGCTCGGGCTGTTTTTCAAGATCACGTCGATGGCCTTGACCGGATCGGCGGGATCGTGGGGGTCGAACTGTCCGTCGCCGGTGAACACGTCGTAGGCGTCGCGCAGATCGAAGGGCGTATCGTGCAGGCCGCGTACACTCGTTACTCCGCGCGCCGTCGCGCGCGCGGCGATGTGTTCGGCCAGCAGGCCGAAGATCTCCCACTCGCTCTTCGACTCGCCGAGTGGCGGCGTCGCCTGGTCGGACAGCACGAGATACGGGAGATAGCTCTGCGCGTACTTGATGCCGTGCTTC
>JAJCZP010000200.1 GCA_029262315.1 Deltaproteobacteria bacterium | reverse complement strand
AGGTTGATGATGCCGCCGAAATGCTCGTACAGGTGCATGGCGTCGACCAGCGCCCCCGCGCTATCCAGCTGCAGCTGGTCACGGGCACCATTGCCGATACGCACCGGGCCCGACTCGGCGTACCCGGCGAGATGATTGAGGATCCGCTCCTCGGGAACCGGGCCGCCGTCGATCCCGTACATCACCCGCAGCCCCGCGACAGGGTCAATCGTATCGCGAATGAAGTGGAAGAAGTCGCGTGCCTCCTCGGTGAATCCGATGAGATTGTTGGCGCGCACCGCCAAGGCGGCATCGCGCACCCAGGTGAATCGATAGTCCCAGTTGCGGGTGCCGCCGATCCACTCCGGCAGCGACGTCGTCGGCGCGGCGACCATCGCGCCCGTGGGCGCATACGTCAGGAGCTTCAAGCAGAGAGCGGCCCGATGCACACGCTGACGCCACGGCCCGTCGTACTTGTACCGCGATGACCATTGCCGCCAGGCGAAGCGGGTACGCCGAAGATGATCGAACGGGCGGTACGCCTGCAGCGGTCGCGGCACGCCGGCGTCCCAGGAAATGACCATCCAGCGCCGCTCGCCGCTCCGCATCGTGATCCGCGCCTGGACACCACCGAGCTCACGACGCGTCCAGGACGCGGCATCACCGAGCACCGCGGCCACGCGCTCACCGTTCTGACCGCGCGCGAGCACGCCGTGCTCGCCGATATCGATCTCGGCGGGGTCGGCCCCGAAAGAGAAGCGTGGGTCGAAGATCACGTCGAGCTCGACTCGCCCTTCGATGCACTCGATGCGTCGGTGCACCTCGTGGATCGACGCCCTTGGGTCGTCGGTCCACGGCATGTAGTCGGTCAGCCGTACGACCCCCGCGTCGGGCACGGTAAAGAGCGCATCGAGAATGTTGGTGCCCGTATCGTAGCGTTGTACGCTCTCGAACGGCCGGGTCGGCGTGATGGCCGTGAGCCCCCCACGCTCGGGGTCGAGCATGGCACTGAACATGGCCGGGCTGTCGAACCGCGGCATACACATCCAGTCGATCGCTCCGTCGGGGCGAACGAGGGCCACCGTGAACCCGTCACCGATGATGCCACGGTCCCCGATCGGAAGCTGGTCGTAGCGCCCGTTCGGCCGAAACCCGAAAGGATTGGTCAGGTACTTGAATGCGCTAACGAGGTCCACGGATCAGGTCGAAGGCACGCGGTAGAAAACGGCGAAAAGCACCGGGACGACGACCATGGTGAGTACCGTCGCGAAAAGCAGGCCCCCGATGATAGTCACCGCCATCGAGACGAAGAAGGCGTCGAAAAGCAATGGTATCATTCCCAACGCGGTGGTCGAGGCCGCCATCGCCACGGGCCGCAACCGGCTCACACCCGAGTCCACGATCGCCGGGAGCGTGTCTTTCCCCTCCTTGCGCTGCAGATTGATTTCGTCGATCAGCACGATGGCGTTCTTGATCAGCATGCCGATCAGGCTCAGGAAACCGAGCGTGGCCATGAAACCAAAGGGTTGGCCGGTCAGCAACAATCCGCCTGTCACCCCGATGAGGGCCAACGGTACACACAACCAAATGATCAGCGGCTGGATGAGCGAGTTGAAGAGCCCGATCGTCACCAGCACCATGATGAGCACGAACGCGGGAATGCTGCCCGCGATACCGGCGCGGGCGTTGCCAGAGTCCTCGTACTCGCCCCCCCACTCGAGCGTGTACCCATCCGGCAGATCCATCGCTTCGATCTGCGGCCGGACGCGGGCGAACAGGACGCTCGCCGAGCCTTTGATTGGGTCGGCGAAGACGGTCACGGTACGCCGCCGATCCCGCCGCATGATGAGCTCGTCCTCGAAGTCGGTCTCGAAGCCCGCGACCACCTGGCGTAGCGGAATCATCTTCCCAGCGGCCGGGCTCCATATCTGGAGATTCCGGATGCTGTCGACATTCGTCCGCTCTCCTTCCGTCGCCCGCATGATGATCGGCAGCAGGAGGTCACGTTCGCGGTACACGCCGATGCGGGCCCCCTGGAAGCCTTGCTCGAGCACACGCGCAACGTCGGGCCGCTGAATGCCATTCAAGTTCGCCTGCTCCTCCGCGAGCACCGGCGTGATCACCTTGACCCGCTGGCGCCAGTCGGTGCGAATGGCTTTGGCGTTCGGATCCGCGTGCAGCACATCCTCGACCGCGGTCGCCAGCGAGCGGAGCACGGCGGCATCAGGTCCGCTCAAGCGGGCTCGGATCTTCCCGTTGGCGCCTGGCCCGAGCTCGAACCTGTAGGCGTAGGTGAGGACGTCCGGATGCGTCTCCGCGATATGGCCCTCGACCGCTGGGATGAGCTCGGCGATTCGCAACGGATCGTCGACGTCCACGAGCAACTGGGCGTACGCCGGGTTCAGCTTCTCGGGTGTATAGGTGAGCAGGAACCTGAGGCCGCCCTGACCAACCAGCGAGGTGACGTTCGTCACGCCCTCCTGCTCCATCAGGTACGTCTCGACCGCGGTCACCCGCGCCGTCGTCTCATCGATATGCGTGCCCTGCGGCAACCAGACGTCGACCATCATCTGAGGTCGCGTCGACGGTGGGAAGAAACTCTGGTCGATGTACCCGAAGCCGACGATCGCCGCCACGAACATGCCGACAACCGCCCCGAGCGTGACCCATCGCGCCCGAATGCACGCCTTGAGAAATGCCTGATACTTCGCGTAGAACCCGCCGCCGTAGGGATCGGAGGCGGTGGCACCGGCCTCCGGGACGGGCAGGAACATAACGCACAGCAGGGGAGTCACCGTGACCGCGGTCACCCAACTGAACATGAGCGATACCAGCACGACCTGATAGAGCGACCGGCAGAACTCCCCGGTGCTGTCCTCCGACGTGCCGATCGCCGCGAACGCCAGAATCGCGATCACCGTCGCCCCCAAGAGCGGAAGCGAGGACTGGTCGACGACCTCGGCGGCCGCCTTGGTCGGCTCGACGCCGCGCTCGAGACGAATGAGGATGCCATCCACGATCACGATGGCGTTGTCCACGAGCATGCCGAGAGCAATGATGAGGGCCCCGAGCGAGATACGCTCCAGCGCAACGCCCCAGGGCTTCAAGAAGATGAAGCTCCCGACGATGGTCAGCAGCAAGACGAAGCCGATGAGGAAACCACTCCGGACGCCCATGAAGAAGAGCAAGACCAGGATGACGATGGCGACAGCCTGGAGAAGGCTACTCGAGAAGCCCCGGATCGCCGCACTCACCGCCTGCGACTGGAGCGAGATGACACCGATCTCGATGCCGAGAGGAATGGTGGGCAGGATTTCGCGGATGCGCTTGTCGAGCGCTCCACCCATCGTGACGACGTTGCCGCCGGAGACCGTCGAGATACCAAGGCCGATGGCGAGATTGCCGTCATACCGCATCACGTTCGTAGGCGGCTCGACGTAACCGCGGCGGACGACAGCGACGTCGCGCAGATAGATCTGCCTTCCGGCATCGGCGCTGATGAGCGTCGACTCGAAGTCGGCGAGCGCATTGACGTCGCCGGTCGGCTGGATCGTCAAGAACTCGCTCCCAACTCGCACGCGGCCGGAGTTCGTCACCAGGTTCTTCTGGCGGAGTTCGGCGACGATCACCTTTTCGGAGATGCCGAGCTTGGCCATCCGATCGCGCGAAAGCTCGACGTAGATGGCCTCCTCGCGCTCCCCATACGTCTCGATCTTCGCGACGTCGTGCACGAGCACGAGCTCGCGACGGAGGAAATCGACCACCTTCTTGATCTCGGCGTACGAGTACTCGGGGCCGTAGACGGCGAGGAAGACCCCGAAGACGTCGCCATAGTCGTCGATGACCACCGACGGCCCGGCCCCGGGCGGAAGGTCCATGGCCGCGTCGCCCACCTTGCGACGCAGCTCGTCCCACACCTGCGGGAGAGAGTCGCGATCGAACTTGTCCTTGATGGTGACCGTCACCGTCGACAGGCCGCGGTCCGACTTCGACTCGAGCTCTTTCAACTGCCCGAGCTTCTGGACCGCAAGCTCGATCTGATCGGTAACCTCGTCCTCGACCTCGGATGCCGACGCTCCCGGATACGGAGTAACCACGAGCCCATCCTTGATGGTGAATTCGGGATCTTCGAGGCGGCTCATGCTCTCGAACGCCATGAGGCCGGCGCCGAGGGTGACGACGGTGAGCACGAGCGTGAACGTCTTCTGCTGGATGGAGCGTTCAGCGATGTTCATTGCTCGAGCCGACGTACCTGCGTGCCTTCACGAAGCTGGTGGACACCGGACACCGCGATCGTCTCCGTGCCGGTCAGTCCGCGCGCGATCCGCACTTGGTCGCCGGTCACCTCGCCGACCTCCACGCTCACACGTCGCGCCGCCATCGTGTCCTGATCGATGGCCCACACCAGCGACCCCCCGTCGTCCGCACCCAGCACTGCCGTTGCGGGAACGACGATCATGTTCCCGTCGTCGGAGTCATCGCGAACCACGACCTGCACCTTCGCCGTCATACCGGGCAAGACCTCGACATCGGTCGTCCGTGCAAAGGCGAACGTCACATCGAACGTCCGCGTGACCGGGTCGGCGGTTTGCGCCTGCTCCTTGATCGTTGCCGGAAAGCGATGCTGCGGGATCGAGGTCACGATCACGACGGGCTGCAGGCGCGCGGTGACCTCCGCGCGCGACTGACCACGCCTTCCACGCGTCCAATCCTGCTCCGGAACACTGATGACGACCTCGAGGCTGGAGTCGTCCTGCAACACGACGACCGCCTGCTTCGCCTGGACATTGGCGAAATCTTCGACCAGCTTCTTGGCAACGGTGCCGGCAAACGGGGCCCGCAGGGTCGCGTCCTCGAGCGCCTTCCGCACGGTCGCAACGCGGGCGCGCGTCACTTCGAAATCGCGCCGCTTGGCATCGAGGTCCTGACGTGACGCGGCGTCGTTCACGAACAGGGCCTTGATCCGTTCATAGTCGGCCCGGGCCGC
>JAJCZP010000199.1 GCA_029262315.1 Deltaproteobacteria bacterium | reverse complement strand
CAGCCCCCGGAGCAACACCCCGCCCACCCGCGATCGGCACGACCCCCCCGCGCCCGCTCGCACGCCCCCCCCCGTTCTGCTAGCCCGATACCCGGTGCCGGGTTGATGCCGCTGCGGAAGAAGCTCACGTGGGTCGCGATTCTCTACGTCGCCGAGGGCTTCCCATTCGGGTTGGTCGTCGACAACCTGCCCGTGTACTTCCGCGCCCACGGCGTCTCTCTGACCGAGATCGGATTGATGTCGATCCTCGGCCTCCCCTGGACACTCAAAGTATTCTGGGCACCGCTCGTCGACCGGTTCGGCGAGCGACGCCACTGGATCAGCGCCGCCCTCGCCACCATGGCGTTGGCCACCCTCGCCATTCCACTCTCCGATCCAAGCGCACCCGGAATGTTTCTCTGGTGTGTCCTCCTCGCCCTGACCATCGCCTCCGCAACGCAGGACATCGCCATCGACGCCTACACCATCGGCCTACTCGACGCGGGCCAAGAAGGCGTCGCCAATGGCGTACGCGTATCGGCGTATCGCGCCGCACTCATTCTGAGCGGCGGAGCGCTCGTCATCCTCGCCGCATGGATCGGCTGGCATGCCGTGTTCTGGGTCGCCGCGGGACTCCTCGGAGCACTGGCCGTGGTCGTGCTACGCGCGCCAGCCGTACCCCACACACCACTCCCGCCGGCGGAATGGGCACGCGCGCTCCGCGGTTGGCTCTCCCAACCCGGCGCGCCGTACGTGCTCGCGTTCGTCCTCATCTACAAACTCGGCGACGCCAGCATGGGACCGATGGTGAAACCGTTCTGGCTGGACAGTGGCTTGTCGATCGAAGAGATCGGCGCGGTCTCGACAACTGTCGGCGTCGCCGCAAGCGTCGCCGGCGCACTGGCCGGCGGCGTCTTCACGTCGCGCTTCGGCATCTTCCGAGGGCTGTGGCTCCTCGGCGCGCTGCAAGCACTCTCGAATCTCGGCTACGCGGGCGCGGCCGCACTCGAAGGCGGGCGCGCCATGATTTACGCCGCGTCGTTGATCGAGAGCTTCACCGGTGGACTCGGCACCGCCGCGTTTCTCGCGTTCTTGATGCACATCTGCGACCGGGAGCAGGCCGCAACACAGTACGCGCTGCTCTCGGCACTATTCGGGCTGACGCGATCGCTCGCGGGTGCCGTCAGCGGAGCCGGCGCCGCGAGTCTCGGCTACGCGCCGTACTTCGCGCTGACGTTCGTGCTGGCCTTCCCAGCCTACGCACTCCTGCCATGGGTGCGCACCTGGATTCATGATGGTGGCGGACACCGCGGCACCTCCACCCCGAGCGGCTGAACACACGACCCGCAATCGAGCCAACGGTCGCTCGACCAGGGCGATGCGTTCCGCCCCGGCAACACGCCGCCCGCGTTCACTCCGCGCGATGTGCGGCACCGCCCCGGTACGACTCAACCCGCGCCGCGACTTCGGAAGCAAACTCGGCGTTGCCCTCCTCCTCCGCCAAGGCGCGCGCGCGCTCGGCATGCGCGACGGCCTCGTCGAATCTCCCCACCTCGGCGTACGCGGCAGCAACGTTGTCCAGGAGATCCGCCGTAGGCGCCGACGTACGAGCCATCACGGCCTCCGCGAGCGTCACGGCCTCAGCCCCGTCGCGCACCGCCGAATCGGGCGCCGTCGCCAACACCCACACCAGCAGACTCGTCACCTCGTCGTCCGCGGGATCGCGCCGATGAACGAGTCGCAGCAGCGTCACGGCATCGCCGTGGCGCCCGTCGGCCATGGCCGCCAAGATCAGGCTCCCGATCGCCTCGGCGCCGCCATCATCGGCAGCCATCTCCGCCCGACGCAGGCCCTCGTCACGCCGCCCGGTTTCGAGCAGCAGACCGGCAAGCGAGGCGTGCGCCCGCACGTAGCCGTCGTCGATCGCGACCGCCCGCCGAAACGCTGCCTCGGCGTCAGCGTCGCGCTCCAGACGGCGGAGCGCCAGCCCAAGGTTGTAGTGCGACTCCTGGAAGTCGGGGGCGACATCGATCGCGCGCTCGAAGTCGGCGACGGCCTGCTCAACGCGGCCGAGCTCGAGTTCGAGAATGGCGAGATTGTTCCACGATCCTTCATCGGGAAGGATCCGTACCGCCTCGCGCATATGCGGCTCGGCCTCGTCGAGCCGACCAAGCCCCATGAGTGCCAGCCCGAGATTGGCATGGCCTTCCCCGTTCACCGGATCGACGCGGAGCGCATGCTCGAGATAGCTGATCGCCTCCTCGGGACGCTCCTCGTCGATGAGGATACGCCCGAGATTGGTCAGCGACACCGAGTGATCCGGCTCCAGCGCGAGGGCGGCCTCGAAGTAGCGGCGCGCGTCGTCCACACGCCCAGCACGGAGCGCAACGTTCCCGAGATTGGCGCGGCCGTCGGCATCACCGGGCTGCATACGGAGCGCGGCCTCGAAGTGCGGCGCCGCCTCGTCGTTCCGTTCGGCGCGGAGATAGGCGTTGCCGAGGTTGTTGTGACAGATGTAGCAGCTCGGATTCGCCGCCACCGCGGTGTTCCAGAGCACGATCGAGTCACCCCACATGCCGATCTGGCGCCAGGTGAGCACGGCGAACACCGACAGCACCGCAACCGCGGCCACGAGCGCGAGACGCGCCCGGCCCGTGGGCACGCTGCCTGCCTGCTCCCACCGAGCGAGTGCCAACAGCCCTCCCCCCGCCGTTGCCGCCCACCCGAGCATGGCGAGATAGGTGTTCCGATCGGCCGCAATGTGCGGCCCCGACTGCGCCAAGCCGACCAGCGGCGCCAAAAACGCCAGGAAGCATACCCAGGCCGCGAGGCCCGCGGGCCAACGACGGCGTCCTGCGATCAGCGCGCCACTGAGCCCGAGCACGATGATGGCGGCGGCCAGTACGTCGAGACGCAGCAACTGCCACCCAACGGGAATGGGGTAGAGCGGCGACAGCTCGAGCGGTGCCACCATTTTCCAGAGGTAGAAGGCCAGCGCCCAGAACACCTGGCCGATGCGCCCGCTCAATGGATACTCTTCGAACGAGTACAGGGCACCGCCAGCGCGTTGCGCCATGCCGGCGACGACAGCCGCGAATAGACCCAGCACCAGAAACGGTAGCTTCTCGATCCATACGCCCCGATAGGCGCGTCGCATCCATAGAGAGGGGCGACCCGGCAGACGGCGCAGCGGATAGACATCGAGCACGACCAGGACGATGACCAGACTCATACCGACGCTCTTGGCCAGGAGCGAAAGTGCGAACAACACGAGGGCCCCCGCCGCGAACGCGGGCGAGCCGACCGCCCCCGGATCGGTGGTGGTCGGCCGGCCGTGCACAGCCAGATAGGCGCGCAAGGTCAGCAGGACGAGCAAACCAGAGAGTACATCGCGGCGTTCGGTCACCCACGCCACCGACTCCACACGCAACGGATGCAACGCGAACAGCCCCGCTGCGACGGCGGCCGCGACATACAGCCAGCCCCGAGCACCAATATCGCCACTGCGCCCTCCCGGACGGGCCAGGACATAGAGGCGGACGCACAACCAGTAGAACAGGACAGCATTTGCCACATGGAGAAGGAGGTTCGTCAGGTGGTACCCGAACGGCTCCATACCCCAGACCTGATGATCGAGGGCGAACGACAGCCAGGTGAGCGGGATGTAGAGGCCATCGATGTGGGTGAACATCCAGGCGAGATGCGCCGGACCGAGACCCCTAAAGTACGGATTCTCAGTGATATTCGTCTGGTCGTCGAAGTCGACGAAGCCATTGGCGAGGGTCGGGAGATACACGGCCAATGTGACGACCATGACGACAGCCGCGACCAACCAGGCAACCCGCATATCGGACGACCACGTGTCCGCGACCGGAGACTCTGCTCTGCCCGCGGGCCCCTGCGATTGGCGCTGCCGCCGCTTGCGATTTCGGACGCTCACGGTGTGCTGATATAGCGCACGGGCTCACGCACGACACACCGCGCAAAACCCTGAAATTAGCGACATTTTTCTTGACAGCATCGAGACCCTTAGCCTACCCTCTTCAATGTCCTGACGGAGTTGGGGCCTTCCCGGGTGCCGGTTCGGGTGTGATCGTAGGCGTGTCGTCCTAAGTCGTTCCCCGATGGGGACGACGGCCCGTGTCGCTGGGAAGCAACAGATTCACAAGGAGGAAGCCATGAAAACACTGACGCGCGGTCGCGGCCTCGCACTAATGGTGTGCACCGCATTTCTCACAGTCGGCATGACGGTAGGAACCGCCGTCGGTCAAGAAACGAAATGTCGGGACACCATCCTGAAATCAGCTGGGAAGTACATCAAAGCCCAGACGAAAACTCTTACGAAGTGCAACGACAGCCTCCTGAAAGCCAAAGATGGCTTCAACGGCATTCAGGGCCGCGGCTGCCGTGACACGGCAGGCAAGACGCAAGAGAAGCTCGACAAAGCCCGTAACAAGTTCGAGGCCAGCGTCGAGAAGGCGTGCGGCGGTGACGACAAGGTCTGCAACACGAATGACGATCTCGATATCAACGACGCGGCGATCGGCTGGGGCGCCGACGGCAACTTCGGCAACACGTTCACCGGCGTCTGCCCCGACTTCGAATCCAGCGGCTGCACCAACACCGTCATTCACTGCGGTGGCGTGAACTCGAACGGCGAGGGCATTACCGATTGCGTCCTCTGCATCAACGACGAGGTCATCGAGCAAACGGTGGATCTGCTTTACGAAAACCTCGACGCCGCCAAGTTCGGAGCGGGAAGCGATCCCAACAAGACATTGAACAAGTGCCAAGCGGCGCTCGTGAAGGCCGGCTCCAAGCATGTGCTCGCCAAGTCGAAGACGCTCGGCAAGTGCTGGGCCGCGCTCAACAAGGGCAAGGCTGGCTTTGGCACCGGCGATCTCACTGGTTGCACCGACGCCTCGGGCAAGACCGCTGAGAAGATCAACAAGTCCGAATCGAAGACGATCGCCGCGATCTGCAAGAAGTGCGGCGGCGACGACAAGAAGTGTGACGAGAACATTTCGACGATCGCCGGAACGCTGGTCAATATCGGAACGGCCGCGGGCGACGATCCGGACCCGCTGACCGACATTGGCTTCGGCACCTCGTGCCCGGACGTCGTCCTCCCGTACGCGCCGAACA
This sequence comes from Deltaproteobacteria bacterium, assembly GCA_029262315.1. Lineage (GTDB taxonomy): Bacteria > Desulfobacterota > Binatia > UTPRO1 > UTPRO1 > JAJCZP01. The sequence goes on along the minus strand of JAJCZP010000199.1, from coordinate 3,173 downwards.
CCGCCTGCGGCGACCAGGACAACCTCGGTAGTGGTTCGACGGACGACGTGATCGAGAACATGGAAGAGTTCGTCGGTTGCCTCAATTGCGTCCTCGAGTTCAAGGTCGACTGTGCCGACCGTGCCGTCGTCCCGAATCACGAGGCCATGCCGGCAGAGTGCAACGTCTGCGTTGCCCAGACGGACGGCGATCCGTGTCCAACCACGCTCCAGGTCCTCGCGGACGGCTTTACCGCCAGTCTCGATGCCGGTTACACCGGCTTCGCCCACGATGCCCAGATCCCGACCAACGGCGCGCTCGGGCTGAACGTGAGCAACTGCGACGGCACCAACCGACCGACCTGCGGTGAGTGCGACGTCAGTGGCCCGGTCGAAACCGTCGGCAGCGAACTCTTCAACAACCACCGCTGTCTGGGCGACAGTTCGATCAGTTGCAGTGTCGATTCCGACTGCGGCGGCGACGGCCCCTGCGTGTTCTTCTTCGGCAATCCACTGCCATTGTCAGCTGGCGGCGTAGCCACCTGCATCACCAATGAGATCGTGGGCGCAGTCGCCGGCACCGTGAATGTCGAGGCCGGCACCTCCGAGACGATCATCTCGCTGACCAGCCGCGTGCACTTGGGGCCGGACCAGGCCAACCCCTGCCCGAAGTGCGTGTTCGACGAAGTCGATCAGCAAATGGAATGCACGATCGGCGCTCGGGCCGGCCTGCTGTGCTCCCCAACCAGTCAGCATCCGGTCTTCGGACCGCAGAGCTGGGATTGCCCACCGTCGGGTGTCGTTGGCACACTGCCGATCACGTTGAATCCTTCCACGGGCGCGCAGACCGTGAGCCTGACGGCCGGAAGCCCGGCGTGCCGGGCGGCGGGTTTCACTGGATTCAAGTGCAATTGCGATACGTGCGCCGACGACGTCCTGACGCCGTGCCGATCCGACGCTGACTGCGCGGCCTCCGTCCCCTGCGGCGGCAACCGTTGCCTCACCCCGTCGACCAACATCGGCGATCCGTGCAGCGCTCCGTCCGACTGCATCGGAGGCCCATGTGGCAACCTCGGCGATCCGACCAAGCCGAACGCCTGTATCGATGCGGTGTGCTCCCCGAATCCGGCAGACACCGATACTATCGACGAAGGCGTGTGCAACGCGGGACCGTTCGACCAGCAGTGCTCGTTCGAGACGTACCGCGGTTGCTTCAACGACGCCGCCTGCCGACCGTTCGAGGAGGGTGGCACGTGCCCTAATTGTTTCCCCGGATTCCAGACCTGCGGCTTCAAGGCACGCGAGTGCTTTCCCGACAACGGCCGGGTAGGAACTCGCTGCTACGGCGGCGCGAACGACCCGAGCGTCGACACCTGTTCGGACCTCACCGACTGCCCCGATCAGGGCGCAGGCACGTTCTGCGGTGGCGGTAGCGTGTCGGTGGTCGGTGCGGCCAGCACGGGATGCGGCAACATCACGACTCCCCAGCTGGGCACGCTCTTCTGCATCTCGCCCACACAGTCGGCGTCGGTCAATGCCACCGGCGGCCTCCCGGGCCAGGGGCGCTTGCTCCTCCCCGTGATTGCGGAGTTCAATCCGTAGTCGCACCGGTATAAATCGAACGCACCAAGCCCCCGGGGACCTCGCGTCCCCGGGGGCTTTTTCTTTGCGGCGGGTACCCCCAAGCAGGGAGTACCCGCACCTACCGTTCACGGGGGGAGGGAGGAAGTGTGCGAACGTGGCACATGCCATGCGCACCGCCCTGGTGAAGTTAGTTGACGCTCCCCCTGGAAACCTCGTAGAAGAGTAGGCTGTTTCCCCTAGCTTACGTACCCTTGGAGGTAGTCATGCGCTCGCCTCGCCATTCCCTCTCCGCAGTCGCCCTCGTCGCATTGACGCTGGCGTTGGCGATGCCGTCCGCTGCTCACAGCGAGCTGACGCGTACCGACACGAAATGCGCAGCCGCGGGCGGCAGCGAAGCGCGGCGTTTCGCCGCTGCGAAACACGCTGCCATCGTCGCGTGCAACAACGATATCGTTGACGGCGACACCTGCAACGAGGGACGACGCGATGACAAGATCGCGCGCGCCGAGGGACGGCTCGCGCGGGTCCTTACTCGCAAGTGCGCGGACGCAGATCTCGTCGGTCTCGGGTTCCCGGGCCTGTGTGCGGACGGCGACGGCGCTCCCTTCTCGGTACAGAATCTGATCGACTGCCTGATCGACGGCGTGATGGCGCAAGTCGATATGGCCGTAGACGTCGAGTATCCGAGCCTCGCAGCACAGACCGACGACGCGCAAAGCTGCCAGGAGAGAATCGGCCGCGCTGGGCAGCGATTCATCAGCAGTAAGTTGAAGGCACGCAATCGATGTCTCGAACTCCAACTGAAGGGCCACCTCGCACCCGAGCCCGACGTCGACTGCCGGGCCGAAGTGCCGTCGCTTGGCGGACCAGGCACCGGCGATGCCAAGACCGATCGTGACATCGAGAAAGCCATCACCCGCCTCAAGAACACGCTCGACAGCCACTGCGCGGACTTCGATCTCTCGGTGCTGGGCTTTCCCGGCGCATGCGCTGGCGGCAGCCTCGGTGTCCGAAGCGAACCGTTCGGCCTCGAAGACCTCAAGGAATGCATGGTGGAGACGCATGAGGCCAAGGTCGATGCGATGGCCGACCTCGCGTATCCGCCCGGAGATATCGGCCCGACGCCAACGCCCACACTGACCGCGACGCCCACCCCCACCGTGACCGCGACGGCCACGGTCACGCCAACGGCCACACCAACGGTCACCGCAACCGCGACCGCAACGGCCACGGTCACACCAACGGTCACGCCAACGGTCACGCCGACGGTCACGCCGACGGCCACAGTGACGCCGACCGTTACACCCACAGTCACGCCGACCGTGACCCCGACCATAACCCCAACCGCCACGGTCACGCCGACGGCCACGCCGACAGTCACCGCAACGGCCACAGTAACGCCGACCGTTACGCCCACGGTGACCCCGACCGTGACCCCAACGGTGACGGCAACGCCGACGGTCACCGCAACGCCAACGGCCACAGTCACGGCAACCAATCAGCCGACTGCCACGCCGACGGTAACGCCAACGGCCACACCCACGGTGACGCCGACCGTGACGCCTACGGCGACGGTGACGCCAACCGTGACCGCCACGCCGACCGTGACCG
>JAJCZP010000198.1 GCA_029262315.1 Deltaproteobacteria bacterium | reverse complement strand
TGACCGTCGACGATCGGCAGCGAGCCTCGCGCGGCGAGCAACTCCTTCCCCTGCTCGCTGACGCCCGGGCTCGGCATCGCCTTGCGATCGGGCTGGAACGCGGCGTCTTTACCGCTGGTGAACGCGACGATCTCCTTGGAGATCCGCATGCTGCACCAGTCGTGGCCGCACATGGCGCAGAAGTCGGTGTCGACGTCGAGATCCTCATCGTGGAGGGCGCGGGCGGTGTCGCCATCGAAGGCCAGCTCGAACTGCTTCGGCCAGTTGAGCGCGGCGCGGGCACGCGACAGATCATCGTCCCAGTCGCGCGCGCCGGTGATGCCTCGGGCCAGATCGCCGGCGTGGGCGGCAATCTTGTAGGCGATGCATCCGGCCATGACGTCCTGGGCCTTCGGAAGTCCGACGTGCTCTTTCGGCGTGACGTAGCAGAGCATCGCGGCGCCGTGGCGCGCGGCCTCGGTGGCGCCTATGGCACTGGTGATGTGATCGTAGCCAGGGAAGACGTCAGTCACGAGCGGGCCGAGTACGTAGAAGGGCGCGTCGTCACAGACCTGCTGCTCCAGGCGCATGTTCGTGCCGACCTGGTCGAGCGGAACGTGCCCCGGACCCTCCACCATGGCCTGGACTCCCGCCTCGCGTGAGCGCGCGACGAGCTCGCCGAGGGTGCTCAGCTCGGCGAGCTGTGCTGGGTCGGACGAGTCGGCGAGGCATCCCGGACGGAGCCCGTCACCGAGCGAATACGTGACGTCGTACTCCCGCATGATCGCGCTGATCTCGTCGAAGAGCTCGTACATGGGGTTCTCTTTGCGGTGGTGAATCATCCACTTTGCGAGGAGCGACCCGCCGCGCGACACGATGCCGGTGACGCGGCGTTCGATCAGGGGCAGGTGCTCACGCAAGACGCCGGCGTGGATCGTGAAGTAGTCGACGCCCTGACGAGCCTGGCGCTCGATCTCCTCCAGGATGACGTCGTAGCTGAGTTCTTCGATCGAGCGTCCGAGAATCATCGAGTAGATCGGAACGGTGCCGATCGGAATGGTGGCATGATCGATGATGGCCTGCCGACAGCCGACGAGGTCGCCACCGGTTGAGAGATCCATCAGCGTATCGGCGCCATACTTCTGCGCCCACTGAAGCTTCTCCACCTCGTCGTCGGTGGTGCTGGCCACCGGTGACGCGCCGATGTTGGCGTTGATCTTCGTCGTGACCATCCGGCCAATGCCGGTCGGGTCGAGGCGCTTTGGCGCGTGCTCGCCCTGGAGGTGTGTGGCGTCGGTGATCTCGGTCCATCGTTGCGTCACCGTTTGGTTCACCCAGAGTCGTGCCTGTCCCGTGGCGCCGGGATGGCCGGTGGCGGTGTCGCCCGTTCCTTTCGCGAGGGCACGGCCCCATGCGCGTGTTGGTGTCGACGCCGCGCTTCCCGCGAGATGGTGTTTGTTGGCGGGAATGACGAGGCGACCCCGGGAAACCTCGCTGCGGATCATTTCCGCGGTCACGCCCTCGCGCTCCGCGACCCGTTGCATTTCAGGAGTGATCGTTCCGGCGCGCGCTGCTTCGAGTTGCGTTGAGATCGTCGACATGTCCGCTTCCCTCCGCCGGTATGAACCGGGTCAGGTTCGAGGGGTCGGCAGGCCCACTGCCTGCCCTCTCAGCCGCGAGGTCCGCGGCTCCCCCAGCGATCGGGCCCTAGATTGCGCGCTGAAGCCCGCCACAGTCAAGGCCTCCGGAGGGCGCGTCGTGCGCTCGGCGAAGCGTGCGGCGTGGTGCTAGGACGCGCGCCGTACGCCGCCGAGGAATCCCGCCAGGAGTTTTCCCACCTGCTCCGGTTGCTCTTCCTGAAGGAAGTGTCCGCAGTCGGGAAGTGCGGTGATCTGTGTTTGGGGGAGATCTTCGGCGACGCGCTTCATCGTTTCCGCAACGTCGGGAAGAATCCAGTCGCGCTCGCCGTAGATGGCACGCACCGGGATTTTGAGGGTCGGGAGCACGCGCTCGATGTCCTTGAATCCGTCGGGCTGCAGCCCCTGCGCCGCTTTTAGCAGCGCGGTGCGGGCGTCGGTGGTGTCGAATGGCTCCAGCACGCCATGCATGACGTCGTCGGTGAGGCGAGCCGGGTCGGTGACGCCGACCCGCATCGCGAATCGCAGACCCGTCGGGCTCGACAGGAGCGAGCTGAGCAGCGGCAACCTGGCGGCCAGCATGAACAAGACCACGGCCCAGGATGGATTCGAGTAGACGAGCGTATTCAGCAGTGCCAAGCGCTGCAGTCGCTCCGGATGTTCGCTCACCCAATGCAGTCCGACAGGACCTCCGAGATCGTGGACGACGAGACTGACGCGGTCGATGCCGACCGCGTCGAGAAAACCGTCGAGGACGTCGGTGAAGAAGCGAAAGCTATACGTGACGTCGAGCGGCTTGTCGGACTTGCCGAAGCCAGGGAGATCGAGGGCCAGTACTCGATGGTGTGCCGCGATCTCCGGGGCCACATTGCGCCACAGAAACGCCGACGTCGGCCACCCGTGCAGGAGGAGGACTGGATCTCCGGATCCGCCCTCTAGATAGTGAAGCCGGAGGCCGTCGACGGTGACGAAGCGACTTTCGACGCTGGTGCTCACGCGCGTCTATCCCGCCATGCCTACGGCGGCGGCATGTGGGTGGAGACTGGCATCGGCGCTCGGGCGCGCGGCGACTCGAGTACGCCATGCGGCGACGTTTCCGTGTGTCGGGTCGAGCGGTTGCCCGACGCTTGCTCCGAACTCGACGGCGGCGAAGAGGATGATGTCGGCGACGGTGAATCGATCGCCGACGATGTAGTCCTTCCCGGCGAGGAGCGAGTCGAGCCACGCCAAATTGTCTTGCACAATGGCCTTCAGCCCGACGGCCGCTTCGGGAAGGACACGCATTCGGGCTTTGAAGAGATCGAGTCCTTCGCTGTACCGAAATCCGTTGTAGAGATGCTCGGTGATTTTGAGTTCGACCCGTCGTTGCCACTGGCGGGCCTCAGCGCGCTCATCGGCCGTCGTGCCGATGAGCGGTGGTGTCGGGTGCATTTCCTCGAGATATTCGAAGATGGCGACCGTCTCTCCGAACACCCGGCCGTCGTCGAGCTCGAGTGCCGGGAGCTGGCCGCCTGGATTCTTATCGGTGTAGGGCTGCTTGCGGTTTTCCGCCCCCATAAGGTCGACGTCGACCTTTTCGATGTCGAGTCCCTTTTCGTGCAGATACATGCGAAGCGCACGCGGATTCGGGCCAAACGCATCGTAGATCTTCATGGGCGGTGTTTTACCAGTGGGGCATCGGTGAGCCAACCGGCACTGGTGGTCCTGCCGTCGACGAGCGTGAGGCTCACCCGCGGGTGACGACTTCGAAGAAGCGCAGTGGCGGGCGATTCTCGGGTGGCGCCGGACGCCAACCGTATTTCGCTGCATAGGCGTGAAAGACGGCCTCGTGCTTCGTTGGGTCGTCGATGACTTCTAGGCGTCGTTCGTAGACGCGCTCGCCGATCTTCAGCCGGACATTCGGGTCGCGCTCGACGAAGGCGACCCACCGTTTCGTGGTGGGATGACGGGCGCCGACGTAGAGTCGGCCGTCCAGCGCGGCGCACACGATCGTGACGGAGTGCGGTACGAGGTACGGCGTGGCGACCTCGATGTAGATCTCCGGGTTGCCGTCAGTGAACGACCAATCCTCGACGGGATCTGCAATGACCTCGCCCGCGAGCCGTAGGCCCGGGCGTCGGTCCTTTGGGTCGAGGCAGCCCGTGACCACGACCGCGCATGCGAGTGCGACCAACGCGAATCGCGCCGCGGTATGTCGACCGGGCGGGCGGTGGCGTAACGTCGCCTGACGCGGGCGGTGGTGCAACGTTGCCTTACGCGGGCGGTCGTGGTGTGCGGCGGCTGTGGGTGGCACGCGCAGGCCGAAGCGCGCGTGCCCTCCGAGCGACCGCGATACTGAGCGCTGCGAAGAGTGCCACCGCGATGCCGGCGCCCAGATGTTGGGGCTCGGTGGCGTAGTGGAGGAAACCGTAGGACCCGCCATCGGCTCCGTGACCGGAATGGGCCGCGGCGCTACCGGTGGCTACAGCTAGAATCGTGAGTTGGGTCGCCAATGTGAGCATGCTCTGCAAGTCGTCACCTCCCGCCTTCGCTGAGATTGATACTAAGAACGCATAGCGTTCGTGGCAACCCCGTCCCGATGTCTGTTGCTCCGCATCGTCGCAAGAATCTCTGCTGGAAGACTTGACTCAGAGACTCAGTTTCGCCTATTCTTCGCCCTGCCAGGAACATCCCCATCCGGCACTCCCCGGTCCCCATCCCTGGCGAGGATTCGTCGAACCCCAGGTCGCATCGTGCCCCCATCCTACCCCACTGTGGGACGGGTATGAGATCCCGCGCGGCCGCGGCGGATCTTCGCCAGGACCCTCCCCCAGGACGTTCCTCAGGACGTTCCTCAGGACCCTCCCCGACGAGTCGTGGGGACCCTGGCGTCGTGCGAGCGGGTAGTCAGCAATCGTCTTTTGCGGGACACGCTTCGGGTTTGCCGAGGGTTTGATGGCGGCGCACAGGCTCGCGCTGTACGATCCCGCTCCATGGCCGGACGGGTACTCGAAGGGCTTCGCATTCTGGATCTCACTCGTGTCGTTGCGGGCCCGTTCGCGACGGCGATCTTTGCCGACCTCGGCGCCGACGTCATCAAGATCGAGCGTCCGAACACCGGCGACGACTATCGATATGGTCCGTCGGAGAAGGGGCAAACATCGCTGTCGTTTCAGAATACCAATCGCGGCAAACGCTCGATCACCCTCGATGTCGGCCACCCCGAGGGGCGGGAGATCTTCCTCAAGTTGTGCGAGGGCGCCGATGTGGTGGTGGAGAATTTCCGTTCTGGCTGGATGGCCTCCAAGGGGCTCGCCGCCGCCGTCCTCCAGGAGCGCAACCCGCGACTAGTGGTTGCCGCGCTGTCCGGCTTCGGCGCGACCGGACCGCGTGCGGGGATGGCGTCGTACGACATCGTCGCGCAGGCGTCGGGTGGCTTCATGGCCATGACGGGTACGCCCGACGGGCCGCCTCTTCGAGGCGGTGGTGCGCTCGCGGACTTCGTTGGCGGGCTGTATCTTGCGGTCGGCGTGCTGGCCGGACTCCGTGATCGCGATCAGACAGGGAAGGCGCGGGCGCTCGATCTCTCAAATCAGGATGCGATGTTCGCCATCACCGACTCGTGGGCCACGATTGCCGCTGGCCTTGGCGTTACCACCGAGCGCGTCGGTAACCAGCACGCGTTCACCGCCCCGTACGACTGCCTCCAGGCCCGCGATGGCTGGGTCGCGGTCGGCAGTGCTTCCAACAAGCTCTTCCGGAAGATTACCGACGCGATTGGCCAGCCCGAGCTCGGCACCGATGAACGTTTCCGGAGCCACCGCGGGCGCGCGGCGCGCCGGGTGGAATTGAACGCCATCATCGGCGACTGGGTGCGTACGCGGACGTGCGACGAGGTCCTCGAGGCTTTTGGGCCGCGCGGGGCCGACGTGCCATGTGCACGTGTGCGCAGTCCCGACGAATTGGTCGACGATCCCCAGCTGCTCGCACGCGGCATGATCGAGCGCCATCCACATCCAGACGTTGGCGAGGTCCTGTTTCATGGCAACCCGCTCAAGTTCCCGGCAGCCGCGCCGCGTGCGCGTGCGCTCGCACCCGTGCTCGGTGAGGACAACGGCGCGGTCTACGGCGAGCTCGGGCTGGACGCGGCGGATCTCGCGCGGCTCGCGGCGGCGGCCGTCATCTAAGAGAGGCGCTTCGGGATATGTTCCGATCTATCTGGCAGCGAGTGCGAAACGTGGTCCGGTTGTACTTCGTCACCGGGCTGCTCGCGCTCGCCCCCATCGTGGTGACGTTTTGGGTGGTCGCATGGATTATCCAGAGTCTCGACAACCTGCTTCTTCCGCGGCTGATCAGCCTGCTGTTCCCGAACTTGGAAGCGGCCCCCGACCTCCCGCCGCTCGTCGGTGCGATCTTCACCGTCCTGATGATCCTGCTCTTCGGCGTGATCGTGCGTCACTTCTTCGGCCAGGAACTCGTCCGACTCGGAGAGCGTGTTCTGCACCGCGTGCCGGTGGCGCGCACGGTGTACATCGGCGTGAAGCAACTCTTCGAAGCTATCTTGCAGGCAGGCCCCGCCGCCTACAATCGGGTCATCATCATCGAGTATCCGCGGGCGGGTCTCTACTGTCTGGCGTTCACCACGGGCCCGGTCCGTGGTCCCGTACGAGACGCGCTTCCGGGGATGCGCTTGCTCAATTGCTTCGTGCCAACGACGCCGAACCCGACCTCGGGCTTTTACCTCGTGATTCCCGAGGAGGACGTGCGCGATGTCGACTTGTCCGTGGAAGAGGCGTTCAAGGTCGTGATGTCGGCTGGGCTCGTCACGCCGGATGGAAGCACCCCCGTGACGACGCCCTCATGAACGCAGCGCTCCTGGCGCTCATCGTCTTCGCGCTGTTTGGCGTGGCGTACCGCTTCTACTCGGGTTTTCTCGCGCGGACGGTCTTCCGCCTGCTGCCCGGCGAGCCCATGCCGGCGCGTGAGCTCGAGGACGGCATCGATTATCTGCCGACCAAGAAGCACGTGCTGTGGGGCCACCACTTCGCATCGATCGCCGGCGCGGCCCCGATCGTCGGTCCCGCGATCGCTGTCATCTGGGGATGGCTACCTGCCGTCGTGTGGGTCGGTCTCGGCACGATCTTCATGGGAGCCGTGCACGATTTTTCTGCCTTGGTGATTAGCGTGCGGCACCGCGGTCGTTCGATCGGGGACATTGCCGGGCAGGTAGTGAGTCCGCGCGTTCGTACGCTTTTTCTCATCGTCATCTCGTTTCTGATCTGGGTCGTGCTCGCGGTGTTCGCGGTCATCATTGCAACGCTCTTCGTCAGCAATCCAGGGTCGATCTTCCCGATCAACATCCAGATCGTCGTCGCGATGACGCTCGGGTGGCTCGTCTATCGCCGCGGTGTCGATATCTTGCTGCCGTCAGTGATCGGCTATGCCGTGCTCCTCCTGGCGGTCTTCTACGGCGATGCGATGGCGCAGGCGGTGCCATGGATCGCCGGGTTTTCGGTCACGACGTGGGTGTGGCTCCTGCTCGGCTATGCTTTCGTGGCGTCGGTGCTGCCGGTGTGGCTCCTGCTTCAGCCGCGCGACTATCTGAACTCGCATCAACTCGTGACGGGGCTGGTGCTGCTTTCCCTCGGGCTCATGGTCGCGCAGCCGACCGTCGTGGCTCCAATCGTGAACCTCCATCCAGAGGGCGCGCCAGCGATGTTTCCGTTCCTGTTTGTCACGATCGCCTGTGGTGCGATCTCGGGATTTCATGGGCTCGTCTCGTCGGGCACGACCTCGAAACAGCTCGCCTGCGCGACCGACGCCCGCGCGATCGGGTATGGCGGCATGCTGGCCGAGGGGGCGCTCGGACTTCTCGCGGCCCTCGCGGCGACCGCCGGGTTTGCGTCGGAGGCCGACTGGGCCAGTCACTACGCCAGCTGGGGGGCGGCCAACGGACTGTCGGCGAAGCTTGGTGCGTTCGTCTCTGGCGGCGCGACCTTCGTCGCGAGTCTGGGAATTCCCGTCGAAGTCGCCGAGACCTTCATGGCGGTGATGGTGATCGCATTCGCGGCCACGTCACTCGATACCGGCGCACGCATCCAACGATTGGTGATCGCGGAGTTGGCCGAAGCCTACGGCGTGCGCGCGCTGACCAATCGTTTTGCCGCAGGCGCCCTTGGGATCGGGGCCGCGCTCGTGCTCGCGATTACCCAGGGAGGCGGCAAGGGTGGGCTGGCCCTCTGGCCGCTCTTCGGTACGACCAATCAGCTCGTGGCCGGGGTCACACTTTTGATCGTTTCGATCTGGTTGCGGCGCCTCGGTCGCAACTATCTGTACACACTCGTGCCGATGATCGCCGTCGGTGCGGTGACCGCGTTCGCCATGGTCGCGAACGTCGTCGACTATTTTCGCGACTTTCGTGAACTCTGGTTACTCGCCGTCAGCGGGAGCCTGGTGCTCATTCTCGACGTCTGGATCACGGTGGAGGGTCTCCGCGTCTTGATCAGCGCCGCCCCGCCGCCAGGGCCTCCAGCCGTTGCGCCAGCTGAACGATGATCGGAAACGTGTTGCGTCGGTAGGTCGCGACCTTCGCCGAACGTACGCCTGCGAGATTGGCCGAGGCGATGTCGGTGCAGTGCTGGTCGCCCACCACGAGGAGTTGCTCGGCGCCAAGGCCGCCAAGCGCCTCGGCCGAGGCCAGAATCAAGGCGGCACTCGGCTTCCGTATTGCCAGGGCGTTTGGCGGCCCCGCGGGTTCGAGGGAATCGACGCCGCGTCGCACGCACCGCGTGACGGGTCCTCCGGGGGCGTCGTAGAGGCGGATCAGCGCCGCGTCCGGGAGAATGCGCGTGAGTTCGTCGAAGCGTGTTTCGTCGCAGTTCGAGACGATGGCGTGCTGAAGGGTCGTGTCACCAAAGAGCGCACTCATGTGCGGACCGAACTCGGACGCGATCGCATGCCCGTGATAGGCCATCAGCGTGCCGTCGACGTCCCAGATGACGCCACGAATGCCGTGTCGTGCGAGGAAGGCGCGATCGACGGCCCGTACGTCCTGGAACCGGAACGTTGGTTGGATGTGCTGCCGCAGTCGCGGCAGGTCGCGGAGGACCCGCGTCGTCGTGTCGAGCCAGTCGCGGAGCACTCGTCAGCCGCGCGGTTGCTTCGGCGCCGCGAGAGGATCCACGCGTACGCCGTCGTCTTCCTGCTCGTTCTCCCCGTCATCCGTGAGCAGCTCGAGCTGATCGATCCGCAACTCGCGCGCCGCTCGCTCGACAACGTCGAGGTTGGGGATCTCCTCGCCTGGCGCTGCGCCGAGATCGCGAAACTTGCGTGCGGCTACCAGAACCCGGGATTCCATCGAGCCGACCGCGCGATTGTAGGCGGTCGTGGCGTTGGTGAGTGATTTTCGGAGATCTTCGAAGTAGCCGGCGAGCACGCGTAGCCGTTTGTAGAGTTCCAGCCCCAGCGCGCTGATCTGCTGCGCGTTCTCCGCGATCTGCTCTTGCTGCCATCCTTTGGCGACGGCGTAGAGGAGGGCGATCAGGGTCATTGGACTGGCGAGGACGACCCGGTGTGTGGCCGCGTACTCCATCAGGCCGGGGTCCTGCTGCATTGCGGCACCGAAGATGGTCTCCCCCGGGAGAAACATCACCACGCATTCCGGCGTCGGTTGGAACTGCTCCCAGTATGCCTTCGAGCTGAGCTGTGTGATGTGCTGGCGTACCTGTCGGGCGTGGTTGGCGAGGTGGACCTCGCGCAGGGCATCATCGGTTTCTTCGATCGACTCGAGGTAAGCCTGCAGCGCCACCTTCGAGTCGACGACCATGAACTTTCCACCGGGAAGATGGACGAGCAGATCCGGCCGAAGCCGTCCGTCGTCGCCATCGGCGGTTTGCTGTTCGCGAAAGTCGCAGTGGGAGATCATGCCGGCGAGCTCCACGACTCGGCGCAGCTGCACTTCACCCCAGTGCCCCCGCACGTGCGGTGTTCGGAGGGCACGTACCAGGCTCGCGGTTTCCCCCTCCAGCTCCCGTTGCGTGTCGGCGAGGGACTTCACCTGCGCGGTCAGCGCCTCGTAGGCGCCGATGCGCGATTTCTCAACTTTGTGAATCTCACTGCGTACTTCGGTCAACGATTCGCGCAGCGGTTTGATCAACGCGTCAATGGCTTTCTGGCGGCCATCGAGGTCTCCGGTCGTGCTCTTCTGCAGTTGCGCGAAGGATTCCCGTGCGAGGTGCAGGAACGATTCGTTGTTGTGCCGGAGCGCGTCCGCGGACAATGCCTGGAACGCTTCGCGGAGCGTCCGCTCGGCGTCCGTTACCAGGGCGAGCTTCTCGACCGTCGCACGTCGCTCACGGGCAAGCTCGGCGTCGATGCGCGCGTGAGCCTCACGGGCACTCGCCGCGTCGGCGCGGAGGGTCGCGGCGGCCTCCTCGTTCCGTTGCGCACCCGCTTCCAACTCGCGGACGCGTGCAGAACGTTCGTCGAGGCGTGTCCGGAGCTCGGTCGCCGTGTCCGTTGCCGCGGCGAGATTCCTATCGGCGCGCGATCGGGCCACGACCCAGGCGACGACCGCGCCCAGCGTCAGGCCGGCGAACCCGGCGAGTAGGACGATCGGAATGATGCCAGTCACGTCCACCCCCACTCCCTCGCGTCAGCTGCGCTTCGCGTCAGCGACCGCTTGCGGCTCCTCCGTGTCTTCCTCGGGTTCGAGCATCGTAATCAGGACGAGATCCACCGAGTGACCGTTCACTTCGATGGCGCGGAACCGCAGATTCTCGCACTGGACGTCCTGACCCTCTTTCGGGATCGCGCCGAGCACGCCGAGCATCAGGCCGGCAACGGTGTCCCATTCCTCGTGCGGTAGCTTGGCGTCGAGGAGATCGTTCAGCTTGGTGATGGGTAAGCGGCCGCTCACGCGAAACGCCCCGCCTGGGAGCTCTTCGAACTGCGGTTCGTCGGCATCGTGCTCGTCGGCGATCTCGCCTACCAGTTCTTCGATGAGATCCTCGAGCGTTACGAGGCCGGCTACCGAGCCGTACTCGTCGGTGACGATTGCCATGTGGAACTTCTGTTGGCGCATCTCGCGGAGCAGATCCGCACCGTGCTTCGATTCGGGAACGAAGCGCGGGAGACGGCAGAGCTCGGCGAGGGGCGCATCGTGTCTGCCCTGGTGCCGTGCGCGGAGGACATCCTTCGCGTAGAGCACGCCCTCGATGCGATCGATTTCCTCGCGGTAGACGGGAATGCGCGAGTAGCCGTGCTTCAGGATGAGTTCCTCGGCGGCGCGCAGCGGTTCCTCGACATCGATCGCGATGAGATCCGGTCGCGGGATCATGACCTCGCGGACGACCGTGTCGCCGAACTCGAACACCGAATGGATGAGTTCTTTCTCGTGTTCTTCGAGCACGCCCTGCTCGTGGCCGACCTCGGCCATCGAGCGGATCTCTTCTTCCGTCACGAAAGGCCCCTGCTTCAAACCCTTGCCTGGCACGAGGACGTTCGCCAACAAGATCAGGGCACTGGTGGGATAGTGCAGCACCCGCCCGAGGAACCACACCAGAGGGGCCACCGCGAGTGCGGCCGTGGCGCTGTGCAGAATGCCGAGCGTCTTCGACATCGCCTCGACGAGCACGAAATAGGCGACCGTGAAGGCGATGGACAACACCACGAACCCGACTTCACCGAAGTAGCGATTCGCAATGACGGCGACCAGAATGGCCGAGCCGTTCTGCACGCACATCACGGCGAAATAGATCGAGTTCAGGTAGGTGGCGGGATCGGATTGGATCCGCTCGAGGCGTGCGGCGTTCCGGTGGCCTTCCTCCTTGAGCGCGAGGGCCTTGGCCCGGCTCATACGGCTGATGGAGGCTTCGGCGATCGCAAGGACCGAGCCGAAGCCGACCAGCAGCACGACCAGCGCTGCTAGGGGGATCACTCCGAGCGTCCTTGTGGCGCAGCTGAATCCAAGCGCCCTCTAGGATGCCTGAAAACTCGTCGTCTGGCGAAGCCCTTTTCGAGGTTCGTTTCCCGGGGTTTCGCCGCGGTGCGTTGGGCTCCCATTAGAGAGGCCCGTGGGCTATGGACGTCCGCTATGAAGATCGGAATCGGGATTGGGGACATCGCGGGCGTGCCCGCCGATATCGACGGGATCATCGCACAGGCCAAGCAGGCCGAGGCCGATGGCTTCAAAAGTGGTTGGTTTGCCAACATCTTTGGCATGGACGCCATCATTGCCGCCACGATCTGTGCCCGGGAAACGAGTACCATAGAGCTTGGGACCGCGGTCGTGCCCACCTATCCCCGCCATCCGGTGGCCATCGCCCAGCAGGCCCTGACGGCCAACGCCGCGGCCAAGGGACGCTTCACGCTCGGCATTGGCTTATCCCACCAGATCGTCATCGAGACCATGCTCGGGATGTCGTTCGCGAAGCCCTACAGTCACATGAAGGAATATCTGGGTGTCCTGGCGCCACTGATCCGGACCGGGAACACGAGCTTTCAGGGCGAGGAGTACAAGGTCACGGCTGGTGTTTCGGTGCCGGGCGGGAATCCGTGCCAGATACTCGTTGCCGCGCTTGCCCCGAAGATGCTGGCGCTCACCGGCGCAGAGGCGGACGGGACGATCACGTGGATGACCGGTCTGCAGACGATTCGGGATCATACGGTCCCCCGGATTCGTGAGGGAGCAAGCAAGGCCGGACGTCCGGAGCCGCGGGTCGTGGTGGCGTTGCCGGTGGCCGTGACGAAGGATGTCGACAAAGCTCGCGCCTCGGCGACGCAGCAGTTCGCCATTTACGGCACGCTGCCCTCCTATCGCGCCATGCTCGATCGCGAAGGCGCCGGTGGGCCGGGTGACGTCGTGATTGCTGGCGACGCGAGCGCCGTTGGCGAGCAGCTCAGCCGCTTGGCCGAGGTCGGGACAACCGACTTTCTGGCCATCCCGTTTGCCGTCGATGGTGATGCCGACGCTGTCGCTCGCACGCGGGCGTTCCTGATCGAGACGATCGCTCGAGGCTGAAGAGGGCGAGCCTAGGCCCATGAGCGGCCTTTGCGCGGCCGACGGCGCCCCGATGGTGGCAACGTCGCTCGGCAGTTCACGGGTCGACCAGCCATTGGCTCAGGTCCCCGAG
The DNA here is from genome assembly GCA_029262315.1 of Deltaproteobacteria bacterium. GTDB lineage: Bacteria > Desulfobacterota > Binatia > UTPRO1 > UTPRO1 > JAJCZP01. The sequence goes on along the minus strand of JAJCZP010000198.1, from coordinate 34,749 downwards.
TTCGCGTTCGAGGCCGAGCAGCGGGAGTTCGCTTGGGCGCTCCGCGGACCGGAACTGCATCAGTCCCTCGAGGAGCGAAACCAGGAGTGCGGCGCGACGTTCGGCCCGCGGTCGTCTGATGCCCGGGTTTACCGCAAGGAAAGCGGCGACGATCGCGCGCCAGTAGCGGGTGGTGTACCCGCGCATGAGCTCCCCGATCTCCGCATCCCGGATCGAGAGGGCTCGCAGCTCGCCGAACAGCTGAATCGTCTTCCGATCTTGCTGCGTGTCGAGCATGCCCGCCAGCAATGACGGGAGACTGGTAGCGCCCGACGCGGTGCTCGTGTCGACGAGGTTTTCGATGGCCGAAGCGCGCCGTTCGAGCTCGCGTTGGGTGACCGCCCGTAGCAGCTCCGGTTTCGAGCGATAGTAGTATTGGAGATGGCCAAGTCGGACGCCCGCATGCACGGCAACGCGTCGAAGAGAGAAGGCTGCGTAGCCCTCGCTCGTCAACACGGACAGAGCGGAGTCCAACAGGATGCTCGCCCGCTTGCGTCCCTTGGTGCCGAGCCTACGCGAGCCGGCGCTGGCCATACCTAGGCCAGCGCCGTGGCCCGAGGACCCGTGCAGATCGGCCGCCCGATGTCCCCGGGTCTCAGCCAAATCGCCGGTACCTGGTTCGACATCGAACCAAATTAGGTCGCGGGACCAAAAGCATTGATTAGTGATTAGGTCTATCGACCTAGAAATGCAACGACTACTCTTCCTTCTCTTGCTTCAGAGCCTTCTTTCGCAGATCGCTGATCTTCTTGTTCATGGCGTCCAGGAAAGCCTCGGCATCCTCCGGATCACACTCGCCGGACACGCTGATCCATGTGTTGGTCAGCTCGAGCGCGGCATTCAGGTTCTCCATTTTCGCATCTACACCCTTGGCATCGACAGTAAGCTTCACGGCAACCTCTCCTCCCCGAGATGGTGGATGGGCGGAAGATACGTGAGCACCCAGCCGTGGTCTACCCGACTACCGCTCATTCGCTGTACTGGCCGGGCCGTGTGCTCGCGGTCCAGCCAATCTCGTCCACACGCCCCTACCGCAGGACGTCCAGGCGTAGTCGGTCGCGCTCGTCGAACAGGCGTCGCGACGTGAGCGCGATCGCTATCATGACGCCAAAGCCCGTGCCCGCCGCGATCAGGAACATGATCATGATCTGGTACTTTACGGCTTCGAGGGGGGGACTGCCGGCCAGGATCTGACCCGTCATCATGCCTGGCAGGCTGACGATGCCGGCGGCAGCCATGGCGTTGACGATCGGGATCATGCCGGTGCGCATGCTCTCGCGGCGCATCTCCCCGAAGGCAGTCTGCGCCTCCTCGCCGAGGAGGAGCCGTTGCTCGATGACGGCCCGTTGCTGCCAGGCGGCCTGTGTCAGTCGATCCATCGCGAGTGCGATGCCGGTCATCGTGTTGCCGAGCAGCATGCCGAGCATCGGGATGGCGTACTGTGGTGCGTACCACGGCTCGGTGCCGACGATTACACACAGGGCGAACACGGTGACGGAAAACGACGATACGAACATGGCTCCCGTGCCGGTCCCGAGCCCCCACCAACCGCGCAGACGCCGTTGCTGCCGCGCCATGACCTCGCGCCCGGCGGCGAGGAGCATTCCGACTGCGATCAGCACGACCCAAGCAAGATGGACATGCGCGAAGATCGTGCGGAGGATCAAGCCGATCAGGAGCAGTTGCGCCGTCATCCGGCCCGCGGCGACGAGGATGCGGCCTTCGAGTCCGAGGTCGAATCGGAGGCTGAGCCCGGCGAGCAGCACGACGAGCGCCGCGGCGAGCACGAGATCGAGCGGGGTCAGCGTGATCACGCTCACGGGGAGGGCTCCGTTCGCAGGGTTCCGTTCTCGATGCGGTAGTGTTGCGCGGCGACGCGCTCTCGCTGCTCGCGATCGTGGGTCACCCACAGCACGGGTGCTTGCTCGTCGCGCTGGAAGGCGGCGATGAGGGACTCGACGGCGGTGACGTTTGGTCCGTCGAGGTTCGCGGTTGGTTCGTCGAGGAGGAGCGCGCGCGGGCCGTTCGCGAGAAGGCGGAGCAGGGCGAGCCGCTGTCGCTCGCCTGTCGACAGGCGTACGATTTCCCAACGCATGACGTCGGGCGTGAAGCCGAGCCGCGCCAGGCTCTCGGCCGAGGGCACGTTGCCTGCCGCTTGGCCGACGCCGAAGTGCTCACCGACCGACTCGTGCCACCACGCGCTTTCCGCCGGGAGCATCGCGACGCGCCGTCGCCAGGTTGGGGCGGGCAGTGCCGTTGCGGGGACGTCGTCCAGCAGTGCACGGCCCGCGTGCGGATCGAGATCGGCGATCGCGCGCAAGAGCAACGTCTTCCCGGCTCCCGAGGCGCCGGTGAGGCTCATGCACGTGCCGTCGGCGATCGTGAAGTCGATCGGCCCGCATCGATGGTAGCGCAGTGCCTCGACGGTGAGCCTGCTCATGTCGACTCGATTTGGACAGTGCCCGATGACGTTGTCAATGTCGGCGAGCCGCAATGGTACGCTCGCTTGCCGGCTCCGGTCGGATGTGGTGTTTCACCCAGCACCCGACGATGCAGAAAGGAGCCCCCATGGTGACGCTCTTCGAACACCCCCTGTCCCCCTATGCGCAGAAGGTGAAGATCGCACTTCGCGAAAAGGGAATTGAGTTTCAGGTTGAGCTGCCTGATATCGTGAGCGGACACGACGCGGCGCTCGCCGACGTGAATCCGCGTCTCGAAGTGCCGGCCTTGGTTGATGGTGACACCAGAGTCTTCGACTCGACGATCATCCTCGAGTATCTCGAGGACAAGTGGCCAACGCCGGCGCTCCTGCCGGCGACACCCGCCGAGCGGGCGCGCGTCCGCGCGCTCGAGGAGTTGTGCGACACCTACTACGAGGCCATCAATTGGGGCACCGCCGAGGTGAATGTCTTCGGACGTGCGGACGGCGCGCTCGCCAAGGCCATGAACGCGCGTGCCGCCGCACAGGTTACTGGTATCAACGGATATCTCGATCGAGAACTCGGGACCGCGGAGTATTTCAACGGCGATGCCTTTGGCTGGGGAGATCTTTCCGTCCTTCCGCCAGTGGTGCTGGCGGAGCTGAACGGAAACCCGCCCGCGGCTGGCACGGGTCTGGCGCGCTGGTTGGAACGGGTGCGCGTGCGGCCGAGTGTTGCCGACACGATTCAGGAAGCGTTGGCGGCGTTCGCCGGGTTCGAGTCGTTGCCCGAGATGGTGCGTCAGGGGCGGTTCATTCGGGAGTACCGCGATCACCGGCTCGAGTGGATGCTTCGCACGGGCGGGACGGAGATCGTGCTCGATGGGATGATGAAGAAGAACATTCGCTTTTCGGTCGAGTTGACCTAGCGGGTCGTGTCGCGCGCTCGTCTTGCCGTAGTTTGGGAGATCGCGTACCCAGTGCGCGCTCGCCGAGGAGGTTCCCCATGGATCTGCAACTGTCCCCGCAGCATCTCGCCTTTCGTGAGGAGGTGCGCGGTTGGCTTGCCGCCAATGCTGACCGACCGTGGCGTGAGGTGCTGCGCGGCTCGACGGCCACCGAAGACAGCCTGATCGAGGCGCGGCGTGTTTGGCAGCGAAAGCTCCACGGCGCGGGCTACCTCGGCATGGACTGGCCCGCCGAATGGGGCGGACGCGGCGGGGGTCCCGTCGAGCAGGCGATTCTCGAGACCGAGTTGATCGAGGCCGACGCCCCTCCCATCCTGAATACTCTCGGCATCGGCCTGCTCGGCCCGGCGCTCATTCATCATGGCAGCGAGGAGCAGCGGCGTCGCTTCATCCCGCCGATGCTCGCGGCCGAGGAAATCTGGTGTCAGGGATTCAGCGAGCCGGGTTCCGGGAGCGATCTCGCATCGCTGAAGGCCAGCGCGGTGCTCGACGGCGACGACTTCATCCTGAATGGGCAGAAGGTATGGACGACGTTCGGCCCGTGGGCGGATTGGATCTTCGTGTTGGCTCGCACCGATGGGAAGGATCGCTACGGCGGTATCTCGTTCATTCTTTGCAAGCTCGACACTCCCGGCATCACGGTTCGACCTCTCCGCCAGATCACCGGGGAGAGCGAGTTCGGCGAGGTCTTCTTCGAGGATGCCCGTGTGCCGCGGACGAATCTCGTTGGAGAGATCGGTGAAGGATGGCGGATCGCCATGACGGTCCTCGCCTACGAGCGCGGGGCGATCTCGTTCACCCAGGCCGTGCAGTATGGCCGCGATCTCGGTCGTCTCGCGACAGCGTGCAAGGAGATTGGACGAACCGGAAGCGCGGTCCGGGAGAAGCTCGGCCGGCTGTTGGTCGAGAACGAGGTCATGCGCGCGAACGGTATCCGCACACTTGCGAACTTCGCCGACGGGAAAGCGCCAGGCGCGGAGTCGTCGATCGAGAAGGTGTATTGGAGTGAGTTCGATCAGCGCTTCCGCGAGACGGCGCTCGATCTTCTTGGGCCCGGCGGCCAGCTCGTGCGCACCAGCCCCGAGGCGCGCGACGACTGCGATTGGGCCCGGCAATTCTTGTGGTCGCGCGCTGAGACGATCTTTTCCGGATCGTCCGAGGTGCAGCGGAACATCATCGCCAAGCGAGTGCTCAAACTGCCGCAGGATCCACGATGAGGTTCGAGCTCTCCGAGGATCAAGCGCTGCTCCGCAGTTCGACGCGTGATTTCTGTCAGCGCGAGTTGCCGATCGACAAGACCCGGGTCGTGATGGAGCAGTCGAAGGACGGATACGAGCCCGGCATGTGGCGGAGCTTCGCCGACATGGGCTATCTCGGCCTGCTTCTTCCCGAAAGCGTCGGCGGCCAAGTCCTCGGTGCGATCGAGTTGGCGGTCGTGATGGAGGAGATGGGGCGCGTTTGTGTTCCCGGACCGTACCTCGACGCCGTCCTCGCGGCGTCGGTACTTGCCACCGCAGGCGGACATGAGCAGCTCCTCGCGGAGATCGTATCGGGGCGAAAGCTCGTCGTGCTCGCACGGGATGACTCGCCGTATCGCGGAAATCGCGCCGAGCCCACACGATTCTCGGATGGGCGCGTCCGTGGGACGAAGTACTTCGTGCCCTTCGGAGCCCGCGCCGACGCCCTGTTGGTGGTCACATCGGATGGACTCGTGCTCGTCGACGCTCCCGGCAACATGACCGCCCTCGAGACGATGGATCAGGGCCAGCGGTTCGTGGCGGTGGCCCTTGATCATCCGGCAACGTTCGTCGGTCCGCTGTCCCTGCTCGAGCGTATCGATCAGATCGGCGCGGTCGGCGCCGCCGCGATGCTGCTTGGCGTGATGGATCGGACGCTCGAGATCACGCTCGACTACGTACGTACGCGCGAGGCATTCGGCCGGCCCATCGGCGCGTTTCAGGTACTGCAGCATCGGATGGCGGATATGTTGCTTCGCGCCGAGTCGTCGCGGTCCGCGGTCTATCGGGGTGCCTGGTGTTGCGATACGCGCGTCGTCGAGACGGCGCTCGCTTGTGCGAGCGCGAAAGCGTACGCCGGTGATGCCGCGCGCTATGTGTGCGGGCAGGCGATCCAACTGCACGGCGGCATTGGGTTTACCTGGGAACTCGATCTGCACTTCTTTTTCAAGCGCGCAAAGACGCTCGAGCAACGCTACGGAGCCACGGAGGCGCAGCTGGAGAACGCGCTAGCGGCCGCAGGCTACTGATCTCAGCCGGGGCACGCCGCTTTTCTTCGAGGCGTGCGGCGATTTCCTAGGGAAGGCTCTTCAGGAAGCTGCGGAGATAGATTCCCAAACATGCCGTCCCGCCAAGGGCCAGCACGCCAGCGATCAGGGACGACTGCGCGCCCGAGTCGAGGTACCGGGCCAGCTCCCAGACCCCGTAGCCTGCGAAGAAGACGACCGCTGAGCCGATCAGAATCTTGTGCGCCGTGGTGAGCCTCACGCGCGAGGTCTAGCGGCGTTCGGGCGCCCTGTCTAATCTGGGGCGCAAGCCGCGACCGGCGCGACTTGCTCCCCTCGGACGGGAAGCATATTTAAGCGTTCCGCCTGTGCTGATCCGATCCTGCGTGCTTTGGAGGTAACCCATTGGCTACGTACGACTTTCTCGAGATCGAGCAGAACGAGCACGTCGCCACGATGTGGCTCGCGCAGCCCGAGAACCGGAACGCGATGGGTCCCGCTTTTTGGGTGGACCTCCCGCGTGCGGTCGACGAACTCGTCGCCGACGAGAGCGTTCGGGCGATCGTACTCGCGGCGCGCGGAGAGCACTTCACGGTCGGTCTCGACCTGAAGTCGATGGGGCAACAGATCGCCGATGGTGAGGGCTCGGCAGGTGCCGGTGGGCGGAAGCGGTTGCTCGACAACATTATCCATCTGCAGGGATCGATTACGGCGCTTGCGCGGTGCGAGAAGCCAGTGATCGCGGCCACACACGGATACTGTCTCGGGGGCGGTATCGATCTGATCACGGCATGTGACGTCCGGCTCGCGGCGGCGAGTACCCGTTTCGGTATTCGTGAGACCCGGATGGCGATGGTGGCCGACGTCGGCACCCTGCAACGATTGCCAGCAATCATCGGCAAAGGGCTGGTGTCCGAGCTCGCATTCACTGGGGACGATTTCGACGCCGAACGAGCCAAAGCGATGGGCCTCGTCAACGAGGTCTACCCCGACCAGGCCGCGACGGTCGGGGCAGCGCAGGCCATGGCGGCCCGTATGGCGGCCAACTCGCCGCTTGCTGTTACCGGCACGAAGCGGGTGCTCGCGTTCTGCGAAGGGAAGAGCATCGAGGACGGGTTGACGTACGTTGCCACCTGGAACGCCGCCTTCGTGGCGAGTGACGACCTCCGTGAAGCGATGCGGGCCTTCTTCGAGAAGCGAGTTCCTCAGTTTCAGGGAAAGTAGCATCCTTCAGGACAGCCTTTTGACGGCTACACGGTACGACCGCTTTTTGGCAGACTGATCTAATCTATCTTCAGGAGGATCCAAGACATGGGTATGGAGCGCACGCTTTCGCGCGAGTTTCTTCACGTCGTCGAGGTTGCGGCCATCGAGTCGGCACGCACCATGGGCAAGGGCGATCGGCGGCACTCCGACCACGTGGCCACCGAGGCCATGCGGAAGACCATGGACGGGGTCCACATGCGTGGCACGATCGTCATCGGCGAGGGGGAGCGCGACGAAGCGCCAATGCTCTACATCGGCGAGAAGGTCGGTCGCGGTGCTGACGACGACCCTGAAATTGATATCGCCGTAGATCCGCTCGAGGGCACCAACCTCTGCGCTACGGGCGAGTCGAATGCCATCGCCACCTTCGCTGCCGCCAACAAGGGTGGGTTGTTGCACGCCCCCGACTGCTACATGGAGAAAATCATCGTCGGGCCGGCGGCCAAAGGCGCGGTGCACCTCGATGCGACGCCCAAGGAGAATCTCACTGCGATCGCCAAGCGATTGCATCGTGAGGTGAAGGACCTCGTCGTCATCGTGCTCGAGCGCGAGCGGCATCAACCACTGATCGAGCAGATCCGGAGCGCCGGTGCGCGTATTCGATTGATCTCGGACGGTGATCTCGCGGCGGGTATCTCGGCTGCCGTTCGCGGGACGAACGTGCACGCCGTCATGGGAACCGGCGGCGCGCCCGAGGGTGTGCTGGCCGCGGCCGCGATTCGCTGCCTGAATGGCGGCATGCAGGGCCGCCTGGTCAAAACGAAGGAAGGGCAGGAGCAGCGCATGAAGAAGATGGGGATCGACGATCCGAAGCGCATCTTCACCGAGCGCGATCTCGCCCCGGGCCCGGAGATCGTGTTCGCGGCTAGCGGTGTCACCGATGGCAATTTCATGCGCGGTGTCCGCTTCTTCGGCCACGGCTGCCGTACCAGCTCGATCATCATGTCACTCCAGGATCACCACGTCCGTTTCGTGGACACCGTGCACCTGGACGGTACGCCAGACGTCGTCGTCGAGTTCTAGCCGACGGCCGAGTCCCCCGCCGGTCGTGTCGCGCGCTTCACGCGCTCAGGATGGAGCCTCGTTCGCGACGGTGGGTGAGACTGGCGTCCGTACCGCCTAGCCGCGCTCGGCGATCTCTTTCAGCCATCGGTCCATCACGAATGGCCCGAACGGGAAGACCGCCGCGGCAATCCCCGCGTACCCGAGACGCGCCGCGATGGGTACGCGCTCGATCGCCAACAGGGACATGCTGGCCAACAAGATGAACAGCACGCCGTGGATCGGGCCCACGATCGAGACCGCGAGGGGGAACCCGGCCAGGTACTTGAGCGGCATCGCCACGAAGAAGAGCACCAACGTCGAGGTGCCTTCGATGGTGCCGATCACGCGTAGGCGGTCGAGAAACATTGCATCGGCCAATGCCATGCGATCGTTATAGCCACGATCGGGGGGGATGTCAGAAGGCGGGGTGCTTGGTTCCGGCGGTGTGCGCGTTGTAGAGAGACCCACATGGCTGACCCCCGCCCTGCGGCGACGACGATCGACGTATGGATGCAACATCCCACCCCGCGGTTTCTCGCGGAGCCGTGCTTTGATTCGCTTCGTCGCTGGACCGGAGGCCTGCGCGATGCCGAGATTCCGCTCTCGCTGACACTCGCGGCGATGGACGCTGGCGGTGTTCGCAAGGGGTGCCTGGCCGCGTGGTACGGCCCGCGCGGCGCGCTCATCTCGAACGACGAAGTGGCGGCGATCGCGGCGGCGCATCCCGACCGCTTCGTGGCAATCGCGTCCGCCGATCTGCATCGTCCGATGGACGCCGTCCGGGAACTCCGCCGCTGTGTCCGCGAGCGCGGCTTCAAGGGTCTCAGGATCGTCCCGTGGCTGTGGGATCTGCCGCCCGACGACCGCCGTTACTATCCCCTCTACGCCGAGTGCATCGAGCTCGACGTGCCGTTCTGCACGCAGGTCGGGCATACCGGTCCGCTCTGTCCGTCCGAGCCCGGGCGTCCCATTCCCTATCTCGAGCATGTCGCGCTCGAGTTTCCCGAGCTTCGCATCGTCGCTGGCCACATCGGATTTCCATGGACGAGCGAGATCATCTCGTTGGCGACGAAGTTCCCGAATGTCTACGTCGACACCTCGGCGTACAAAGCGCGGCGCTACCCGGCTGACTTCGTGTCCTACATGCGGGGCCACGGCGCGAAGAAGGTAATGTTCGGCACCAACTACCCGATGGTCACTCCAAGCGACTGCCTGGCCGACCTCGACGCCCTCGGCCTCGACGACGCGACACGACAGCTGTTTCTGTGGGAGACGGCCGCCCGCGTGTTCCAGCTCGACTGAGATATTCGCTGTTCGTCACCGTCGCGCGCCCGCGCCGCATGGCGAGAATCTCTGCTTCCCGCGCTGGCCATCCCGGGGGCGATTCGAGTAGGAGATGGGGCCATGGCGAATCTTCGGACTCCGGTTCTGGTGACGGGTGCGGGCGGATTCATCGGCCGGCGGCTCGTAGCGCAACTTTTGGATCGCGACGTGGCGGTGGTGGCACTGGCGTTGCCCGACGAGGCGACGCCCGAGGTGTGGGGAGACCGCGTGCGGATCGTGCGGGGCGACGTGCGGCAGCGTGCCGACGTTGAGCAGGCGCTCCGCGGCATCGGTACGGTCTTTCACCTGGCGGCGCTCGTGGGAACCGCGGGGAGTTATGAGGACCACTGGGCCGTGACTGTCGAGGGGAGTCGGAATGTCTACGAGGCAGCGGCAGCGGTGGGTGCCAGAGTCGTGGTGACTACGTCGATCTGTGCCTACGGCGATCGCATTGCGAAGGACGTGTGTGCGGAGGATTCGGAGCGTGGCGCCTACCAGGGCCAGTACGGACGCGCGAAACAGGCGCAAGAGGACGTCGCGGACGAAGTCCGCGAGAAGACCGGACTGGCGGTGACCATCGTGCGGCCGTCGAACGTGTACGGTGTTGGCAGTGGTCCCTGGGTCGAAGGGATGATCGCGCTCATTCAGATGGGTCTCGGCATGGTGGTCGGCACGGGTAGCGGAAACGCGGGCCTGGTTTACGTCGACAATCTCGTCGACGCGCTGCTGTTGCTCGGCGCACACGAAGGCGCGATCGGCCGCGTCTACAATGTGTGCGACGGATCGGACGTGACGTGGCGGCGCTACCTGGACGATCTGGCAGCGCTAGTTGGCGTGGGGTCCCTCCCCGCGACACCCCTCGAGCCGCTCCGTGCGGCGGCGCTCGCAAACGAGGATCCAGCGCGCCAGGTGGCGCCGAAGGACGAGGCGCTCATGCCGCTCGAGGCTTTGAATCTCATCGGCTCGGACAACCGGTTCGACACCACGCGCATTCGTACCGAACTCGGTTGGTCGCCGCGGGTGAGCTACGCCGAGGGGCTCGCTGAGATCAAAGCACATCTCGCAACGCGGGGCGCGTAGCGGGGCCCTGTCGTCAGTCCTTCACGGCGGGCGGCGGGATCGGACAAAAGTCGTTCGGTTCGACGCGTAGCGGGCGGTTCGACTTGGCGTTGTAGTTCTCGTGCGCGATGTGCGAGGTCAGCTCGACGATCTCCACTTCGGAGAACGCGGCGCGCAGCTTGTCGAAGAACTCGTCGGGAACGTCTACCGGCGTCGCGCTTACCCGATCAGAGTACTCCAGGGCGAGTTGTTCTCGCATCGGAAGCATGGACGCATCGGTGCGGAGCAGGGCGGCGTCGATCTGTCGCTGGCTCAGGCCCTGGTCACCGCCGACGGCAGCGTGGATGTCCATTCAGAAGGGGCAGCCGTTCCGTGTCGCTGCCCGGATCTTTACCAGCTCGCGGAGATCGTTGCCGATCCGGGCGCGGCCCGTACTCATGATCGCGTTGGCCAGGAAGCTCGCCAGCATTGCCCGTGTGGAGTGTGCCTGGACCTTGATCGGGTTGACGCTCTTCCCGACGTTGACGCGCAGAATGAGCTGCACGAGGCGGGCCACGAGGCCCGCCTCACGGCCTTCCAGTGAACGGACTCTCGTGCCAGCCACGGTCCTCTAGTACGCCCCCTTGAGCGAGGGGTCCAGCTGCAGGACGGCCTTGCGCTTTTCCTCGACGAAACCGCGATCGACGAGCCACGCCACCGTTCGGGCCAAGACCGTGCGCGCTGGCAGGTACGTGTAGCCGAGCTCCCGCTCCGCTTTCCCGCTGTCGAAGTAGGAGAACTTGCCGGCGAACTCGTCGACTTGGTGTCGGTCGAGCATTGGACGTCCGCCCGTGACCTTCGCGCCGATCTCCATCAGGCCGGCGGCAACTCGAAGCACCGGCGTTGGCAGTCGGAGCGACGGCGCCTTCAAACCGGTCAACTCGCCCAGCGTCTCGAAGGCGTGCTTGATCGTCATGTGCTCGCCCGACGCAATGTAGCGCTCGCGATCGCCGCCTTTCTCCATCGCGAGGAGCGAGCAGCGCGCGACGTCTTCCACGTCGACGATGTCGAAGCCGCCGTCAAAGTACGCGGGTGCGCCCTGATTCACGAAGTCGGCGATCTGCTTCACCGACTCGCTCACCTTGAAGAAGCGCGGGCCGAGGATCAGTCCGGGATGGATGGTGCTCATCGCGAGCTTCGTGCGGGCGGCAACGGCGAACGCCTCTTTCTCGGCCGCGATCTTCCCCCGGACGTAGGCGGTATGTGGATCGGTGTTCCGATGGCTCTCGTCCGCCGGCGCGCCCGGATCAGCGGAGAAGCCGATGGTGCCTGTGGTGCTCGTGTAGACGACCTTTTCGACGCCAGCCTTGGCGGCTGCCTCCATGAGGATGCGCGTGCCGTCGCGGCACGGTTGAATGATTTCCCGTTCGGGATCGGTCGACCACATCACGAAGGCGGCTGCGGTATGGTAGACGCGTCCGCAGCCCTCAGTGGCGTCCTGGGTTGATGCGGCATCCATGATGTCGCCGCGGACGATCTCGAGGTCGAGACCTGCGAGCGGGGCCGGATCGGCGCTAGCGCGGATCATCGCACGTACCTTCTCTCCGCGTTCGACGAGCTGTCGACAGATGTTGTTCCCGAGGTGCCCGTTGGCACCGGTGACGAGCGTTGGTTTCATGGGGTTTCTCCTTCCGTAGCCGGATGTTTCGTAGAGCGGATAGTCCCGCCCTCGTGCTATATGATCAAAAAAATACTAGCTGGCCTTCCGGTTCCCGCCGTGCTCGACGCGGCGCAGAATGGCGATGAGCGTCTGTTGATCCGATTTCGGGAGTGCATCGAGAATGCCGCGCGCCATCGCCTGTAACCCGCGGTGTTGCTCTTCCAGCACCAGCGTCCCGGCGGGCGTGGCCACGAGCTCGATCGAGCGCCGGTCGCGCCGGTTCGGAGCCCGGCGAAGCAGGCCCTTCTTCTCCATGCGATCGACGAGCCCGGTCATCGTGCTTACGGGTACCTGGAAGCGAGCGCCGAGATTCTTGCTGATCATCGGTCCCTCGGCCGCAAGCGTGCGCAGGAGTGCCAGCTCGCGGTGCGATACTTCGAGGCGGCTCTCGAACAGGCCCTCGTTCTCTTTGAAGCGCGCCGAGACGAAATCGATGAAGCGCGCTAGCTCTTCAACTCGCTCTTTCATTGGCTCGAACTCCGGATGATACGAGAGTCGTACTATTGAGTCAACGGCGACTGTCGCGAGTCCTGCTTGCTGGGCGGCGTCGGGCGCGCTAGCGAGGCGGACCCCGCATGCCGCGAGCCTCCATCATTATCGTGAACCGCAACGGCGGGACGCTTCTTCGGGAGTGTCTCGAGAGTCTTCGTGCGCAGACGTTTCGTGATTTCGAGACCATCGTTGTCGACAATGGCTCGGACGACGGGTCGCTTGCGTTGGTCGATACCGCGTTTCCCGGAGCGCAGACGCTAGCGCTCGGCGAGAATACGGGCTTCGCGCGTGGCAACAACGAAGGATTCAAGGTCGCGACCGGTGACCTCATCGTGACCCTCAACAACGATGCGCGGCTCGCGCCCGAGTGCCTCGCCGAACTCGCGGCCGCGGCCGACCGCCATCCCGACGCCGGCATGTTGGCGCCGAGAACACTGATCTCCACCGATCCAACGCGTATCGACTCGGCGGGCTTGCTCATCTACGCCGACGGCATCTACCGTCCGCGCGGGTGGCAAGAGCCGGACGGGGCGGCCTTCGCGCATGAGGAGGAAGCCGTCTTTCCCTGCGCTTCTGCGGCCGTCTACCGACGGGCCATGCTCGACGAGGTCGGGTGGTTCGACGAGGACTATTTTCTCTACCTCGAGGACGCCGATCTCGGGATGCGCGGTCGGCTTGCCGGGTGGGGGTGTGTGTACGTGCCCCGTGCCGTCGCTTACCATCTCAAGAGTTCAACCGCCGGCAAACATTCCAAAGTGAAAGCGTACCACGTCGAGCGGAACCGGATCTTCAACCTCGTGAAGCATGCTCCGCTGCCGATCGTGGTGCTGAGTCCCGTGTTTACGTTCTATCGCTACGGTCTGCAGGCGTTCGCCGCCCTCACGAAGCGGGGCGCCTCCGGTGGCTTTGTCCGCGATTACTCCCGCCGCGAACTCCTCGGCATCCTGGTGCGCGCGTACCGGGACGCCTTTCGCGCCCTTCCGGCAATGTGGCGCAAGCGTCGGGCCATCTACGCCCAGCGCAAGATCTCGCGCGGCGAGATCTACCGGCTGTTCATCCGCTACCGTCTCCCCGCGCGCGACCTGGCCTTCAAAGACTAGGCCCCGAGCTGCGGGGCTCGGGCGAAACCAATGACCTAGTTCAGCAACGGCAAATCGCGGGGCGGTGTGCGGGTGTCCGAGAGGATACCAACGGCGCGGTAGCGAGCCTCGGTGCGCTCGGTGACGAGGCCGAGGCGCTGCAGATTCGGTATGACCGTGTGCATGTAGATTTCGCTGTTGAATGCGGTCCAGTGCGGCGAGCTGTGGAGCAGCTGGACGACTTCTTCCGGATTCAGCCCGTATTTCGGGCCGAAGAGCTGGAGCATGTCGAGTTGCTGGTTGGCGTTCAGCGCTTCGAGTACCTCGAACGCGAAGTCCTCGAGTTCGATCATTTCTTCCGGGGTCGCATCGGCGACGATGCGACGCATCGTCAGCACGCCGAAGGCGGCATGCCGCGCCTCATCCAGCTCCACCCGACGGAGCATCTCCTTCAGTAGTGGGTTCGTCGTGATGGTTTTGATGACGTCGAAGATGCCGACCGCCATGCCCTCGAACAGGCACTGCATGCCGAGCGTCTTCATCTTGTACGTGGGGGCCTCGAGGAGCCTGTCGAGGAGCAGCTTCAGCGTGGGATCGATCGGGTAGAGCGCGCCGGTCTTCCGGGCGAGAAATTTCGAGAGCACCTCGACGTGGCGCACTTCGTCTATGACCTGCGAGCCGGCGTACCACTTCTGATCCATCGTCGGGCACACGTTGGTCAGCTGTCCGCAGAGCTGCAGCGCGGCCTGTTCGCCGTGCAGGAGCTGCGACATGGTGTGACAGAACTCGTCCCACTGCGCTTCGCGGCAGGTCTTCTCGTCGGCGCCGAGGTTCTTCAGCACGGTGCCGAGGAGTGAGGCGTTTTCCTGTGGCATGAACCATTCGGTGCGCTCGAAGGGGATCGACCAGTCCAGGTCGGTCTCGGCGTCCCACTGGCCATGCTTGCCGCGCTCGTAGAGGGCGCGGAGTTCCTCGACTTCGCTCCCGTACTCCCACGTCCAATGGAGCGAGATCGGAGCGGCGATATCAACCTGAGCGCGCAGATCGGCGATCTTCTTTTCGTCCACGTGTTCGATTACTTCGAAGTCGCCGATCATGCGGCGATGCTCGGCCATCAGTTTTTCCATCGTTCGCTCCTCGATACGTCGCGATCAACTCGTCCGCCGTACGGCGCAGCTGGCGCGGGTCTATGCCTTTCGGGTTGAACATGCGCTGCTGATCGGCGCCGTCGGCGTAGCAGATCAGCAGCATGGCGAGGTCGTGATTCTCGGCGTGATGGCGCGCGCGATCCGGGAGACGATCGAGCAGCGCCGTCAGTTCGGTGACGATTTCCGTGTTCAGCTCGGCGATGCGTTCGCGGAGCTGAGGGCGCCGGAGGGCCGCGATCCAGATCTCGGCCAGCAGCAGGCGCCGCTCGCGATCGGCAGGAAACTCGAGCAGCAGAAAGTCGAGCGCGCGTGTGAGGGCGCGCTCGGGATCGAGTACGTTCAACTCCGACATCAGGGGTGTGCGGAGGTCTTCGACGACCTGGTCGACCGTTGCGATCAGCAGCGCTTCCTTCGACGCGAAGTAGTGGTGAATGAGGCCGGAGGGCACGCCGGCCTCTGTCGCGATGCGCTGTACCGAGGCGTCGGCGAGACCGTGCTTGATGATGGCGGCGCGGAGGCCGTCGATGATTTGCCGCCGACGCGGCCCCGCGAGACTCGGACGCCCCATAGATTGATTGGGTAACAAACCAATCTATCTGAGTCAAGATACAGCACGGCGAATCTCGCCGGATGAAATCGTGGACCCGGCGGGATGACGCGGCTAGCGTTGCGGGGTGTCCTCCGACGATCGTCTGCGCATCGCGGAAACGTTCGCCTCCCTCCAGGGGGAGGGCGGCCTTTCCGGCGTGCCCTCGTTCTTCATTCGCACCACCGGATGCAACTTGCGTTGCGAGTGGTGCGACACGCCCTACACCTCGTGGGAGCCCGAGGGGGAGTGGCAGCGCGTTGACGAACTCGTGGAGGCGGTACCGTCGGGTATGCGTCACGTCGTGGTGACGGGCGGCGAACCGATGCTGTGGTCGAGTCTGCCGGCTCTCACCGCGGCGCTCCGAGCCCGGGGGTGCCATGTGACGATCGAGACGGCCGGTACGATCTACCAGGACCTCACCTGCGATCTGATGTCGGTCAGTCCCAAGCTCTCGAACTCGGATCCTGGGCCGGCGCGTTCGGCGTCGGTACGCGAGGATCATCGCACCAGCAGGATCGATCGGGATGTCCTGCGTCGGCTGATCGATGGGTTCTTCTGTCAGCTGAAGTTCGTCGTGGCTGAGCCGAGCGATCTCGGGGAGATCGAGGCAGTGCTCGCCGAGCTCCCAGCGGTGGCACCGGCAACCGTCATGTTGATGCCGCTCGGGACGACGCGCGAGGAACTCGCCGCACGTGGGCCATGGCTCGCCGCCCTGTGCCGCGAGCGTGGGTTCCGCTTCAGTCCTCGCTTGCATATCGAGCTCTGGGGCGATCGGCGCGGTACCTGACCCGGGCGAATTCGGGTTGCACGGGCCTCGGTCCGTCGCTACAGATCGCGTATGACGATCCCGTGGCTCTTCCTCATCGTCACCGTCGTTGGCGCGCTGTTTACGGCGAGTGCGCTGGTACGCGGTCGTCGAATGGGCCTGCTCGTCGTGCCGTACTTCTTTGGCGCCTGGCTTACCGGAGAGCTCGCCATCCATCATATCGTGTGGCAGGCAATCTCCACGATTGCGTTCGTGTACTACGGCGCCCTCGGCGCGTGGCCGGGCTGGGTGGGTCTCGGCGTGACGCTGCTGTCGTGGTGGGGATTGGTCACGCTGCAACGACGCGCCGCTCACGCCCCCGCGGTGTTTGACGCCGCACTGCGCGAGGTGTTTGGCGGCGACTATCGTGAGAGCGTAGATCCGGCGATGGTCGAGGATCTTCGCGCCGGGGTCTCCCCGCGCCACATCGTACGTCCGTTCAAGATGCGCGCGCGCGGTGTCGAGGTGATTCGCAACCTCCAGTACGGAGACGGAGAGCGTCGCACCCGCCTCGATGTGTATCGCCCCGCGGGCCGGCGGGAGCGTTGTCCCGTGTTGTTGCAGGTGCACGGTGGTGGGTGGGTGATCGGCCAGAAGCATCAACAGGGCCAGCCACTGATGCATCGGATGGCGTCGCGCGGATGGGTGTGTGTCGCGCCGAACTATCGTTTGAGTCCGCGCGTCACGTTTCCCGATCACCTGATCGACGTGAAGCGCGCGCTCGCGTGGATCCGACAGCACGCGCACGAGCACGGCGCCGACCCGAACTTCGTGATCGTGACCGGCGGTTCAGCCGGAGGGCACCTCACCTCGTTGATGGGCCTGACCATGAACGACCCGGAGTACCAACCAGGGTTCGAGCACGTGGATACGTCGGTGGCCGCTTGCGTGCCGTTCTATGGCGTCTACGATTTTCTCGATCGGCGCGGTCTCCGTGGGCGCGCTTCGATGACGCCGTTTCTCGAGCGTGTCGTCATGAAATGCTCACCCACGGAGTACCCGGAGCGGTGGGACAAAGCTTCGCCGATCATGCGCGTGCATGCCGATGCGCCGCCCTTCTTCGTCATTCACGGGTCGCACGACTCACTCGCCTTCATCGAGGATGCACGCGAGTTCGTCGAGAAGCTGCGCGCGGTGTCGCGGAATCGGGTGGCGTTCGCCGAACTTCCCGGCGCGCAGCACGCGTTCGAAGTGTTTCACTCCTGGCGGAGCGCGCATGCGATCGACGCGGTGTGCTGGTTCGTCGAGCACGTGCACGCCGAGCATCGCGCATCCGACAAGGCGCCCTCCCACGCTGCGGGCTGACCCGTCGCGGCCGTGCGGGTGGCCCCCGCGTTGGTATTTGGGGGCGGGAGTGCCCCCGTCCGTTAGTGACCTAGGCCGGAGTCTGGTCTGCCAGCGGGAGGTGTGATGGCGATGGGTGCTGTCGTGGAGTCGCCCGCGGAACCCCCCGCAGGTTGCGACGACGTGTCGAGGTCGCTTTGCAGGGTGCGTCGGACGTCCGTCGAGACATCGGCGGCGGCCGCGAGCTCTTTGAACGACGATTCGACCGCTCGGACGAACGTCCGGAGGTCCGGTATCAATTCGTAGTCGGCGTTGAAGCCCCAGCACAACTTGCCGTCGTAGCTGAAGAGCGCGACGCCGCACCCGGTGTTGGCGAGCAGTGGTACCAGCGGGAACGCTTCCACGAGCTTTGCGCCCAGCATGTAGAGAGGAATCTGTGGGCCGGGCACATTGGTGACGATCATGTTGATCGGACCAGAAGCCGCCTGGGCGCCCAGCGAGAGCAGCATCGTCGGCGTCCATTCGGCCATGGCCATCATCGTTTCGACGCCGAGCGCTTGGCGTGATTCCTTGAGCTCCTGCGTGACCCGATGAATCTGCTCGAGGCGTTTCTTCGGATCCTTCTCCCCGACGGGTAGCCGGAGGATCCACGACGATACGCGATTGCCCATGGTGTCCTGCTCGTCGCCCCGGCGCATGCTGACGGGTGCCGAGACGCGGAAATCGATAAGCTCGGGGTGAACGCGGCGCTGCATCAGGAACTCGCGCACGGCGCCAGCGACGATGGTCAACACGACGTCGTTCAGTGAGCAGCCATACGCCTTCCGCACGGCCTTCACGTCGGCGAGCGGCATCGTGAGCCAATCGAACCGGCGATGCGGGCCGAGCCGCCCGTTCATTGGTGTCTCGGAGGCGGGACGGATCGCCCACGAGAGCAGCTCGCGGACGGCGTTTAGCCGCGTCATGACCTCTTGTCGCGGGTTGCTCTGCTCGGCGAAGCGCTCGATGCCACGAAGGAGCTCGACCGGAAGGGTCAGTCGGCGCCCCAGCGAATCGCGAAGAAGCTCCCATCCGGACGGTGACGGTCGCGGGATGTACGGCATGCGCTCCGCGATCTCGTGTTCCGGCGTCGCGGACATGAGAATCTGTGCCAGGTCGACACCCGCGGCACCGTCCATCATGCAGTGGTGGATCTTGCTGATGACGGCGAAGCGATTGTTCTCCAGGCCCTCGACGACCCATGTTTCCCAGAGCGGCCGCGCGCGATCGAGCTGCTGCGCCATGATGCGCGCGGAGAGGTGCTTCAACTGCTCGTCGCCGCCGGGTCGGGGCAGTGCTGTATGCCGGATATGGTAGTCGAGGTTGAACTGCCGGTCGTCGATCCACACTGGATGATTCTCGAGCGGAATCCATTTGAGACGCTGGCGATAGCGCGGGATCAGGTGCAGGACCGCTTCCGTGGCACGCTTGAACGCCATGATGTCGATGCCACCGTCTGGTTTGGCTAGTGGGCCGGCTTCGAAAATCTGCGTGCCGGCGACGTGCATCGGGACGGTGGGCCGCTCGGCGACGAGAAAAGAGGCGTCCTGGGCGCTCAGGCGCTCGTAAGTGTACTGTGCCACGCAGGCACCAGAGCCGGGCCGGGGCGCAATGTCAAGGTGATCCTGGGCGGATTGTGCCTCGCACGATGGCGCTGCCAGCGTGCTCGCATGCCCAGCTGGATGAGGGATTCTGCGGAGGTCGCTGTGCGGGGTGCGGCGTTGCCATGCCTCCTCTACGGCCAGTGTTCTCGTGCAGCTGACCGAGCGATTGGGATTTCCGCGGGACCGCATCCTGACCATGGGCGCGACGTGCTGACGTTCGTGGCAGATGCCCTCCGCGACAGTGGATTGCTCGCCGCCTGAGGGTCGCCGTCACCGGGCCCTTTGGGTTGACGTAGATCCTCAACCTGTCAATTTGAGAGCAGGAGCCACGCCGTCGCATCAGCGGCGGTCGACTGGCCGACATGCCCCGGGGTGCTGTTTGGGCGGCACCCGAGGCCCCATGGGTCCCCATTTTGGCTCGTCCTAGCTCCGGAGCGCATCCCCATGCTACAAAACCTCTGGATGAACTGGGGCTGGGGAGGGGGCAGAAACCTCTTATGAAAACAATGCTTATCAACGTGACCCACGCGGAGGAGAGCCGTGTGGCGATCGTTGAAGACGGGCAGCTCGCATCTTTTGAGATCGAGTCGCTCAGCCGCGAGTACGTCAAAGGCAATATCTACAAGGCCATCGTTCGCCGGATCCATCCGGCTATCGAGGCCGCCTTTGTCGATATCGGGTCCGGGCGGGATGCTTTCCTGCCCCTCGACGAGATTTGCTTCAAGAACCACCCCGGGGCCAGCAAGGCGCCCGTGGGAGAGCGGGGTCGGCGCCGTATCAAGGACGTCATCAAGTCCGGCGACGAAGTCCTGGTCCAGATCACCAAAGAGCAGTTCACCAACAAGCCGCCGACCGTGTCGAGTTTCTACTCGTTGCCAGGTCGGTATCTCGTGCTCCTCCCCGGCTCGGAAGACACCGGCATCTCACGCAAGATCGAGGGCGAGGAGCGCACGCGTGTCCGAGAGCTGTTGGGCGGTCTCAAAGCCCCTCCCGGGTGCGGCATCATCGTGCGCACGGCCGCCGGGTTCGATGACGACCAAAGTGCGGAGCTGGCGCGTGACCTCGAGTATCTGCGCCGCTTGTGGGACAGCATCAAGAAGAACGCCGAGTCGAAGCGCGCGCCCGAGCTGATCTATCGCGAGCACGACGTCGTGCTGCGCAACATCCGTGACTACTTCACGCCCGACGTGAGTGCGATTTATGTCGACGATCCCGACGTCTACGAGCGTGCCCGCGATTTCCTGACCAACGTCGCGCCCGGCAAAGAGGATCTGCTGCACCTCTACACCGAGGAGGCGCCGATATTCTCGCATTTCGGTCTCGAGGATCAGATCGAGTCGATCTACAAGCGGCAGGTTCCTCTGAAGTCTGGCGGCTCCATCGTGATCGAGGCAACCGAGGCCCTCACGTCGATCGACGTCAACTCGGGCGGGTCGATGCGTGGCGCCAGCCAGGAAGATACGGCCTATCGAACCAACATGGAGGCCGCCCGGGAGATCACTCGCCAGCTTCGTCTGCGCGACCTTGGTGGCATCATCGTGTGCGATTTCATCGACATGCGGGTCCAGAGTCACAACAACGATGTGGAGCGGACCGTCCGGGACTGCATGCACCCGGACAAAGCCCGCCACGACATCGGACGGGTCTCGCGACTCGGGCTGATCGAGATTTCGCGCCAGCGGTTGCGTCCAGCGGCCGCGGCGAGCGCCTACGCCACCTGTCCCACGTGCGAAGGCAACGGCACGGTCCGTACTACGGAGTCGGCGGCGCTCGTGGCGCTCCGACAGATTCAGCAACGCATCGCGCAGGCCGACGTCGCCCTCATGAAGGTGAGCGTCCCGCACGAAGTCGCAATGTACCTGGTGAACCGCAAGCGCGATGCGCTCGCACAGCTCGAGGCGCGGTTTGCGACGCGGATCGAGGTCGTGTCGAGCCCGACGCTGATGGCCCATCAGTCCGAGATCGAAGTGCGGACGCGCGACGTCATGGCGCCGTTGCCCGTGGTGCGTCCTGGTGAGGTCGTGAGTGCCGAGGCCGCACAGGCGCCACCCACGCCGCGCGCGCGACGCGCATCCTCCTCGCGGCGCACGGCGACGACGCGCACCCCGACGACGCGGACCAGACGTACCGCGACGGCAGCAGCTGCCGAAACGACGGAAGAGACCGCCGAGGATGGCGAGAAGCGTCGGCGCGGGAGACGCGGTGGGCGCGGTCGTCGGAAGGCGGATGCGGTCGACGAGACGACGGAATCTGCGAGTGGGGCAGTGAACGGCACGGCGGCGGCCGCGACGCCGGCTGAGGACGCGCCGGCGACGGAAACGGTTACGCCCACGGTGGTCACGGAAACGGTTACGCCCACGGCGGTCGATGAGGCGGCCCCTGCGGTGGCGGCCCCCAGCGATGCCGCGGCCACGGTACCTGAAGACGCTGATCCGCGGTTGGCGCTCTATCTCTTGAGCGATGTTCCGAGTGGCCAGAGCATGCTTGCCGGCGATCCGATGGCCACCGTGACGGACAACGGCACCGATGCCGGTACGCGACGAAGACGGCGGCGCGGTGGGCGACGGACCACGCGCGGCCGGAAGCGCGACAGTCCTGCGGCGGCTGTGGGCGAGGCGTCCGAGGCTGTGGCGTCGGATGATGCGGCGCCTACTCCCGAGGGAGACGCGCCCAGCGCGGCGACGCCGGCCCCACGGCGGCGACGCCGCGGCGGCACCGGTCGTCGGCGACGTCCATCGGTGGCTGCCGAGACCGGCAGCGATTCCGCGGTCGCAACGGAGGCCGCCCCCGAAGCGGCGGCGGTTCCGGAGCAGGCGGTGGCCAGTTCTTTCGAGCCACCCGTCGATTCCTGATCCATGTCCTTCGAGCCCCGGTGCCCTATCTGTCGCCAGGCAGTCGTTTGGGAGGGGAACCCGCATCGGCCGTTCTGCTCCGAGCGCTGTCGGATGGTCGACCTCGGGGTCTGGATGACGGAGGGGTACCAGGTTCCTGGTGAGGCCGTCGATCCCGACGCGGACGATGACGGATGATCCACTCGACGGCGGTCGTCAGCGACGACGCGACGGTTGATCCGTCAGCGACGATCGGGCCCTACGTGGTCATCGAAGGCCCGGTGCGTATCGGTGCGGAGACCCGGGTCCTCGCGCACGCGGTGCTGCGCGGCGCGACCGAGATCGGCGCGCGCAATGTGCTGCATCCCGGCGTGGTTCTTGGGGGCGAGCCTCAGGATCTCGCGTTCGACGGTGCTGAGACCTTCCTCCGTGTTGGCGACGACAATGTCTTTCGGGAGCACGTCACGGTGCATCGGGGTACGACCGCGGGCAGTGTGACGCTCATCGGCAACGACAATTACTTCATGCAGAACGCCCACGTCGCGCACAACTGCGTCATCGGCAACGAGACGATCATCGCGGGGGGCGCTCTCCTCGCGGGACACGTCGCCGTCGCGGATCGGGCCTTCGTGTCGGGGAACTGCGTCGTGCATCAGCATGTGCGGATCGGGACGCTTGCGATGATGCGTGGTCTTGCGCGGACCAGTCGCGATGTCCCGCCCTTCTGCATCGTCGACGGTACACACACCGTGCGGGCCGTGAATGTCGTCGGTCTACGCCGGGCCGGCTTCGACGCCGAGCGAATTACGGCCGTGCGCCGCGCGGTGACGCGTCTCTTCGGGCGGCCCACCCATCTAGGGCGCGCGCTTGTAGAGCTCGAGGGGGGGCCGCTCACCGACGATGTGCGAGACCTCCTGGCGTTCGTGCGCGCCTCGGAGCGCGGGGTATGCGTGGCGCCACGGCGACACCGTCAGGCGGACGCATCTGCCCGTGAGGACTGACCCTGCTTGCGGACCCTCCGGATTGCCGGGTACATTCGCTCGGTGGACCGCAACCGGCGTTTCGTCATTGGCGCGAGCATCATCATCGTCGCCGTCGCGTATCTCGTGTACACGGGAATACGTGAGACTTCAGTCTACTACTTCACCATCGACGAGTTTCTGGCCGAGCGCGCGTCCATGGTGGAAGAAGAGGTGCGCGTGGCGGGGCGCGTCGGTGCGGATAGCGTCGACTGGGACTCCCGTACCCTCGATTTGCACTTCGAGCTTGCGGAGTTCGACGGCGCCGAGAGTGTGCCCGTCGCGTACAACGGCATTCTCCCGGACATGTTCGCCGAGGGGCGGGACGTGATCGTGGAGGGGAGCTTCACGGGCGGCACGCTCGAAGCGCACACCCTGCTCACCAGCTGTCCGTCGAAGTACGAAGCCGAGATCCCCGAAAGCTGAGCCCGGGAGCACGCGATGATTGAACTCGGCTCGCTCGCGCTCCAGTTGGCGCTCCTCACCGCCATCTACGGCATCGTGGTCGTTCTCGTGGGCGCCGCGCGCCAACGCAGCGAGATGGTGCGGTCCGGTCGGCATGCGGCCTACGCGGTGCACGGGCTCGTCGTGCTGGCGGCGGTTGCTCTCTGGCGTGCGCTGCTCACGCACGATTTCTCGTTGGAGTACGTCGCCTCGTATGCGTCGAGCACGTTGGCCCTTCCCTATACGATTGCCGCCTTCTGGGGTGGGCAGGCGGGCTCGCTGCTTTTCTGGGTGCTGATCCTGATGACGATGAGTTCGATCGCTCATCTCCAGAATCGCGAGCGCAACGCGGCGCTGATGCCCTACGTCACCGCGACGCTGCTCGTTATCGCGGCGTTCTTTCTCTCGTTGTTGGTGTTCATTACGGACCCCTTCGAGCGCTTGCCCGTGCCCGCGATCGAGGGCGCCGATCTCAACCCGCTCTTGCAGAACTATTGGATGATGATCCACCCGCCGTCGCTTTACCTGGGCTTTGTCGGCTGTGCGATCCCGTTCGCCTTCGCGATGGCGGCCCTGGCCTCGGGGCGACTCAGCGACGTGTGGATTCGTACGACCCGGCGGTGGACGTTGTTCGCCTGGTTCTTCCTGACCGTCGGCAACGTGCTCGGCGCGCGGTGGGCCTACGAGGAGCTCGGCTGGGGTGGATACTGGGCCTGGGATCCGGTCGAGAACGCCGCGATCATGCCCTGGTTCACGTGCACCGCGTTTCTGCACTCAGTCATGATTCAAGAGAAGAAGAACATGCTGAAGATGTGGAACATGGTGCTCGTGTTGTTGACGTTCACCCTGACGATCTTTGGCACCTTCCTGACGCGCAGCGGCATCGTATCCTCGGTGCACTCGTTCACGCAGTCGGGGCTCGGGCCGTTCTTCGTCGGATTCCTGGTGATGGTGATCGTCACGTGCATCGCATTGATTGCGTGGCGCCGTCCTCTCTTGCGAAGCGAGAACGATATCGACTCGTTCTTGTCCCGCGAGGGGGCCTTCCTGTTCAACAATCTGCTGCTGGTCGGACTCGCCTTCGCGACGTTCTGGGGGACGATCTTTCCGGTGCTTTCGGAAGCCGTCCGGGGCATCAAGATCACCGTCGGGCCGCCGTTCTTCAACAAGGTGAATGCACCCCTCGGGCTGGCACTCCTGTTCATGACCGGCGTCGGGCCGGTCATTGCATGGCGGCGTGCGAGCGCCCGGAACCTCCGCCGCAGTTTCCTGTGGCCGCTGACCTTGGGGTTCGCAACGGGAGTGGTGATCTTCGCGCTGGGCTATCGGCACTACTACGCGGTCGTGTGTTTCTCGCTGGCGACGTTCGTGCTCACGACGATCGCGATGGAGTTCTATCGCGGTACCCGCGCGCGCCAATCGCTGATGCACGAGTCGCCGGCGATGGCGCTCGCCAATCTCGTGGGCAAGAACAGGCGGCGCTACGGCGGCTACGTCGTCCACATCGGCATCGTCATGATCGCGGTCGGCATGGCCGCCTCATCGGCATTTCGCGTCGAGGTGCAGGAGACGATCGAGCGCGGACAGTCCTTCGAAGCCGGCCCCTATACGCTCACGTACACCGACCTGAAAAATACGGACTCTCCGCACGTGGCGTCGATGCTCGCCGAGGTCCAGGTGACCCGGAACGGTCGGCCCGTGACGACGCTCTATCCGGAGAAACGCTTCTACAAACGCCAACAGCAGCCGACGACCGAAGTCGCACTTCGAAGCACGCTCCTTGACGATCTCTACGTCGTGCTTGGCAACTACGACGCCGAGAGTGGGTTGGTCACGTTGTTGGTTTTCGTGAGCCCGCTGGTCGCGTGGTTGTGGATCGGAGCGCTGGTGATGGCGCTCGGGACCGTCATCGTAATGTCGCCGACCGCCGCCGAGCAGCGCGTGCTCGCGGCCGCGCTCGCTGTGGAGGAGCGTGGTCTCGAGGGGGCAGCGCGTGTCGTGCGATGAAGGGTCCCAGCCAGACCGAGATCGAGGAGTCGCTCACCTGCCAGTGTGGCTGCGGGCTGACCGTTCACAGCTGTAACCATCTGCAATGCCCGTCGGCCATTCCTCTCAAGGGGGAGATTGCCGAGCATCTTGCGGCGGGTCAGACCCGTGCGGAGATCCTAACGGGGTTCTCCTCGACGTACGGCGAGAAGATTCTGTCGGCGCCGACGATGACTGGCTTCAATGTCGTTGCGTGGGTAATGCCTTTCTTGGCGGTGTTCGTGGCGACCGTAGCGGTCGTGGCGTTCGTGGTCCGTTGGCGGACACGCGCCGTGCCGGCGAGTGCGACGCCGCCGGTCGAGGACGACGTGCCGACGGCGGAACGACGCGCCCGACTGCAAGCCGAGTTGGACAGGTTCGACGGGTGAGTGAGCTCCTGTTCTTGGCGGGATTGGTGGTGATCATCCTGGTCGCCATTGCCACGGCCCTGCCGTTGCTCCGGGACTCTGATGCGGGGGGTCGGGGCGCGCGTGCACTTGGGGATGTTGATGCGACCGAGCACGAGCGTCATCGCCTCGAGAAGGAGAAGGATCTCGCCTACGGAGCGATCAAAGAGGCGGAGTTCGACTTTCAGATGGGCAAGCTCTCCGCCGAGGACTACGCGGCGCTCCGAGAGAAGTACGAGACGCGCGCGCTTGGGGCACTGGAGGCATTGGAGCACTTGTCGTGACGGCCGCTTGCGACTTCGCCGTCGAGGCTGACGGCCTGAGCAAGTCCTTTGGTCGGACGCCGGTGCTTCGTGACGTCACTCTGCGGGTGGTGCGCGGCGAGGCCTTGACGATCTTCGGACCGAACGGCGCGGGCAAGAGCACGTTGCTGCGCCTCTGCGCGACACTCACGAGGCCGACGGGAGGATGCCTGCGGTTGTTCGGCAGCGACGCCATTGGGCCGGAGGTGCGTCGTCGGATCGGCGTCGTCTCGCATCAGAGTTTTTGCTATCCCGACCTCACCGCGCGCGAGAACCTGACGTTCTTCGCGCGCGCATACGGCGCGGCTGCTCCGGAGGCGGAGGCGGTGTCGTGGCTCGCCCGCGTTGGGCTCGCCGATGTTGCGCATCGCCCGCTGCGCGTCCTCTCTCGTGGGATGGAGCAACGCTTGGCGTTGGCACGCGCGCTGCTGCCTACGCCCGATCTCGTGTTGCTCGATGAGCCCTGGAGCGGGTTGGACGCGACCGCTGCGGATGTCCTCACGGTGCTTCTTGCGACGGCCAAATGCGAGGGGCGGACCGTGATTACCGTGACGCACGATCTCGATCGTGGACTCGCGATCGCCGATCGCGCCTGCATCCTGCATCGGGGGCAAATCGCCTGGGAAGGCGCCGTCCAGCATGGAGGGGACGGGCCCGACGGGCTGGGTGGGGCGCGCGCGGCACTCAATGACGCGTACCGCCGGGTGACGGCTCCGGTGGCGGCCTGACGCGATGTGGACCATTCTTCGCAAGGATCTGCTCCTCGAGTTCCGGACGCGGGAGGCGTTGTCGGCATTGGTCGTGCTCATGTTGCTCGTGCTGCTCACGTTCACCTTCGCCTTTGATCCCGCTGGCGCACGCGAGGCTGCACCGGCGGTACTCTGGGTGACGTTCATCTTCGCAGGCCTGCTCTCGGTGCAGCGCACCTTTCTGCTCGAACGAGAGAACGGCTCCTGGTACGGCCTGCTCCTGACGCCGATCGATCGTGGCGCCATCTTCGTTGCGAAGATGCTCGGGAACCTCATCGTGCTCGCCCTCGCCCAGTGCGTACTCCTGTTGTTGCTGATGCTCTTTCTGCAGGTGCCGTTGCCGGCGGCGCCGGGATCTCTCTTGATCGTAAACGTGCTCGGGCTGGTGGGATTTTCAGCGCTCGCAACACTCTTTGCGGCCCTGTCGGTTCGGTTGCGGGCTCGTGAGATGCTGCTCCCGCTTCTCGTCTTGCCGTTGCTCGTGCCGTTGGTCATCTGTGCCGTCGAAGCGACCCGGATCGTGCTGGCGGGAGGCGACCTGGCGAGCACCGGTCCGTGGTTGCGCGTGCTAGTGACCTTCGACGTGATATTCACTGTCGCAGGGTGGATGCTTTTCGAGCAGCTGGTTCAGGAATGAGGATGTCATGACTGTGCGTACACGCCTCGCCCCGATTGCCGAGCACGTCTTGCCCTACGCGGCGACGCTGACGATGCTCGGCGCGCTCTGGTGTGTCTTCATCTATGCGCCCGACGAGCGCATGCAGGGCCCAGTGCAACGCATCTTCTATTTCCACGTGAACTGCGCGTGGTCGGCGTTTCTCGGCTTCTTTGTCGCCGCGGGTGCCAGTGGCTTGTTTCTATGGCGCGGGCGTCCGGCGTACGATCATCTGGCGCAAGCCGGGGTGCAGGTTGGCATGCTCTTTTGCACCATGGTGCTCGTGACGGGACCGATCTGGGCGCGGCCGATCTGGGGCACCTGGTGGACCTGGGACCCACGACTCACGATGACGGTCATCCTGTGGACGATCTTCGCGGTGTACCTGCTGTTGCGGGCGACCGCGCACGATGATCCAGAGATTGCGCGTTATGGCGCCGTGCTCGCGTTGGTGGGCGTCCTCGACATTCCGCTGATCATGGTGTCGGTGCGGCTGTGGCGCGGCATGCATCCTTCGGTGATCTCGGCACCCGAAGGAAAAGGCGGGCTCGAAGATCCGCGCATGATTACGACGTTGCTCGTTACCCTGGCGGCGTTCCTGCTGCTGGTCGCGTGGTTGTTGTGGCGGCGATACGAGACGCTGCGTTTGCACGACGAGATCCACAATATCGAAGATCGCTTCACGGAGGTCGCCGCATGAGTGCTCCGGACCGACTCTGGTTTCTGTACGCCGCATACTCGGCCTTCTGGCTGCTCCTCGCCGGTTTCCTGGTCCACCTGGGGCGCCGCCATCGGGCGGTCGACCGGGCGGTTCGCGCCCTCGAAGCCCGGCTCGAGAAGCGAGCGTAGCGTCACCGAGGTGACGGTCGGCGGCGTGGCGCCACCGATCGTCCGGCTTCGTATTCGAGCCGAATGAGCCGGAGGCCAGAAAGCCGCAGTTCTCGGGGTTCGGCAGCGTTCGAGCGCTGGTTCGCCGAGGGTCTCCTGGCATGGGGCTTGCGTACCTGACTGCCGATGCTACGCGATTTCGTGCGGCCCTCGACAGAGCGGACGGATCCGGCTCCCGCGGTGAGCGTCGCCGCGCTCGAGCAGTCCGATCTGGCGGCGATCAACCGGTGGTTGTCCGTGACCCGTACCAGGACGGTGCTCATCGTCCTCTTCGCGCTCCCGGCCCTCGCTTACTTCGGCGGGCTCGATCTCCAGTGGCAGCGCGTCTCGGCGGTCGTGCTGATCGCGGCGTGCCTGAGTCCCCTCTACTACTGGTGGATGCGGGCCGGTCGCGATCTTCGCGCGCTCGTCTACGTGCAGCTCATCGCCGACACGCTGTTGGTGACCGCAGGCTTGTTCGTTCTTGGACCCGAAGGGCATCTCTTCCGGTATTTCTATTTCATGACGATCGTCCCGGCGACGATGGTCTCCGGTACCTGCGGGCTCGTCATGACCTTGCTCTCGGCGGGCTCCTACGCGTTGCTGCTGGTCTACGCGCCCCTCGAGGCAGTCCATGTCGCGACCGAGGCGGGGCTCTTCGCGGTGACGGTCTTCATCTTCGGCGCCGTGGGCAATCAATGCTTCTTCTACAAGGGGCACCTGCGCGACAAGAATCGCGAGCTGGTGACGAGCGGCGTGCGCGTTGCCGAGGTCAACGCGGAATTGCAGACGGCGGTCGAAACCGCGACCGGCCTCTGCGAAGTGTCGCGGGCGGTCGGTGAGTCGCTCGATCTCGGGGTGGTCGTCGATCGCCTTCACTCTGTTGCCGTCGAACGACTCAAGACCGACTGGTGCGCCACCTTTCTCGTCGAGCCGGCGAGTGCTGCGGGCTATCGTTTGCTCGCGAGCCGCGGGCTCGGGAATCGCACGTCACGAGCGGCACTCGATTCCGCGTTCTGGAGCTTCGGAGTCCAGCTGGCTGCCGAGAATCTGGTCGAGCTGACCGAGCTGCGACCAGGTTCGCCGGAGGCGCGGGCACTGCAGGGATGGCCGGTCGCGTCCGGCCTTTTCGCGGTCATGCGGCACGGCAATCGTGCCGTTGGGGTCTTTGCGACAGGCTATCGTGAGCGTACGGGGTCCTTCGCGAGGCATCAGCGGGAGCTAGCCGTTGGGATTGCGACCCAGGCGGCGGTGGCCATCGAGAACAGCGTCCTGCACGGTCGTCAGCGCAAAGAGGCCGAGACGTCGGCCGCATTGCTGAAGGTGGCTGAGGTCGTAAATGCGAAGCTCGAAGCTTCGAATGCGCTCGATCACCTCGCGGCGCTGTCAGCCCAGCTTCTCAGATGCGATCGGGTGAGCGTGTTGCTGTACGACGACGAGCATCGAACCTTCCGGGTGGCCGCTGGCACCGATCGCACGCCTGCGGTGGAGCATGACGAGATACGCGCTCTGGATCTCGAGGTCCGAGACTTCCCGCTGCTCGCGCAGGCCGAGCTCGAGGGATGGGCGCAGACGTTCGAAGGCGATACGACCAGCTGGATCGAGTCGCCGTGGTATGGGCGGCTTGGACTCCGCTCGGTGATGGCTGCGCCACTGCGGGTGCGGGGCAGCGTCATCGGCATGTTGGCCGCGGGCTCGCGCGACCAAGCGGGCCCGTTCGACGCCGAGGCCCGTCTCCTCCTTACGGGTATCGCCCATCAGGCGGCGATGGCGCTCGAAAACGGTCGTCTCGTCCGTAATTTGCGTGCGGCCAATAGTCTCAAGACCGAGTTCATTAGTACGATGTCTCACGAGCTACGCACGCCGCTGAATGCCATCATTGGCTACAACGAGCTTCTCGGCGAAGGTGAGTTCGGCACCGTCACCGACCAGCAACGCGAGATCTGCGGCAAGGTGCTCGGAGCGTCCCGGCAGCTGCTCGAGCTGATCCAAGCAACGCTCGATGTCAGTAGACTCGAATCGGGGGCGTTGCCGGTCTCGCTGGAGGCCCTCGATATCGAGGCCATGCTGGCTGAGGTCGACGCCCAGCTTCCGACCTCGCTCGTGAAACCTGGGGTCACGGTCTCCTTCGCGACCGATCCCTCCATGCCGTGTATGGTGAGCGATCACGCGAAGTTGAAGACCGTCGTTCGCAACCTGGTGCACAACGCGCTCAAGTTCACCGATACCGGCTTCGTGCGGGTGGAGGCCGGACTCGACGATGAGGGGCAGCACCTGATCATCGCGGTGCGCGATTCCGGGGTTGGGATTGAAGCTGAAGGGCAAGCGATCGTGTTCGAGATGTTTCGTCAGGTCGACGGAAGTGACCGGCGCCGGCACGATGGGGTCGGACTCGGTCTGTACATCGTCCAACGCCTGACGACGTTGCTCGGCGGATCGATCGTGGTCGAGAGCGAAGTCGGGCAGGGCTCGTGTTTCCGTGTTCGGTTGCCGGTGGTACGCGCCAACCCCCAGTCCGACCAGGCCGCGGTTTCCGAGCCCGCCGCCATCACCGGATAGCTCGGCAAACCGCTCTCGCGAAGGGCTCGTCCGATGCGCTGTTCCGCTCCGGAATCCAAATTGTTCCCGCAACTTGCGCCCAAGCTGCAACATGCGGTACAGCGTTTCGTCGACGCGGGGGGAGCGTCGACGAAACCTGAAGCCAACGCGCGACGCAGCGCGCAGGGGGGTCTCATTTCGATGGGGAAGACGGTCCCGGCGCTTCATCGAATCCTGATCGGCGCGGTCCTCGCCATCTCGGCGGGCCTCGTTGGTCTCGCGAGCCCCGCGTTGGCAACCCAGAAGTTCGGTCCGCTCGAACTCTCCGGCAATCTGCAGTCACAGCAGTTGATCCGGCACCCCGACATCGACACCTACCAGCTCATCCAGCAGCGAAACACGATGCATCTGCGGGTGGATTGGGAGTGGAAGCGGCGCAACGGGAAGTGGCTCGATCGTTTCGATGTCCCGGGCGTCAAGACGTCGAAGCTCTTCTTGCTGTACCGGGGCGTCTACGACAGCGTCTACGACACGCTTCCCGACGTGCATACGAGTCGAGAGTTTACCGGGGAGCGTACGGATCCTCGGTTCGACAACCTCGACGACCTCGATCGCGCCCAGCGCGATGGTGCAAAGTTCGAGAACGTGCTGCGTGAGGCGTACATCGACATCGACTTCTTCGGACCGCTCAGCCTCCGGCTCGGCCGGCAACAGGTCATCTGGGGGGAGTCCGACGGCTTTCGCATCCTCGATCGCGCCAATAGCCTCGATCTCACATGGCATTTTCAGCAGGAGCTGCCGCCGCCAGCGTTCGGCTTCGATGAGACGCGACGCCCGTTCTGGATGGCGAAGGCGATGTACGAGGTCGGCAACTTTGCGACCTTCAACAACGTCTTTGTCGAAGGCTATTGGAACCTCGGCGACTGGGAGCCCAACAAGATCAGATTCTTGCCACATCCCTGGGGTGCGAAAATCGGCCACCCGCTGACGAATCCGCGAAGCGGAGCGTTCAACTTTCCAGAGCGCGCCGAGCGGTTGATGAACGGCACGAGTCTCTTCAAGCAGGGCGACTACGACAGGGATCCCATCGACAACGGCCAATGGGGCATCCGATTCAACTTCATGACCGGCCCCGCGACGCCCGTCGTTCCGCCCGGCATCCAGGTGCAGCTCGCCTATCTGTATCAGCGCTTTACGGCGACGGGTGGCGTCAGTACCTCGGCCGCCGTCGCGCGTGGATTGAAGCCCACCGTCGAGGGCCAGGTTGAGTCGGCGCGGTTGAGAGCGCTCGGCACCTTGCCGGTCGAGTACTACGCGCCGTACATCCATACGGTCGGGCTCGCGATGAACTACTTCGACGAGTTCACCAGTACGGTTTATCGACTCGAGTCGGCGTATGACTTTGGGCTGCCCTTCTATTCGTGTGGGCCCAACCCCCAGGCGATTGCGGAGCAGGATCGCTGCGTGCGTGAGACGACCTTCGCGCCGTTCCTCCCGGGTCTCCGAAACCACGATGTCTGGTCCGGCCTCCTGGCGTTCGACCGTCCCACGTGGATTCGCCCTCTCAACAAGAAGACGACGTTCTTCATCACGGGTCAGTTTTTCTGGAACTACATGATCCAGAAGTCGGATAGCGTCATTGGTGGTCTCGATCTGCCGACGGTGTCGCGGCCAGTCAATCAGGACCCTGCCGTTGCCTATCGGGACGACGTGCGCCGGTGGGAGGCCTTGGTCACCGTTGCCATCTTGGGATTCTATCGCGGGGGGAGCGTATTGCCGTCGATGGTCTATCTGCTCGATCCCGTCAACAGCTACAGC
This sequence comes from Deltaproteobacteria bacterium, assembly GCA_029262315.1. Taxonomy (GTDB): domain Bacteria; phylum Desulfobacterota; class Binatia; order UTPRO1; family UTPRO1; genus JAJCZP01. Next base: position 1,995 of record JAJCZP010000198.1, on the reverse strand, counting down.
CAGGAGGTGGTGTGGGGTGTGGACTACTTCGTCACGCCCAACTTCGCCGTGAATCTTTCGCAACGCTATCTCATCAATCCGAAGCGTGAGGTCAATTTCGAGCCATGGGGTTTGGGCGGTCTGAACGGCGGGCGGTCGGAAACCGGACTGCGCCTCACCTACCAGTTCTAGGGACGATAGTTTTCAAACGATCGATGCCACATCAGGGAGACGACATGCACAGAGGACGATTGAAGACGATACGGAGTCGGGCGATCTGGTTCCGCGCCATGCTGTTCGCGGTGGCGGCGTTACTGATCTCAGGAACCGGTGCGGATGCCACGCAGAAGTTCGGTCCACTCGAGCTCTCCGGGAATCTTCAGTCGCAGCAGCTGGTGCGACATCCGGACATCGACCAATACCAGTTCATTCAACAGCGAAACACCGTGCACATTCGCGTCGACTGGAACTGGAAAGACAAACACGGGAAGTGGATGGAGCGCTTCGACGTGCCCTGGGTGGAAAGCTCGAATTTCTTCCTGCTGTACCGCGGCTCGTACGACAGCGTGTACGACACGCTTCCCGACGTCCATACCGACCGCGACTTCCAAGGGCTCAAGACCGATCCGCGATTCGACAACATCGACGACCTCGATCGCACGCAGCGCGACGGCGCGAAGTTCGAGAACGTGCTCCGGGAGCTCTACGTAGACGTCAAGTTCAAGATTCCGCTGACGCTTCGCCTCGGGCGTCAGCAGATCATTTGGGGCGAGTCCGACGGCTTCCGCATGCTCGATCGCGCCAACAGCCTTGATCTGACGTGGCACCAGTTTCAGGAGTTGCCTGGGCTGAACTTCGGATTCGATGAGCTGCGGCGTCCGTTCTGGATGGCAAAGGCCATCTACGATTTCGGCCGCGTGGCCACCTTCAACAACGTGTTCGCCGAGGCCTACTGGAATCCGGGCGATTGGGAGCCGAACAAGGTTCGCTTCCTGCCACATCCCTGGGGTGTGAAGATCGCGAATCCGCTTACCAACCCGCGCGATGGTGCCTACTTTTTCCCCCAGCGTGCCGAACGCCTGATGAACGGCTCCAAGCTCTTCAAGCGGGGCGATTACTCGAAGAACCCAATGGAGAACAGCCAGTTCGGCATCCGCTTCAATGGCGTCACCGGCAATGACACTCCGCTGCTTCCGCCCGGAGTCCAGTTTCAACTGGGCTATCTCTATCAGCGGTTCACCCAGACGGGTGGTATCAGCACGTCGGCCGCGCCGGCGCGTGGATTGAAGCCGACCCTGCAAGGCCAGATCGAGACCGCACGGCTGGTGCAGAATGGCACGTTGCCGGTCGAGTTCTACGCGCCGTACATTCACACGATCGGTCTCGCGACGAACTACTTCGACGAATGGTCGTCGACCGTGTACCGGGTCGAGACAGCGTACGACTTTGGCCTTCCGTTCTTCTCGTGCGGGCCTAAGCCTGAGACCATCGCACAGCAGGACCGCTGCGTCCGTGAGAGCACGTTCGCACCCTTCCTGCCCGGTATTCGAAATCAGGATGTGTGGTCGGGGTTGTTTGCGTTCGACCGCCCGACCTGGATTCGTTTTCTCAACAACAAGTCGACGTTCTTCATCACCGGACAGTTCTTCTGGAACTACATGATCAACAAGCATGACAGCGTGATCGGCGCGCTCGACCTCCCGAGCGTCTCACGGCCTCTCAATCAAGACCCTGCCGTGGCGTATCGAGACGATGTGCGCGAGTGGGAGATGCTGATGACGTTGGCCATCATCGGCTTCTACAAGGGCGGGAGTGTCATACCGGCGTTCCTCTACATCATCGATCCGGTCAACGACTACAGTCAGGAAGTGGCGTGGGGAGTCGACTACTACGTCACGCCGAACTTCGTCGTGAATCTGGCGCAGCGCTACATCATCAATCCAAAACGACAATTGAACTTCGAGCCGTGGGGGCTTGGCGGTCTGAACCGCGGTCGCTCGGAGACTGGGTTGCGGT
>JAJCZP010000197.1 GCA_029262315.1 Deltaproteobacteria bacterium | reverse complement strand
ACGCACCTCTCCGCGCGATGACTCGCGCCGCACCGTTGTCCGGAAATGGGCGCTGGTGTCAAGCGGATGGGGAAACTCGGCGGCAGCTTCCTACTCGGGCGCGGCTTTCAGCGGGGGCGGCAGCGGGTGCTGGGCTCTGCGGGCACGGAACGGCATCAGGAGCTGGCCCAGGTAGTCCTGGGGGTAGTCGACCTCGTCCAGGCCCACATCAGATACGCCCACCCGCCATTCAGCCTCGAAGGCGCTTCCGAACGAATGGTCCCACAAGGAGAAGAAAAGCGCGAAGTTCACATCTCCGGCCTTGCCTCTGAGATGATGAAATCGGTGCACCTCCGCGGTGGCGCACACCCAGCGGATCGGACCCGTGCGATAGTCGACGTTCGAATGCTGCAGGAGGAGTTGGACCATCGTGCAGAACGCCAGGACCAGCGAGAAAGCATCGGGCATTCCCAGCACCACGAGGGGGGTCATCGACACGATCGAGCTGAGCAGTTGGTACATCGGGTGCTTCATGATCCCGTTGAATCCATACAATCGCTCGACAGCGTGGTGCACCGCGTGGAGTCGCCATAGGGGGTACCATCTGTGCGAGACCCAGTGAACGAGGTACTGAGCGAGATCGAACGACACCAAAGCGAAGAGGATCTGCGCCGCGACCGGCCAATGCCCTGGCCACGATGTCGCCGGAGAGGCCGGAACCGCGACCGCGAAGAGCGGCAGGATCAGCAGCGGTCCGAGACTCATCGATTCGTTCACGACGAAATGCACGACATCGCGGCCGAGATCACCTCGGCTCCGATTCCATTGCGGTTCGTACGGGAGCATTCGCTCCGCACCGAAGGAAAGGGTTAGCGCCATGGCCAACAGGGCGCCCAGGGTCGCCGCAATCACGGCGGGCGAAGGCGCCGCGAGAATGCTGGCCACAGCGATGCCATTGACCCCGAGGAACATCAGCGGGAAATAGCCATACCTGACGAGCGGCCGCAGTCGTGTTGCCAGATCCTCACTCGCAAACGCTTTCATGCCCGGAAGCATGACACGGTTTCCTCGTGACGGTACTGCGCTATAGTGACATCCAATGCCGCAAAGCAGTCAATCCACCTCACCCGTAGTACTTGTCACCGACCTTGGGAATCGCAGCGTCGCCGGCATCGCGCTCGACTATCAGGCTGGCGAGCGGATTCCCGAGCATCGCCACGCCGAAGCCCAGCTCATCTACGCAGTCACGGGGGTCATGACGGTGCGAACGGCCGTCGGCCGATGGGTCGTCCCCCCACAGCGTGCCGTGTGGGTCCCGGCGCTCGAAACGCATTCGATTCGGATGACCGGGAACGTCGGCATGCGGACCGTCTACGTCCATGCGGACCAGGCGCAGGAGATGCCGTCGGATTGCTGCGTGGTTCACGTCGCGCCGCTGCTGCGTGAGATCGTACTCCGCATCATGGAGTTCCCGAAGGACTACGATTCGGATACGCCCCCGAGCCGGCTTGTCGCCGTGTTGCTCGATGAGATCAAGGCGGCCGACCAGGTACCACTGCATCTCCCGCTGCCAACGGACCCACGGCTACGTCGCATCACGAGCGCGCTCCAAGAGCACCCCGGCAACACGCGGACGCTCGCCGAGTGGAGCCGGCTCGCCGGCGGCAGCGAACGCACCCTGGCACGCGCCTTCGCCCGCGAGACCCGGATGACTTTCGGCCAGTGGCGTCAACAGGCGCGCCTCCTCGCCGCCCTGGAACTCCTCGCCTTCGGTCGCTCCGTCACTGCCACGGCGCTGGACCTCGGCTACGAAAGTCCGAGCGCGTTCATCGCCACGTTCCGACGCGCGTTGGGAACGACGCCCGGCCGTTACTTCGCTAAATGACTTCCGCAGGTTCGAAAGCTTGACCCGCCTGCCTTCGAGATCAGGTGGCAACAGGCGCTCGGGATGCGGAATGACCGCCACCTGCGTCCGCGCGCGCGCCCGATACGCGCCTGCCATCAGCGTCGGCGGCGGGTCAGCCGTCGAAAGATTGCGAGATGACGGACTGCCTCCTGCTTCCGTCCCAACTCCTCGTAGAGAAGCGCGAGATTGCAGTGCGCATCCGCGAACTCCGGTTCGGCCCACACGGCACGCTCGTAGCAGTTGACCGCCTCGCGCCCGCGGCGCCGATCCTCGAGCAAGACGCCCAGATTGTACCACGCGAGTCCGTTGCTTGGTTCACCCTCGACCGCGGCACGATAGTGGCGCTCGGCACCGCCGAGGTCGCCGTCGGCCTGCAAGAGACACCCGAGGTTGACGTGCGCCGGCACGTGCAGGGGCTCGAGCTCGATCGCATGGAGGTACGCCGCCCGCGCTTCGGCCGGCGACTCCGTCTCGAGCTCGTTGGCAAGGTCGTACCATTCGTCAGCGGTGATGGGTCGGGGATGCGCCGGGGCGCGCCGCCGAAGCTTTGCAATCTTGCTCGCCCCTTTCACGACTTGATCGGCGTCGAAGTTCAGGAGGAACTGACCGGAATCAGGCTGCCAACGACTCGCACCGTCCCACGCGACCACGCGTCGACCATCGGCATAGACGTTCAGCCCGGTGAGCGGGCGGTCGCCAATCTGGCGGCGCAGCGAACGGAGAACACGTCCGACCTGCGCCGCGGGCACTCCCTCTTCGAGCAGGCCGCGCATCGTCCGCAGCACCACGAGATCGACGAAATCGAACTGCAGGCGACCACGCGGATCGCGCGTCGGGCGCAACAATCCCGCGCCAACACAGCGTCGGAGTCGCGGCGCAGGCATCCCGACGATACGAGCGGTCTGCCCCGTATCGAACCGCATGGGTGGCTTCGCGCTGCGGCTGGCCAGCACCTACGCCAGGCTCTCCTTGAGTGCCTGCATCAAATCGATCACCTGCGGCTGCGCCTCTCCGGCCTCGGCCACGGCGATCTCCTCCGCTGCGATCTTCTTGTCGACGAGCGCCTGCACGCGACCCCGATAGGCATCTGAGCGCGTCGCGACATACAGGGGCACGGGAATCGCCACCAACCCGAAGCTAATCGTTCCCGACCCTATCGAGCCTGCCGCCACGGAACCTCCTCGCGAAAACCATGCTGTCGGGGGACCAACCGCACCAGATCATACGCCGTGATATTGTTAGAGTCGATCATGCCGAATTCCCGCTCAGAGGTGGGCGGGTCCGAGCTCGGCCCGATCGAGATGCCGAAGCCGCTCGTCGCGAGTCGCCGCTACGCTCCCCTACCGCCGCGCCGCAAAGAACGTCCGCAAGAGCGCTCGACAACGCGCCTCCTCGACGCCGGCCACGACCGCCATCCGATGGTTGAGGCGAGGATCTCGCACCACATCGAAGATCGAACCAGCGGCACCGGCCTTCGGATCGGCACATCCGTACACCAGCGTATGCACCCGGGCGAGGACCGCCGCGCCGGCGCACATCGCGCAAGGCTCGACCGTCACGTAGAGCGCACAGTCCGGAAGGCGATAGTTGCCGAGCACCGCGCCCGCCGCTCGAAGCGCCCGCACCTCCGCATGCGCGGTCGGATCGCACAGGGCGATCGGCGCGTTCGCGGCCGCGGCGACGACCTGATCGTCGCGAACGACGATAGCCCCGATCGGAACCTCCCCTGCTTGCGCGGCGCGTTCCGCCTCGCGAAGCGCGCCTTCCATCCACCGCTCGTGGTCGCCCGGCATCCGTCTATCCGTGCCGCAGGGAGACTCCAGACGCAACGCCGCCGAGTTGCAGTTCCCCCGGACGCACCGTACACGACCAATTGATGCGCGCCGTACACTTCAAGGGCACGGGCGATCCGTCGATCCTCACCATCGCGGAGGTCCCGGTACGCCCGCCCAACTCGGACGAAGTGCAGGTACGCGTCACGTCGGCGGGATTGAATCGCGCTGACGCCAACTATCGAGCCGGCAAGTACTTGCTGCGTTCGCCGGGCGCGAGTCGAAGCGGCTTCGAAGGTGCTGGAATCATCGAGGCTGTTGGGACCAACGTCGCGCTTCATCCCGGCGCTCGCGTCGGGCTCCTCCCGTCCTCTTTCGACGTCGTCCGGGAGGGCACGGCCGCGGAGACCGTCACTGTCCCGGCAGCAGCCTGCATCCCGACGCCCGCGACGATCGACGATCGCGATGCCGGCGCGATCTGGATTCAGTACCTCACGGCTTGGGGCGCACTGGTCGAGATCGCGGCCGTTGGACCTGGCGACTGGGTCATCGTTCCTGCAGCGTCCAGCTCTGTAGGTATCGCCGCCATCCAGCTGTGTCGGGCTCGCGGCGCGCGTGTCATCGCGACCACAACGTCAGCCGACAAGGTGCGGGCCCTCGAGCGCTGCGCACCCGACGCCATCATCGACACTCGCCGCGAATCCTACGTAGACCGCGTGATGGAGGTGACCCACAACGAGGGCGCCCGGGTAGTTTTCGATCCGATCTTCGGGCCGATCGTGAACGATCACATCCGAGCCTGCCGCCCAGAAGCGATCGTATTCGTGCACGGCGTCCTGGACTTCACGCCGCTCGAACTCCGCGCCGGCGGCATGCTCCGGAAACAGATCCGCCTCCAAGGCTACACCTTCGGGCCACTCCTTGCCGACCGCGAACGACGGGAACGTGCGATCTCGGGAATCACCACGCACCTCGAAGCTGGCGACTTCGCACCGATCATCGACTCCTACTTCCCCCTGGCCCGGATTCAGGACGCACACCGCCACCTCGAGTCGAATCGACAAATCGGCAAGATCGTCGTTCTTCCCCAGCAGCGGTGAAAGGACTTTGATCGCCGTGGGGGAGCGGCGCGCCCTCTCTGGACGCCCCGCTCCCCCACGCGATTCCGCAATGCCTGGTTAGGGCAGGCCCTCGGCCGTACCGAAGAGCGTGACACGTCCCGGTCCCGGCAAGCCGGCCGCGGAGTTCACGCCACCGGCGATCGTCGGCGCGACGCAGAACGTCGCCGCCAACGTCGGGGTCGCCACATCGTTGACCGGC
>JAJCZP010000196.1 GCA_029262315.1 Deltaproteobacteria bacterium | reverse complement strand
CTTCGGTTGCGCCTCGACGAGCGTGGCGTGGCGAAACCGCTCGCGCACGAGCACGCGAGTCACCGCGTCGCGTCCGCGTCGCGTTCGCGTCGACATGCGTTTCCGATCGGTGGGATGTCGCCCAACGACCGCGTCGATCACGAACTCATCGTGGCGCACGACGCCACGGACGATCGCGAGGTAACGCTTCGCTACCGTACGACGTTGAAACTGCCGCGCGAGATGCTCGAGCGCCTGCGATGTCCGCGCGACGACGATCACGCCCGACGTGTCCCGGTCGAGCCGATGGACGATACCGGGCCGCTCCGTCTCGTCCGCCGGTAGTGTCCCCCACCGATGCAGCAACGCGTTCACCAACGTGCCGTGCCACCGCCCGGGCGCGGGATGAACCACCATCCCGGGCGCCTTGTTGATCGCGACCAACACCGCGTCCTCGTAGAGCGCCTCGAGCGGCAGGTCCTCGGGCAACGCCCGCACCGGCGCCACGGCCGGCTGCCCCTCGACGACCACCCGATCATCGGTGCGCACCAGGTACCCCGGCTTCCGCACCTGCCCGCCGACGGTAATCTGACCGCTGGCGATCAGCTGCCGCGACTGTGAACGACTCAGTCCGAGCGCGGCACCCGCCACGAGCACATCGAGGCGCGTACCCGCGTCGTCCGACGACACGACCCATGCATGGCGGGCCATGGTCGAACTACGCGTCGAGGGCGAGCAGCGCGCGCGCCCGCTCGGCGTCGCGTCCGATCTGCGCCACCAGTGCGTCCACCGAAGGAAAAGCAATCTCGCCGCGGAGGCGCTCCACGAACTCAACCCCGCATCGTGCCCCGTACACATCGTCACTGAAGTCGAAGATATGCACCTCGAGCGTGCGGGCCAGGTCGGCGCCGAACGTTGGCTTGCGACCGACATTGGCCACCCCGGGGCGTCTCGTTCCCGACAGGTCGGTCCACACGGCGTACACGCCATCCGGAGGCAGCATGGCGGTCCGCACGCGGACGTTCGCCGTGGGAAATCCGATCGTCGCACCGCGCCCGTCGCCACGCTCGATCACACCCGGGGCACAATGCCGGCGACCGAGCAACGCCGTGGCCAAGCGCATGTCCCCCTCTTCGACGGCACGCCGCACGACGGAACTCGACACGACATGCTCGCCCACGCGCACCGGACCGACCACCTCGAGCTCGTAGCCGTACTCGGCTCCGAGACGTTCGAGCAATACCGCATCGCCACGTCGCCCCTGGCCGAAGTTGACCGTGTGCCCGACGACGACCTTGCCCGCGTGCAAGCGCTCGACCAGAAAGCGTCGCACGAAGTCCTCGGCCGTGCCGGCCGCGAACGCGCGCGTAAACCGCTGCAACACGATGACATCGACCCCGGCCTCCCCCATCATGCGGAGACGATCGGGCAACGAGGCCAGCTTGGGCGGCGCGGCCTCCGGACGCAGGACCGCGACAGGATGCGGCTCGAAGGTCAGCGCGACGGAGATCTCCCCACGCGCGCGCGCGTCGGCGACAACGCGGCCGAGAATGGCCTGGTGCCCGCGGTGGATCCCGTCGAAATTCCCCAGGGTGACCACGGGCGCCTGAAAGCGCCGAGGATGCGAGACGATGTGGCGGATGACCTCCACGGGTCGTCCTCAGCTGCGCAGTGCCTGCAGTTGCTCCTTGGCTTTGGTTGCTTCCGGCGAGGCCGGGTAGTCCTGGACGACCTTCTGGAACGCCAGTCGCGCCTCGGTCTTGTTCCCCATCTTCTGGAATGCGAGACCGATCTTGAGCACCGCCGCCGGCGCGCGATCGCTGCTTGCGTAACGCTGCCGCACGTCGTTGAAGTTGAGGATCGCCTGATAGTAGTCACCCAACATGAAGTACGAGTCGCCGATCCAGTAGTGCGCGTTCGGTGCCAACGGCGACTCACCGTTGGTCCGGAGAAAGCTTCGGAAGCTCTGGATCGCCCGGTCGTACTCGCGCGACTGCACCTGCGACAGGCCCTTGCGATACTCTTCAGGTGCGCCCGGCGGCGCCTCGGCGGCAGGTGCATCGGACCCGGCTTCCGCGGGCTGATCGGCGGGTGGCGGAACGGCCGCGGTCTGCTCGCCGGGCTGCTCGCTCATCGGTGCGCCGTCGGTCTCCGTCTCGGTGCCGAGTTCGACCGGCAACTGCTCGCCATCCTCCATGAGCGCAAGCCGTGCCTCCAACTCCCGGATGCGATCGTTGCCACCCGGAGCGCCACGCGCGTGTCGCTCCTCGTCGATGCGCCCCCGCAGCTTGGCCATGTCGCGCTGCATCGCCTCGAGGCCGACGCGTGTGTCCGCCATGCGGCCGCTGAGCCGCCGCTGCTCCCGGCGTAACTCTTGAATATCGGCCTGCGTAGCGCATCCGGCCGTTGTCACGACCAAGACGCCTACCATCACGGCGAAACGCGCACCCACAGCCGTGCTCTTACCATCGTGCGTGGCGTCCGACAATTGCGGGGTCGCTGCTCTTTCGAATCCGCGTGGCCGCTACGGACCGGGCGGAATGAAATGCACGCGGCGGTTCCGGCCGTAGCAGGACTCGTTCGAGTCGCGACAGAGCGGAAGTTCTTCCCCGTAGCTGATCGTCGACAGGCGATCGGGAGCGATCCCCAGAGACACGAGATAGTCCTTGGCGGCCTTGGCTCGGCGCGCCCCCAACGCGAGATTGTACTCTATGGTGCCACGGTCATCGGAATGGCCCTCAATCTCGGTGCGGGTCCCTGGATTCTCGTTCAACCAGGCGGCATTCGCCGCAAGGATGTCACGCCCGGCGGCGTTGAGCTCGTACGAGTCGTAGCCGAAGGGCACATCTTTCAGGATGCCGCCTTCGTCCGGGGCCAGGCCGCGGCGATAGCGCTCGAGGCTGCTCTCCGGATTGGTGTCGCTCGCGCCATCCGCGCCAAGACCACTCCCGGGCGCCGTACCCGCCGACGCCGCATCGTACGGCGCACCGTCGTCGAGCGCCGTGGGCTTCTTGACGCACCCGCTGAGCACGAGGCCTAAGACCACGAGCGGAACAACGAACGGGACGGTCGCAGCCGTCGCCAGGCGGATGGTTCGTGCCATGCAGCCCCTCCTCACCAACGGTTTCACCCTCAATCGAGACGTCGCGACCAGGTCGGACTGCTATCATCGCCCCCTGGGGCGGTCAATCGACGCTGGTGGCGTCCACTCACATCCGAAAGATATATGCCGCGCGGCCCATCGCGTGTCGAGCTAAACACCAGGTAGCGACCATCCGGTGACCACGAAGGATCCTCGTTGTCGCCCGTCTGCGTGACCTGCACGACGTCGCGCCCGGGCAGATCGGTCGTGAAGATCTGGAATCGGCCCTGCACCCGACTGGCGTACGCCAGCCGATCGCCTTTGGGAGACCACGTCGGCGAGGTGTTGTAGCCGCCCTTGAATGTCACACGCTTGGGCTCACCGCCGCGGGCATCGACCGTATAGATCTGCGGGCCGCCACCTCGATCCGAGCAGAACGCCAACCGCCGACCGTCGGGCGACCAGGAAGGAGACACATCGATCGCGCGGCCATGTGTAACGAAGTGGATCAGTTTCCCGTCGGGATCGATCAACGCGATGTCGGTATTGCCACGGCGCTCGAGCGCGACGGCAATGGCCCGCCCCCCGGGGGACGCATGACCACCGAGGTTCAGCCCGTCGCGCGCCGAGACCAACGTCGGCGCGGGAGCGCCGAGCGTGAGCCGATACAGGCTCGGGTTCCCACGTCGGAACGACGTGAACAGCAGTGATCGCACGCCTCCGCTCCAACTCGGCGAGAGCACGATCGACCGCTCTTTGGTCAAGGCCCGAAGATCGCCACCATCGAGCGACATCATCACCAGCTCCTTGAACCGGCCCTCCGTACGAGAGACGAATGCGATGCGCGAATCGAACGGGCCGCGTTCTCCCGTCACCAGCAGCATGATCTCGTCGGCGAAACGGTGCGCGATGCGCCGGAGCTCTCCCGACTTCGCTCGATAGCGCTTCCCACCGAGCTGGCGTCCCTCGACGACGTCGAACAATCTGAGCTCGACGACGAGCTGATCGCCGTCCCGCTCGAGCTTCCCTTTGACCAGGGCCTGCGCGCCGATCGTGGACCAATCGCGAAAATCGATCGTCCCGGTCGTCACGCCCGAGGTTTGCGGGTCTTCGAGATAGGCCGCGCGATCCACGACCCGGAAGAGGCCCGACAGCTCGAGATCCTTCCCGAGAATATCGGCGAACCGCTCCCCTTCCCGTGGCGGCATGCCGTTGGTCTGCAACGGCGAGACCGCGATGGCCTGCCGCGCCGCACCGGGCCCGACGATTGTACCGCGCACCTGGGCCTCGGCACGCGGCGTGACCGCGAGCAGGGCCGCCACGAGCAGCGCCGCACCTCGGACGGCGCGCTCACGCGCGTGCTGCTGGTTCATCATCATCCGGACACCTCCAGATCCGCCGGGCGGAACGTCAACTCGACGTCGGCGAAGTCTCGCTGATACTCCTCAGGCGGTGGTGCGAACGGGCTCGCACCTTTGATCGCCCGCTGCACGGAGGCATCGTATGTCGCATCGCCCGAGCGCTCAACGAGGCGCAGGTTCGCGATGTCGCCCGACGGTAGAATACTGAACCGCACCGTGACGCTGAGGTCCAGACGATCACCCGCCCACGCCCAGCGGCCTTTGATGCGCGCCAACATCTGCGTGTAGTACGCGACGAACTTGAGCCCGCGGACCTGGCCACCGCCGCCCGGGCCCTCGCCCCCAACACCGGGCGGACCCGTTTGGGTTTGGGCTGTCCCCCCCAAGCCACGGCCTGGCGCGCCTTTGCTGTCGAGTCCGGCAATCGCGGCCGAGAGCCTGCTGTCGAGATCCGGCTCGCCGCCACTAGCGCCAGCCCCCGCCGCCGGCCCGGGCTTGGTCGCCTTCTTTGCCGCCGCGACCTTCTGGGGAGCGGGCGCGGCGGTCTTCTTCGGTGCGGCCGCGCGCTTGGGCGCCGGTGCGGCGGTCTTCTTCGCCACCGGCGTCCGTTTCACGACCTTGGCGACCTTGGTCAGCGTCGGCTTTGGCTTTGGCCGCGCCGTGGGTTTGGAAGCCGTCGCGCGCGGCGTCGGACGCACCTGCTCGACGAGTGCCGCATCGGGCTCCGGCTCGGGCGGCTCTGCCTTGGCGATCCGTTCGGGCTCAGGCGGCACCGGTTCGGGCTCCGGCTCCGGTTCCGGTTCGGGCTCGTCTGGCTCGGCACCCGCCACCGCCCCGATGGGACCCTCGAGAAGTTCTCCACCCAGCGCATCGGGATCGACGACCTCGACCGTGTAGGCGGTCTGCTCGAGCGGCTGCACGCGTGTGGGGGTCATCAACAGGAGCGCCACGCCAATCGCGTGCAGGAGTGCCGACAGGATTCCACCGAAGAGAATGGTGCCGTCGATCCTTCGCCGGCTGCTCGGCGCCGGCCGCTCACCTTCCATGGCTGCCCCGGCCGTCGCGACTCATCTGGCGTCGGGGGGCGGCGTCGTCACCATGCCGAGGTGTTCGATCCCCGCCTGCTTCACCGCCGCGATGACGCGGACGACGTCGCCGTAAGGCACGCTGGCATCCGCGCGAAGAAACACACGCTGCCCCGGGCGTTCACGTCCGATGGCCTCGAGCTTCTGACGCAATTCGCCGACCGCCACGACATTGTCGTTCAGGTAGACGTCGCCCGCGGCGGTCACCCCAACGACGAGCGGCTGTTCCTGCCCGTCGAGCGCGGCGGCGCGCGTCTCGGGAAGATTGACGGTCACGCCCTGCTGCAAGATCGGCGCAGTCACCATGAAGATGACGAGCAGGACGAGCATGACGTCCACCAGCGGCGTCACATTGATCTGCGAGATGCTCCCGCCACCGCGGCTATCGAAAGCCATCCCTAGACCCCGCGCCTCACCGCTTGAGGAAGTGCCGTTCGGCGATGTTCAGGAACTCGGCGCCGAAGTTGTCCATCTCGGCCGCCAGCACACGAACGCGCCCGGCGAAATGGTTGAAGGCCATGACCGCGGGAATCGCGGCCGCCAGGCCGATTGCCGTCGCCACGAGCGCCTCGGATATCCCCGGGGCCACGGCCTGGATACTCGACGACTGCGTGACGCTGAGCCCCCGAAAAGCGTTCATGATGCCCCAGACCGTGCCGAAGAGCCCGACAAAGGGCGCCGCGCTCGCGGTCGTGGCAAGAAACGTCAACGAGCGCTCGAGCTTGGTGATCTCCTGCGACGTGGCGCGTTTCATCGCACGCTCGACGTTGGCGACACCGCCCAGCTCGGTCGACAGCTCCTCGCCGCCCTCCTGTTGCCGCTTGGCCCGCGTGAACCGCACCAGTTCTTGATACCCCGAGCGAAAGACCTGGGCGACGGGGCTTGCCTTCAAGTCGAGGCTCGCCGTGTTGATCGCGCTCAGGTTCTTGGCATCCCAGAAGATCTCGATGAACCGGTCGGACTGCCGCTCGGCCCGGCGAATCTCCATCCGTTTCATGAAGATGATGGCCCAACTCACCACCGAGAACCCGATCAGCATCACGAGCACGAGCTGCACGACGGGCCCGGCGCCGAGCATCATCTCGAGCACGGACTGCTTCTGCGGGGCATCCGTCAACGACTCGACCTGCGTCGACAGGATACCAACTGCGAACCACCCCATACGTCTGTTCCTTACACCCCCAACGCCCAGCCGCAGCAGTTCGAGCAGTAGTACAGGGTCCAGAGGCAGTCAATGCGACCCGACCGGCGGAGAGGCTGATTTGACCGCCTCGAGACCCCATGACATACAAATCCGTTATCCCAGGTCTTTTGAGGAGGACTCCATGGCTGTGCGTGTAGGTATCAATGGCTTCGGCCGTATCGGACGGCTCGCGTTCCGTGCATGCATGGACTCGCCGGACATCGACATCATTGCGGTCAACGACATCACCAACGCGTCGACCCTGGCGTACCTGCTCAAGAATGACTCGGTACACGGCGCGCTGCCGAACGACATCCAGCACGGCGATGGCTCGCTGAGCGTCGATGGCAAGCAGATCAAGGTCACGGCGGAGCGCGATCCGGCCAATCTTCCCTGGAAGGACCTGAACGTCGACATCGTCTTCGAGTCGACCGGTCTGTTCGCCGACAAAGAGAAGGCCTCGAAGCACCTGCAGGCGGGCGCCAAGAAAGTCATCATCTCCGCGCCGGCCAAGGGCGTCGACCTGACCGTCTGCTACGGCGTGAATCACACCACCTACGACCCCGCACGCCACCACGTCATCTCGAACGCGTCCTGCACGACGAACTGCCTGTCGCCGGTCGCCAAGACCCTCCACGAGAAGTTCGGCATCCGGCGTGGCCTGATGACGACGATCCACTCGTATACGAACGACCAGCGCATCCTCGACCTGCCGCACTCGGACCTCCGACGTGCCCGCGCCGCCGCACTCTCGATGATTCCGACGACCACGGGCGCCGCCCGCGCCGTCGGCCTCGTACTTCCCGAGCTGCAGGGCAAACTCGACGGCATGGCCATGCGCGTCCCGACCCCGAATGTGTCGATCGTCGATCTCGTTGCCGAGCTCGACAAGAAGACGAGCGTCGAAGAGCTGAACGCCGCCATGAAGGAAGCCGCCGACGGACCGCTGAAGGGCATCCTGCAGTACTCGACCGGCCCGATGGTCTCGATCGATTTCAACGGGAATCCGCACTCGTCGATCTTCGACGCGCCGCTCACGGCGGTGCTCGAGGGCAACTTGGTGAAGGTGCTGTCGTGGTACGACAACGAATGGGGCTTCTCGAATCGCATGCGCGATGTCGCGATCTTCATCGGGCGCAGCCTGAGCTGATCGACGGCCGCGGACGTGCGATACATCGATGAGCTCGATGTCGGGGGCGCGCGCACGTTCATTCGCGCCGACCTGAACGTCCCACTCGACGGGAGCACCATCACCGACACCACGCGGATCGAGGCATCGTTGCCGACGATCCGGTGGGCGCTCGATCATGGCGCCATCGTCATCGTCGCCTCGCACCTCGGTCGTCCCAAGGGCACCGTCGACCCCGCCCTGTCGCTCCGTCCGATCGCCGACTCCCTGTCCGAGTTCCTCCAGCGCCAGGTGATGTTCGCGCCTGATTGCATCGGGGATGCCACCGAGCGCCTCGTCCGCGGCTGCGCCACGGGCGACGTCGTGGTGCTCGAGAACCTCCGCTTTCATCCCGAAGAGGCCAAGAACGACGCCGGCTTTGCACGCCAGCTCGCCGCACTCGCCGATGTCTACGTCAACGACGCCTTCGGGGCGGCGCACCGTGCACACGCCTCGACCGAGGGCATGGCGCACATCGTCCCCCAGACGGCGGCAGGCCTGTTGATCCGGAAGGAAGTCGAAGCGCTGTCGAAGATCACCGAGAGCCCCGAGCGCCCGCTGGTGGCAATCCTCGGTGGCGCGAAAGTGTCAGACAAGATCAACGTCATCGAGAATCTGTTAACGAAAGTCGACGCACTACTGATTGGAGGTGCCATGGCATACACCTTCCTGCGAGCCCAAGGACACGCCACGGGCAAGTCATTGGTCGAGGAAGATCGCCTCGACCTCGCCCGTACCCTGCTCGAACGTGCACAGCAGAGCGGCGTGGCGTTGCACCTCCCGAGCGACCACGTCGTATCGACCGCACTCGACGGCAGCGCGCCCGCGGAACAGGCCGGCATCGAGATCCCCGACGGCACCATGGGCGTCGACATCGGCCCGGCAACGAGCGAGCGCTACGGCGCCGAGATTGCCAAAGCTCGCACGGTGCTCTGGAACGGACCGATGGGTATCTTCGAGGTCGAAGCCTTCAGCGCTGGCACCATGGCCGTGGCCGATGCCATGGCCAAGAGCCCGGCGATGACGGTCGTCGGCGGCGGCGACTCGATCGCGGCACTCAGCCGCTCCGGCAAGAGTAGCCAGATCTCCCACATCTCGACAGGCGGCGGCGCGGCGCTCGAGTTTCTCGAAGGACGCACCCTCCCCGGCCTCGCGGTGCTGAACCGATGAGCCGCCGACCCATGCTTGCCGGCAACTGGAAGATGCATACGACCAGCGCCGAAGCGACGACGCTGATCGAGGGCATCGCCACCGCGGCTCGTGCCGCCAAGGATCGCGAGGTCGTTGTCGGCCCGCCGTTTACGCTTCTCGAGACGGCGAAACGGGCCATCGGCGACGCCCCCATCAGCCTCGCGGCGCAACATCTCCACTGGGAGCCCAAGGGCGCCTTTACCGGCGAAGTCTCGGGCGAGATGCTGCGCGACATCGGCTGCTCGCATGTGATCATTGGGCATTCCGAACGGCGCCAATTCTTCGGTGAGACCGACGCCACGGTCAGCCAGCGTATCGGGGCCGCGCTCCGGGTCGGGTTGCACGCCATCGTTTGCGTCGGCGAAAGCCTCGAGCAACGTGAAAACAATCAAACGCTTGCCGTCATCGACACGCAGATCCGCGGCGGTCTGCACGGCCTCGACGCGGCGGCGTTCGCAAGCCTCACGGTCGCCTACGAGCCCGTGTGGGCCATCGGTACCGGGAAAGTCGCCACGACCGAGCAAGCCGAGGATGTCCATGCGGCCATCCGGAAGCAGCTCGGCACTCTCGTGGGAGGCGACGTAGCCGAAACCGTGCGGATCCTCTACGGTGGCAGCGTAAAGCCCGACAACGTCGATGCCTTGATGGCGCAGCCGAACATCGACGGCGCACTCGTCGGTGGCGCCAGCCTCGACCCGAAGGCATTCTCGCGCATCATCGAATTCTCGAATTAGACGTTCTCGGTAGAAGGAGCACACGCATCATGCTGATCGTCGTCACGACTTTTCACGTAATCGCCTGCGTCGTTCTGGTCTTGTCGGTGCTCCTCCAGGCCGGCAAGGGTGCCGACATGGGCGCGGTCTTCGGCGGCGCCAGCACGACCATCTTCGGCAGCGGCGGCGCAGGCAACTTCCTCACCAGGATCACGACCGTCGCCGCCGTGATCTTCATGATGACGTCGCTCACCCTCACCTATGGCCCGCAGCGCACCGGCAGCAGCAGCGTCATGCCGGAATCGGTCGCCATTCCAGGCGCCGCCGCCCCGGCAGCCGACGGTGCGTTCGATGATGCGGCCGCACCTCCGCTCGACGCCGCCCCGGCAGCGGACACAGATCCCGCGCCAGCGCCCGTCGCAGCCGCGCCCGACAGCGCGCCCGCCCCGGACGCCCCAGCCGCAGCAGCCCCGCCCGCCGAGGCCCCCGCGGCGGCAGCGGCAGCCGACAACGGCGGTGAGGCCCCGGCGGCCGACAGCGGCGGTGAGGCACCACCCGCCGCACCGTAGGAGAAGCTAGCTTCGGAAGAGGCTCGGCCCAGCAGCGCTCGATCGTAACGACGGGGCGCTGATACCGGGGCGCCTCCCTGCGCGAATCGCGTCTACGTCAGCTGGATCTCGACGAGCGCAAGCTCGCCGAGCGCGCGCTCGAGGTCGGCGGCGTCCGGCTCGCCGTTCGGTCCGATCTTGACGTCGTAGTACCCCGCATCACGCGGCACCCGGCGCAGCAAGTCCGTGAGCGCCTCCGCCATGCGCGGCCGATCCTGATCGATCGCCTCGCTCGTGCCGCGCCGCTCGCTCCCCTCCAGCAGGAGCGTCACCTCGGCACCGTCGCGACAATTCCGCCACCACGGCGTCTGCGTGAAGAGCCGCACGTGGGACCCATCGCGCACGTAGGTGACCGGCGTCGTATACTTCCGCCCGCTCTTCCTGCCGGTGAACGTGATCAACATGATGTCCTTGCTCATCAACCCATGGAGCGGCGAGCGCAACAGCGTCGCGACTATCGGGTTCAGCAAGCGCACGATGGAAAGTGGAATCGTCACGCGCCCGACCTAACACCCACGCTGGATCCACGCCAGCGACGCGATCCGGCGGGAAGCCTGGCACGCGAGGACACCGCGGCCGTGTTGCCCGATGAGATCTCCCGGCGCCTCAGAGATCGCCAAGCAGCCGGAGCTTCTCCTTGACCTCCCGAAGAACTGGCGGCGGTAAGACACCGAGGCTGCGTTTGAACCGCGTGTTGTCGACCGCACGACTCTGATCGATCATCAGCTCACAGTCCTGACGATTCCCGGCCATCCCCTTCGGCAGACAGACGCGGAGGAGGCTCTCTCCGGAAAGCCGCGTCGTACACGGCACGATCCACGTCGACGGATGCTCGACCGTGTTGAGGAGATCCGTCTGCATCACCAGGACGGGTCGCAACTTCCCGGGCTCGGTACCACGTCGCGGGCTCAGGTCGGCGACCAGCAAGCTGCCGTGCTCGATCCTGACGTTCAATCGAGTCCGTCGGCAACGAGCGCTTCATCGAGATCAGCGAGTTCGGCCGCCGCCGCTCCGGATCCGATCGCCCGGGAGGCGCGACCGTACGCCTGCCGCAAAGAGTCACGTTCGGTCCGCTCGTTGAGGAGCCGCAACCCCCGCCTCACCACCTCCACATTGCTCTTGCACCGCAGGCGAACCTTGAGCGTCTGGACGAGGCGCAACTCCTCGGCGGGCAGCGTAATGCTGGATTTGGTATTGGATTTCATACTTTCACAATACCTGAAAGGTAGCGGGAGCCGCAACGATACAAATACTCCTCGTACTGACACGAAATCGGAACGGTCGCGTTCAGTCCACGACATAGCCGAGCTCGCGCAGTCGCGCGCGCGTCCCGGGGTCGATCGTGAAGCCGGCTGCGTCCGTACCATCACCGGTCGGTAAGCGCGCCTGGAGCAGGCGTCGGGGTCGCGCCGCCACGGCGGGCGCATCGTCGATCCTGTTCACGCGCTCCTCCGGATCGTCGCCGAGGTACAGCTCCTCGGCCGCGCGGACCGAGACCGCCGCCTCCGCCCCTTCGGCGTTCTGCACCGCAGTGTCGGGGGTCAGGATCAGCTTCCCTTCCGGAGTGCGGACACTGTAGCGCGGCGGGCCATTCCGGACGGCTTCCGCGTACACGGGGCCCGCGCGCACCCAGTCGTCACCCGCCAGAAGCATGCTCAGATCTTCTCCATCCATCGGCTGCGGACACTCGACGGCGAGGCGCGTACACAGCGTCGGGACGACATCGGCCAGGGTCACCTGCGCATTCGACGTCTGCCCTGCCACAGCCGACCCGGGCTCGAACCAGACGAGCGGGATCCCGAGCAGCTCATCGTAGAGGGTATGCCCATGATAGGCGCCCCGCCCCGAGTGCTGCCAGAACTCCTCGCCATGATCGCTGGTGACGATGACGATCGTCCGCTCTGTGAGATCGAGGCGGTCGAGCGCCGCCACGATCTCGCCCACCGCCGCATCCGCAGCCGCCACCCCTCCATCGTAGAGCGCCTGCACGTAGGCGCGCTCTTCATCGGTTGGTGTCAGCGTGCCGTACGCGACCGCCTCGTGAAGGGGATACCCGGCCTGCTCATCGGCTTCTTCATAAATGCCCGCGAAACGCCCCGCCGGCAGCCCCTCGGCAAAGCGTCGATGCCGATAGGGCATGTGCGCGACGAACGTGTGGAAGAACAGGAAGAAACGCTCGGCACGATGCGCCTCCATCCAGGCGACGGCCCGATCGACCCCAGCCTCATCGAACA
Organism: Deltaproteobacteria bacterium; assembly: GCA_029262315.1. Lineage (GTDB taxonomy): Bacteria > Desulfobacterota > Binatia > UTPRO1 > UTPRO1 > JAJCZP01. The sequence goes on along the minus strand of JAJCZP010000196.1, from coordinate 26,456 downwards.
CCTCGAAACCGCGCTCGACCCCAAGGCCGTCCGCCATGAAGCCACCGCCCGTGAACGCGCCGGTACGAAACCCCTGGCTCCGAAGCGTCTCAGCCAGAAGCGGGGCCGGCGTGGTCCGGAGCATCGCCAGATCATGGGTGTCGTCACTCAGAGCACCAGGCCAGCGTCCCGTCAGCATGGTGGCGTGGGACGGGAGCGTCCACGGCGACGCACTGTACGCCCGGGTGAACCGGAGGGCACGAGCCGCAAGGGACTCGATGTGCGGCGTCGTCCGCCGCTCGGCCCCGTACGCAGACATCCGATCGCGGGCCAGCGTGTCGATCGAGATCACGACCAGGCTCCGCTCGGGAGGCGCCGGCCGTTGGCACCCCAGTCCGAGGGTGCATACCGCCACGACCATCCCCACCACGAACTCTCGTCGGCGCATCGGTGCCAAACGTTACCCGAAGCGGAGGCTGCCCACCACGGCGGCACGCAGCGCCTGTCGGGCCTCACTTTCTCTGGATCGCGAGCCAAAGTTACCCCTAGCCATCGATCCTTACCGCTTTCCTAACCATTCGACCGTCCCGGCTAACCGTTCCAATCCCTAGGATCCCTCCCATCACGAGACGCGACCGCCCCGGCGGTCGGACAGCGGAGGAACGAACCCATGCGTCGGACATTCATCAGCGCACTCACACAGGCCGGAATCACGCTCAGCCTCGTCACTGCCCTCGCACTGCCCGCGTGGGGCGCCACCATTCACGTCACCACCAAGGCCGACGTGATCGCCAACGACGGCTTCTGCTCGCTCCGCGAAGCCGTCACCGCCACGAATACAAACGCCCAGTACGGACCCGCCGAGGGCGAGTGCCCCGCCGGCGACCCGTCGCCGACCTTCGACCGTATCGTCCTCCCGAAAGGCAAATTCCGGCTGACGCTCGGCTCGGCGGGGGACAACCTGAATCTCGGAGGCGACCTCGATGTGATCGAGCCACTCATCATCAGAGGCGCCGGGCAACGCAAGACGATCATTGAGAACCGCCTCGGGAGCCGCAAACTCGTCGGGGACGGCGACCGGCTCTTTCATACGGTCCACACAAACGATGATCCGGTGCATTTCCAACTCCAGCACCTCTCCTTGCGACGTGGGGACGTCGGCTGCTCGGGCATCGGCTGCGAGGCCGGCGGCAGTGCGATCGAGATCGGGGCCAACGGCACCATCTCGATCGAAGACTGCGCCCTCATGAAGAACACCGCGATCTGTCTCGGGCCGGAGTGTGGCGCCCCCGGTCACACCGCCGTCATTCGACGCCAGGGCGGGCGTGGGCCCGTGACATTGCTCCGGACGCTCATCGCCCAGAACTCTGCCCGCTGCGAGGCCTTCGGATGTCATGCAGGATCGGCCGGCCTCTATACAGTCCCTGCGAGCTGTCCCGTGCAGGACGATGTCGATCTTCGCGGGAGTCGCGTTGAGAAGAACGTCGCGAGCTGCACGGGAGACGGCTGCATCCTCGATGCCCTGATTCATGTACTGGCCGGTCGGATGTCCATGCAGGACACTGTCGTTGCTCGCAACCGTCAGTCGTGCCGCGGCACCGAGTGTCAGCGCGCGAATCTTCTCGATCTCAAGATGGACGACGGACCACTGACCGTCGACGGAAGTTCCGTCAGCCGGAACGCACTCTGGTGCACGGGCGACATGTGCCGTGGCCCAAATCTGCTCCGCGTCTCAGCGTTGGCCCACGCCGTCACGCTCCGCGATACCGCCTTCACGCGCAACACCGCACGCTGCACCGGCATCCGATGCAATATCGACAACATCGTCCGCATGATTCCGACCGGCGGGCCCCTCACGATCGAGCGTGTCGCCGTCACCCGCAACCAACTCCGCTGCGACGGCGCCCAGTGCGATACCGACGATATCTTCACGGGGAGTTCGAAGGCAGACCTGACCGTCCTCGACCTACTCGTCACCAAGAACCGGCTCGCCTGCCACGGCGACGACTGCGACACCGATGACGTCGTCGACCTGCACGTGGACGGAGCGGTCTCCCTCACCCGGGCCACCATCACGCGCAATCTTGTCACGTGCTCGGGACCCAGCTGCGACCTCGACCGGGTGTTGGCGGCATCCGGAGCGACCCTGTTCACCGACCAGCTCATCGTCTCGAACAATCGAATGCTCGCCACAGGCTTCGACAACGATGTGGACGAGGTCTGCAAGCTGGGCGCGTACGATGGTGCGGCGACTATCCTAGCCTCACGTTTCGAGCGCAACCGGATGGAGCACCTCGGCGACCAGGGCGACGTCGAGAACGTCCTGACCCTCATCGCGGGACCAGGATCGATGATCAGCGACACAACGATTGCCAAGAACCGATCCCGTTGCGACGGCATCGACTGCACGTCGCGCAACGGTGGCGGCCTGCAGAGCTTCTGCGAGGATCTCACTGTGGTCGCGTCGCTCTTCGAGAAGAACGTCACGGCCAGCGACGGCGGCGCCATCAGCAACCCTTCCGACAGCCTCCTCACGCTGGTCGAGAGCGTGGTCGCCGACAACACCGCGGGCAACCGCGGCGGCGCCATCATGAACGAAGAGCCCTACTCCACCTTCCCCGCGGGCGTCCTCGCGGTCATCGACAGCACGATCGTCAACAACAAGGCGACCACCGGAGGCGGTATCTTCAACGACGGCACCGTGACGAGCCTGACCGGCACGATCTTCAACGGCAACACGCCCGCCGGCTCTGACTGCGTCAACGGCACCGGCGGCACCGGCTGCCCGTAGGCATCCGCTCGGGACGATCGCCGTGTCGGGCGGCGGTCGTCCCTCGATCTCGCACCCGGCCACCGGCGACGCCGACGGTCGCAACGCGGCGGAGGCTCGAGCCTGTGCCGCTATCCTAGAAGAGGTCGAGTGCGACGCAGATCTGACAATCGTTCGTACACGTGCCAGGCATCGGGATCGGGGCCACCCCGACTAGGATGTTGCACAACGAGTCCACGCCGCAGAGGGCGAAGCAGAAACCTCCAGCCTCGCACCGCTCGTTGCCCTGGAGAATCGTGTCGCCGCACTGCTGCGGACCGAAGAATCCCGCCGGAAGCGCGACCGTCGCAATAAACGTGTACTGATCCTCGCACCCGTCCTCCACACACGGGCCCGCGCCCCAGCACTCGAAAGAATCCGGCGAACTGAACGCCTGCTGGCACGATACGAACGACGGATCGCCACCACCCGGGAGAAACACGTTGCCGGTCAGCGTACGGTCGGAGCGATTCAACGCAATCGCCCACCGCTCGTTCCCGACGTCACTGCTCACCAACACGTGCTCGCCGTCGGGCGTTTCCTGAAACCCGACGTTCGTCATCGCCGCGTGCGCCGTCTGGTCGGGCGCGTCGTGTCGCGCGGCCGCTACCGTCGAGAGGTCGACCCCGGGAGGCAGAAAGAAATCAGCGGGCAGCGAAACGACCCCGAGATCGACGAACTGATCCACGCACGAGTTTCCGGTGCACGGCCCCGCCCCCTCGCACGCGAAGGACGTCAACCCAACAACGGACTCGCAGAAGATAAACGACGGCGGGCCGCCATCGGCCGTGAACACGTTACCCGTCACCGTTTCCGTGAGCGTGTTCAGACTGATCGCCCAGCGCTCGTCCCCGACGTCTTTGTTGACGAGCACCCGGGTCCCGTTGCGACTGAGCTGGATGCCACGGTCTTGGGCGTGCACGGCCGACGCCGCGAGGACGGCGATAGCTGTGATCACCAGGGCAAGCCGCCAAGCGGGCTCCCGGCCGCTGTCCGGAAAGTTCGACATGGCTTCCTTCTAGCGCGCCGCCTCGGTCGGTTCCACCGCCCTGCGTCCCGAAAACCGACGCCATGCGGAACGTGCACCACCGGTCGGCATCGGCGATCGCCGCCGGGCCTTCAACCGGGAAGGCCAGTCAGCTATGGAGGGCAGATGACCGCAGAGAGTGGCTCCTCGCCAGACGTCGCAGCGCTCGTGGCCCCCCTCCTCGCCCGCCTGCCCGAGGACCACGTCCCCATCTTTCTCGCCCTAGCAGAGCGCCGCGCCGCCGAACGCTACCGAGCCTGGGCAGCAGCCGCCACGAACGAAAGCGTGTGCACCGACCTGCTTGCCTGCGCCGATCGCGAGGAGGAGATCGCACGCCGCGTCGAGGCGCTGTTCGACGATGTGGCCGCGATCCACGATGCCATCGGGCAGAAGATCCCCGAACTGGAAGAACTGATACGAGCCGCGTTCGCGGATAGCTCGGTCCGCCAACAACTCGCCCTGCAAGCGAATGGCGAGCGCCTCGGCGCTGCGACCTGGCGATCGCTGGCCACAAAGGCCGCAGACCCCGCCGCACGCGACGCCCTCGCCAGTTGCGTCGAGCTCGAAGAGCAGAGTGCCGAGGTCCTCGAAACCCTACTCGCCACCTCGCCCTGGCCGTTCAACACGCCGTAGCGGGCACGAAGGACCGACTGCCGGGGACAGTAAGCGGTCGGGTCCCCGACCTTCCGGGAGCAAGCCAGAACCCCCCGCCGACTCGACACCTTCCGGGTCCAATGCTAACAACGCTTCGCACCTACGCGAGGGTGGCGGAATGGCAGACGCGCTAGGTTGAGGGCCTAGTGGGGTAACACCCGTGGGGGTTCAAGTCCCCCTCCTCGCACTCGATCCCTCCGATCCTGCCGATCGCTGGATCGGCTCGGCTCGCTGAAGAAAGACGGTGGCGGGCTCCAGTCTATTCCCGGCCTCAGCTATCTCCCGGTCGAATTCGCACTCGATCTTCTTCGACTATCCACAACCGCCCAATCAACGGCTCCTGTCCGAATTTCTCGCGGAGACGGTTGATCACGATGAGGACGTGCGGCGTATCCTGCCGCGTAAGTCGGAGAACGACGATGCCGGAGAAGTCGGCCGGCGGGTACTTCTGAATGTTCGCAAAGTCGGTATCGAACGTGATCAGAGTGCGCCCTTCAGCGCGACAGACCTCGGCGATCGTCGCATCGGGCTTCCCACCAAGATGCTGCTGCAAGACCGTCGCGACGTCATGGTCGGCTCCCGCGAGAACCTTTGCCGCGACCGCGGGCAGGTTCTCATCGAGCTTGAACTTCATCGGCTACGCCGAGAGGGGCACGATCCGTTCGCGCGCGAGATCAGCGGCATAGGCGACAGCCGCGAGGATCGCCTCCTGGCTGAGTGAAGGGTAATCCTTCAGAATCTCCTCCGGCCGCAGACCTGCCGCGAGATTGTCCAAGATCACCGACACCATGACCCGGGTGCCGCGAACGCAAGCCTTGCCGTGACACAGGTTGGGATCGACGATGATGTGGGGCTTCCAGTCCATGGGCTACCTCGCGCTCAAGACAGTATAGCCTCGGGAGGCGCGAGGTGGAAAGAACGTTCTCGCTCCCGCGTTACCGTCGTCGCTGGGATTCGTACGAGACATCCTCGCGTGTCGTGGGCCACTGTGCAGTCCGGCACAGCGCGCCGGGAAATGAGGGGCAACCAGGGCACTCGACTGACGAAAAGCCGTGTAGCTACGGCCACAGTGTTCGGGTTCAAGTCCCCCTCCTCGCACTTCATGCCACCTCGCGACCTCAATCCGGCCGCTGGTCCACGTCCCGTTCGATCGCCTCCAGGGCCCCAAGGCGCTCATCGTCCGGACCCACGAGCTCCGTGAGCGTCTGTCGGACGTACGCCCGATCGAGCCGGGCGCCCTGTTCCACCATCATCGCTTCGACATCGGCGAGGTCCTTACGCCGGTTGAACATGAGCTTCAGGACCGCGAGATCGTCCGCGCCAAGGATCCACAGCGGACGCCCGAACAATGGAACTTGCCGACGGCGTTCCTCGAGCCTCGCGTAGAACGGAATGGCAGGGACGAAAACGTCGATCCGCATGCCGTCGATGTGGCCGCGAAACTGGCCCTCGGCGCTCGCCTGAACCGCGAGGGCGTGAGCGTCCTTGTCGGGCACGAACCCCGCATCATTCAGCGCCGCGAGCGCCGTATCGAGCGCTCGGGTGGGCGAGACGAAGATGTTGACGTCCACATCGATGGTCGCGCGGGGAGGCGCATAGAATGCGAGCGCGATCGCGCCTCCGATGGCTTACGGCAGCCGTCTTTGCTCCAACACATCGGCGAGAAACCGCGCGATCTCGGCCGCCGTGCGTGATGCCGGCATCGGTGTCAGCCTCGCGCGAGACGACGCAACAGGTCGAGGGTCGACGGAGGCAGCGGGTCTACACGGGACAGGCGCCGCTCTCTATCCGGTGAGCCCTCCAGGATCGGCATTGCAGCTCGGCACGCGGACTCGATCGCCAGTGCTCGCTCCTCGAGTGAGCGCGCGCGCCAGGACTCGGCACCCTCGATCTCGGGCCAGGAGCAATCAGGTTTCATACGCACAATGTACCCTCGCCGACCCAGCCCAACAACCGAACATGGCGCACTGTGCCCCCCGGCACAGCGCGCCGGGAAACGAGGGGCAACCAGGGCACTCGTCCCATGAAAAGCCGTGCAGTTCCGGCCACAGGGCTCGAGTCCAAGTCCCCCTCCTCGCATCCTTTGTCGCCCAGAAATTCAGGCGCTTACGAAACTTGATCTCCCTGACCCGCCTTTCGGGAGGTCAGTTTGACCCTGATTGGCCCGGAAACGATGTCGTGGCCCGCGAGACCGCTGGCGGCCGCGATATCGCACTCAGGAGCTTGGCGTGGTACGAGCCGCCGGATTCCCGTTTACGCGCTCACGCGCTCACAGTACTCGATCCAACGAAGGAGATCTCGATATGCAGAAGTCTCGGTTTCTCGCCCTGGCAGTGATCAGCGCGCTTTTCCTCCTAGCGACAAACGCCGTCGCTGCGAACGAGGCCACAGAGGCGACCAAAGCGGCGAACGACGCCCTCCTGAAGGAACTGCCGTTCGACGACAACACCTCCTTCGAACTGGCACACAGGGGCTTCATCGCGCCGCTGCCGAGCGATCCGATCAAGGGCAAGGCAGGGAACCTGATCTGGGATCCGGCACAGTACGCCTTCGTCGAGGAGGGAAAGCCGGCGCCCGCGTCGGTGAATCCGAGCCTCTGGCGACAGTCGCAACTCATCAACATCTCCGGGCTCTTCAAAGTCACGGATGGGATCTATCAGATCCGCAACCAGGACCTCTCGAACATGACCATCGTCGAGGGCAAGAAGGGGATCACGATCTTCGACCCGATGATCTCCGCAGAGACCGCAAGGGTCGGGCTGGATCTGTACTACGAGCATCGCGGCGAGAAGCCGGTGGTCGCCGTCATGTACACGCACAGTCACGTGGACCACTACGGCGGCGTGCGGGGAGTCGTAGACGAGGCCGATGTAAAGGCCGGCAAGGTCAAGATCTTCGCGCCGACCGGATTCCTCGATCATGCGGTTGCCGAGAACGTCATGGCAGGGACCGCGATGAGCCGACGTGCGTCATACATGTACGGCAACCTGCTCCCGTCGAACGAGACCGGCCAAGTCGGCGCCGGGCTCGGCACTACCACGTCGGCGGGAACGGTCACGCTGATCCCGCCGACACACATCATCAGCAAGACGGGTGAGGAGCACGTCGTCGATGGCCTCACGTATCAATTCCTGTGGGCCCCGGGCACCGAAGCCCCGACCGAGATGCTCTACTACATCAAAGAGAAGAAGGCGCTCAACGCAGCGGAGGACGCCACCTACACCCTGCACAATACCTACTCGCTCCGTGGCGCGAAGATCCGCGAGCCGCTGCCCTGGTCCAAGTTCCTGAACCAGGCCCTCGACATGTGGGGAGACGAGGTCGAGGTCCTCTACGCGATGCACCACTGGCCCACGTGGGGCAACGAAGCCATCGTCGACCACATCGAGCTGCAGCGGGATATGTACCGCTATATCAACGACGAGACGCTGCGGCTTGCCAACCACGGCTACACCATGATCGAGATCGCCGAGATGTTTCAGATGCCGAAAGCGGTCAGTACCAGGTTCGCCAACCGTGGCTACTACGGATCGGTCAACCACAACGTCAAAGCGACGTATGTCCTCTACCTGGGCTGGTTCATCGGCAACCCGGCCACGCTGTACGAGATGCCGCCGGTCGAGTCCGCGAAGCGCTATGTCGAAATGATGGGCGGGACCAAGGCGCTGTTGAAGAAGGCGCAAGACTACTACGACAAGGGCGAGTACCGATTCGTCGCCGAGGTCGTCAACCACGCTGTGTTTGCAGACCCGGGCAACAAGGCGGCGAGGAACCTGCAGGCGGATGCACTCGAACAACTGGGCTATCAGTCCGAGTCGGGACCGTGGCGCAACTTCTATCTGACCGGTGCGAAGGAGCTACGCGACGGCGTCACCAAGCTTCCGGCGCCGAACACCGCGAGCCCCGACACCATCCGCGCCATGTCCCTGGATCTGTTCTTCGACTTCCTCGGCATGCGGCTCAACGGGCCCAAGGCCGACGGCAAGCGAATCGTGCTGAACTTCGACTTCACCGACGTGAAACAGAAGTACACACTCGAAATGACGAATGGAGTCCTGAACCACACTCCGGATCGGCAAGCTAGAGACGCGGACGCCACGGTCACACTCACGCGCGAGACACTGAACCGGATCGTGCTCCAGCAAACGACACTCAAGGATGCGATCAGCGCCAACGATATCAAGATCGCAGGTAGCCAGGCCAAGCTCGAGGAGATGCTCTCCTATCTCGACAATTTCGAGTTCTGGTTCAACATCGTCACGCCGTAGCAGAATCTTAGGGCGGCAGGAGCATCCGACGCGGACGAGAGGCAGGCAACCCAGCCTCTCGTCCGCTGCCCGCACCAAACGAGTGCGCGAGTCTTCCGGACAACCGAACCGCACGAAGAGTCTGTAGCCACCGGTTCGTCCGAATCAACGCTAACAGTAGTGGAGTTTCCAAACAGGGCTTTTGCGTCTTCCAGGTAAAGGGCGGCAAGAGGAACGTTCGGGCGGCAGCGTGTGCGCTCGACAGCAGCAACCATAGTTGCCATGGGGCCGTCCCGGCGCTGTAGGGGCGACACGGCAGCGACCACCGAACTTGCGAACGGATCTTACGTGTTGGCGGCTGGTACCCGCAGATTCCCACACACGGTGACTTATCGGGGACACAGGTCGGTGAGCCCTCCCCGCCACAATCCAAGGTGCCCGCTTCACGGCGTACGCTTTCACCATTGGGCATGGGCTTGTGCGAGGAAACTAGCGTCCGCCTGCGCCGTAGCGGCAGCTCGGCCCGAAACCGAGGGGTTTGGAGCGCCCGCCAGGACCCATACGGAACACTTGTTCCACGCAATGTCCCACCTTGAAGGCAGGCGACGAACGACCAAGAGGAGATCCCTATGCCCGGAAGCGCCACACAACTTGTGACTACCCTGCGGTCGATGTGCCCGGGATCGTGGGTGACGCTTTGCGGACCGCATACGGAAGGCGTGCTGGGGCGGAGCCGTGGAGGGCGGATCGGCGTTGGCATGTCGGCCTTGCGACGAGTCCGATGCGTGCGTGTTTGTGCTCTGGCGCTCGTCCTCGTGCTTCCGGCGAGTGTCCGCTCCGAGCAGTCGGTGCTCATCGAGTGTCGGAACGGACGGGTGTCCGAAGCGCAGTCCTCCTTCGGCGCGCCGCGCGTGACGATCGGTGCGGAGTGCGCGCAGACGATCGCGGACATCATTGCCACGCGGAGTCAGGCTTCGGACGACCGGACGTGGAGCATCGCGACCGACGTCCTTCGGGGCAAGAGGATCGCGTATACGCTGGCGCTCGGCGGCACGTCGTCGGGGGGCGGCTCCGGGCCGGCCGGCCCGCCCGGCCCGGCGGGGCCGGCGGGTGCTCCGGGGGAGGCCGGTCCTTCCGGGCCGCCGGGACCACCTGGCTCCGGTACGAGTCTCGATGCTGCGACGAACCGCACGTGTACCGACTGCGGTCGCGTGCTCTGCGCGCCTGGGGAAAAGGTGGTCACGGGGCGCGGAAGCTGCGGCACGATCGGCGGTGCGATGATCGCGTCTGGCTTCTTTCTGGACAACAGCTCGCCCGGTTGTGAGTCGTCCGCCTCGGATCCGTTGTGTCAGGGGTGGTCCGTCTCCTGCGTGGACACGCAGTTCGGACCGAAGACCCCGGCCAGGGTCACGGCCGTGTGTGTCGCCCCGTGAGGCGCACGCTATGCCTCCTTGGCTTGATTCTGCTGGTGACGGCGACTCCCGCCGAGGCCCAGCGTTTGACGGGTGTCGTCGCCGCCGGCACGCCCGGCGCCGACGACGAGGGAGCCTTGCTGCTGCAGAGCGTCACGGGAAGGATGTTTCGGACGAGTAACACGGGAATCCTGAACGCGTCGGCGTTCGCCTGGGACCCCGTGGGGGAGCGCCTGGTTGCCGGGACCGCCGACGGCGCACTGTGGGAGGTCGAGCTCTCTGGCGTCACGAGATCGCTCGGACAGATTGTGCCCGACCCCACACCCCCTCCGGAGCTCTCGGACTCGTTCATCGGCGCGCTGAGCCTGACGAGCCTCGATGCGAATCCGTTCACCGGCGAAATGTTCGCCGTCGTCGGAGACTCGGCCTCCAGCGACTTCCTGGCCACGATCGACCTGTCGTCCGCCGGACCAGGCACGACGACGGCGATCGAGCTTATCGGGGTCATCGGCACGGCGAACCTCGCATTCTCAGGGGCCCCCCTCGGCTACCGCAATCCCGAGATCGCGTTCGATGCCGGTACCGGTCAGCTCTACGGTACGGGCAACGATCCGAATCTCGGCGGCACGTTCCTGTTCTCGGTCGCGACGGTCCCGGGCGACATTCCACTGGCGGGCGATCCCATCCCAGGGCCCAACTTCCTCCGCTCGATCCCGCGCGCCATGAGTGCCGGGCGGAATGCCGGCGAGCTCCATGTCGTCCAATTCGCCGACACCACATTGGGAACCACCGTCCTGAGTCTCATGTCCGTCGAGATCGCCACCAACACCTGGACGTCACTCGACTTTCTGACCGACCCGCCGCTCGCACTTCTGGGAGAGCTGCGGGGGCTGGCACTGATGCCGACCTTCCGAGATCTGCCGCCACGGGTACCGACCGTCACTGATTCCTTCACGCCACAAGCGGGCAACGCTGGAGTCGTGGTCGAGATTCCGGGCCGGGGCTTTACCGCGCGCGGCGAGGCCGACGTCTCGAGTGTGACCTTCGGCGGACTACCGGCGCTCGGAGCGCCGATGGTCGCGTCCGACACCCTGCTCCGTGCCCGCGTACCAGCGGGCGCGAACGGCCCAATCTCGGTCACGAACTCGAGCGGGACGGCGACGACCGGCGCAACCTTCGTTCCGGCTACTTTAGTTGCGGTCGACACGGACGTGAACCAAGGACTCGCGAACGGCTCCGGCTGCCCCGCGGCCGACGACGCTCGGGTGCTCGTGCCGGGCAAGGATCTGCTGGTGCGGATCATGCCTGCGGTGACGGCACCGCCCGGGCGCGCGGCAGCGGCGACCTTCGAATCGGCGACACTCGCGATCACCGCCCCCAGTGGCACCACCACCCAGATCGAGGCGCAGGTGTACACCCCGTTAGTCACGAACCCACCCGACGTGTTGGCACACAGCCATCGACGCAACCTCAACTTCTTCGTCCCCGGCGCCGCCGTTTCCGAATCCGGCTGCCATCAGCTGCGCGCCATCGTGCGCGAGGTCTCGGATCCTCCCGGGGGCGGCGCGGTGATTCTCGACGTCGACCTCGAGGCGTCGTTCGCAGCACCGACACGCACGGACCTGCGTATGCTGTTCGTCCTCGGAGGCTTTCAACGGCCGGGCGAGGCTTTCGTCGGTCCCGATAGCGGCTCCCTCGAGTCATTGTTCGCCGCCGTCGAGGAGCTGAGTCGGACCATGCCCGTACCGGCCGGCATCGAGCGTCTGGGAGGCGATCCCACCGCGGGCGTCCGGTTCGAGATCAGTGCAACCGCCCTGATCTTCTCCGATGCGCCCGCGAGCATCAACGTCACTCCCGGCACCTACATCGCAGCGTCCAACACGGCGGCATCCCTGCGCGAACGCTTCAACGACGACAACGCGGACGACGCGGAGTTCGCCGCGGTCGTCTTCGGCGACGAACTGCTCGCCGACGGTGCCACGACCCTTGGTCGCGCGAAGCTCATCGGCCGAAACTCCGTGTCGGTGCTCCCCGACATCGCGCAGCGACCGACCGGCGTCGTATCCGTCGTGCTGCTGCAAGAAGTCGCGCACAACCTCGGACAGGTCCGGCCACAGAGCCCGAACAGCCGTGCCGGGGACAAGTTCCATTCCCGCCTGCTCAGCTTCGGTCGGGTCGAGACCGAGCGACCGTTTCACCTCCCCGGCCAACGTGCGCTCGCGAGCCGACCGCGCTCGATCCTCTTCCCGAGTGCCAGCGCGGCGTCGCGCGACGGTCTGATCTTCCTCCAGGACTTCGCGTACGCGGACGTGTTCACGCGCCGCGGCCGACGCCGAGAGACGGGACCCCGATCCTCGACCGGCACCCTGACGCTGATTCTCCACGTCGAGCCCGACGCCACCGGCGAGATCGCGCACTCCTACCTCTCGAGCGGTGTCAAAACCGAGACACCGCTCGATCCCAACAGCCCCTACGCACTCGCCTTTCTCGACGACTCGGGCGCAGAGTTGGCGCTCGATCCCTTCACCGTCTCGTTCGACTTGTCGGGAAGCGGCGGCGATGGTGACACGGAGGCAACGAGCATCGTGCCGCTAGTCCGTCCCGTCCCCATCGGCACGACGCGCATCGACCTCCGCCGAAACCGGACCGTACTGGACAGCCTCTTCCCGACGGCAGCGTCGCCGGTGGTCACCCTCGTGGCTCCGGTTGGCGGCAAGGCCTTCGCCGCCAACGACGAGATCACGGTACGCTGGACCGCCACGGATGCCGACGGCGGTCCACTACTCGCCGATGTCTCCTACTCGCCGGACGGCGTCCGGTGGGTCCCGGTCGCAGCCGGGATCACGGGGAACACGGTCACGATGCAGGCCGCGACGGCCGCAGGCTCGACCGGGGCGCGGATACGCGTCACCGTCAGCGACGGGTTCCGGACCGGCGTGAGCGAGTCGGGGCTCTTCTCGATCGCCCCCAAACCGCCGCTCGCAACGATCCTCCGCCCGCTCGAGGGGGAAACGTTTTTGCAACACGACGCGATCGCGCTCGAGGCTGTCGGCTTCGATCTCGAGGACGGCATGCTTGGGGGTACGAGCTTGGTATGGACCTCTTCAGCGAGCGGCGCCCTCGGCACCGGCCGCCGCCTGGTACTCGACGCGGGACTCGACCCGGGCGACCACACGATCACCCTCGAAGCGAGTGACGACGCCACGACGGTCGTCCGCACCGTCATGATCTCGGTACTCGGGGACGGCGACCGTGACGGCCTCTCCGATGCCTTCGAGGACGCGACGCCCTCGCAAGACTCCGCCGATCCACTCGACGGCGACCAGGACGTTGATGGCGACGGACTCGCTGCGATCGAGGAGGACTTCTTCGGTACCGATCCCGAAAACGAGGACACCGACGGCGACGGATTGATCGACGGCGAGGAGATCACGAAAGGACAAGACCCGATCGCGGCGCCGGATCTCAACCACTTTCAGTGCTACGACGTCGCGCGGACGGCGTTCGACCCGGTCACCGTCAGCCTCGATGACGACTTCGGGACGAGCGCGGTCGAGATCGGGCGTCCGAAGCTATTGTGCGCGCCCGTAAGCAAGAATGGTGAGGATCCGACTGCACCGGGCGACCCCGATCATCTGGTCGGGTACAAAGTGCGACGTCGTGGCGCGCGGTTCGAGCCGCGCATCGACACGCTCGTCGAGGATCAGTTCGGAACCCTTGTCGTGGACCTTCGACGCCCCGAACGCCTGCTCGTCCCCTCGGCCAAGAGCATCGAGGATCCGGCCACGCCACTCGATCCGCCAATCGTCGACCACTATCAATGTTACGGTGTGCGCGGTGATCGCCGTCGCGTCGCCGACGTGGCCGTAGAAGATCAATTCGGACGCGACGAGACCGATGTCAAGCGGCCCATCCGGCTGTGCCTGCCGGTGGACAAAGACGGCGAAGGCATCGTCGATCGGCGCGCGCGACTCATGTGCTACCAGATCAAGCCCGGGCCGCGGGTGAACCAGACCGTCCTGCTCGACAATCAGTTCCGGACCGACAGCGTCAAGGTTCGTCGCGCCAAGGAGCTGTGCGTGCCTGTGGCGACGCCGCGTCCGACGGCGACGCCGACCGGTACGGCGACGCCAGGGTAGCGCGCAACCGCTAGGCCACGCATCCTGCACGCACCAGGCCGTTGGCATTCGTACGCGCCAGGCCCCTGCCCCTGCCCTTGCCGGCGCCGCTCCTACTCGACAGAATGCCCAGCCTCGGAGTCGAGCTGCGGGTCGGCAGTCCCTATCCGCGAACCCCTAACACGCCCCACGAAATAGGAGTGCGCACCAGTGGATTCGTACAGAATCAAGACAGCGTTCATCGGATTGAAGCGTTTGGCGACGTTGCCCGAAGAGGACAAGCAAGCCTGCATCGACGCGTACAAGTTCTTCCAACGCATGCAAGCCGGCGAGGAGACCGAGACGGAGGACGAGACGAAAGCGGTCGCGGACTACTACAAGGTCTTGAACAACATGCTGTCGATCTTCGACCTGGAGAAGCTCTACATCCCACCGATGCTCGATGAGTCGGAGGGCTTGTATGGGAATCAGCTGTTGTGCGAACAAGCTGCGTTGGCAGAACTCCATCTCGAGGCCCCTGAGGCGTCACATCTCTTGGACATGGGCTGCGGGAGAGGGAGAATCGCGCATCACTTCGCCACGATGACCGGTGGCCAGGTCTCCGGCTACAACATCGACCCGAATCAGATCGAGAACGCGATCGACTGGGCCGCCGAATGTGGAATGAGCGATCGCCTCCACTTCAAAGTTGGCGATCATCACAAACCGCTCGAGTACGACGCAGACACCTTCGACGGATGCTTTTCGTTTCAGGCCGTGTGGCCCTTCTTCAAGAAGGAGGAGCTGGACGCGCATGCGGAAGAAATGTACCGCGTCCTGAAGCCCGGAACTCGATACTCTTGTTCTGAGTACTTGCTGACCCCATATTTCGATTGGAACAACGAAGAACATGTGGCGCTGCACAGAGCCTTTCTTCCGACGCTGGCGGCCACTCAATCGATGTATCCGGCCGACGTCTGTGCCGCGCTGGAGAGAGCGGGATTCACTATTCTGGTTTCTGCGCCTTCGAAAAGCGAAGCCTGGCCGCTCTGCGAGCAAAAGCGTGACTTGATACTCATGGGCCGACGAGTGGTCAGAGCACTCGAGGCGATTCGCGTACTGCCTCCGTGGGTCGAGGAATCGCTCGACCTCCTTCAGAAAGGCGGCCAAGCCTGGACGGATGCCGAGAAGGCCAAGATTGCCGACTTGAACTGGAGAATCGTCGCGGAGAAACCTTGATCCCGAACCTTCCCCGACGTGGCGATGCAACATCGGTCGTTCCCCGCCGCCCGCGAGCCGTTGTCGGCGCGGACCCTACGTAGCAGAAAGGGCGCCCATGACGTCGAAGGTCGTGTTGATCACGGGAGCGTCGTCCGGCTTCGGAAAGGCCTGCGCTGAACATCTCGCCGGCCTCGGCCATCGCGTGTACGGCACCAGCCGGCGGGCCCGCTTCGAGGACGAGGCGGCGGCGCCCGGCGGGGACGCGACCGCGTCACGCGGCAGCGTCCGCATGCTGCCGATGGACGTTCGGGAGGACGACTCGGTCGCGCGCGCGGTCGCGTTCGTCCAGACGGACGCAGGACGGCTCGATGTGCTCGTGAACAATGCGGGACTCGCGCTCGCGGGCGCGGTCGAGGATACAACCGTCGATGAGGCGCGAGCCTTGTTCGAGACGAATCTCTTCGGCGTGCACCGGGTCTGTCGTGCCGCGCTTCCGATCCTCCGCGCGCAGGGTGCGGGGTTGATCATCAACGTCAGCTCGCTGGCTGGCCTCGTCACCGTTCCGTTCCAGGGCTTCTACTCGGCGTCCAAGTACGCGCTCGAATCGATGACCGACGCACTGCGGATGGAGGTCGCGCCCTTCGGCATACGCGTGGTGTTGATCGAGCCCGGGGACTTCAAGTCCGGATTCACCGCGGCCCGCGTCTTCGCGGCGGCAAACAACGAAGGCTCTCCGTACGCCGAACGCTGCGCACGAGCGGTGGGGGTCATGGAAGACGACGAGCAGAACGGGGCCGATCCCGCGGCCCTTGCCACACGCCTCGCCGAGGCGATTGCCGCCACCGCGCCGCGGGTGCGGTATCCGGTAGGCGCGCGCGCGCAGACCCTCGCCGTAAAGCTGAAACCCTTCCTACCGACCCGGGTCTTCGATCACGCCCTCATGCGTCAGTACAAGGTGTAGGTGCTGTCGCCACGATTGAGAAAACTGACCAAGTCGATGAAGAAGGCCAAGTGATCAAACTCCGCAGCGCCGAAGAAGGTCAGCGGGATACCGACCTGCACCACATGATCGGCCCGGATGATCCCAAGCGATCGCCAGTGCGATGAACGGCAACCGGGCTCGCCACCCGGTCGGGATTCGGCGCCTGGGATCGCGTTCCCAAAGAGCGCGCTCTCCACGGTCACCAAACCGTCGTTCGGACCGCCGCCCGTGTCGGACTCGAGAGCACAGAGGTGTTCGTAGCCGAGCCGGAGGAGCGGAGACACCAAGTCGCCGGCACCAGGATCTCCCGCAATAGCGTAGCAAGGCACGGACGGGTCGTCCTTGATGATTCGATTGAAGTGCTCGAGCGCATGGCGCCGTGACAACGCGACGACAGCGGTCGCGACCGCTTGCGGGTCGCCCCGAAAGATCTGCGTTGCCACACCGACGAGATCGAGGACCCGGTCGAGGACCTCCTGTCCCACGGGATCACGCAGCTGAAAGCGATCGGCCAACGCCGAGCCGAGATGGGGTGTGCCGATGGTCACGATCGAGGCGACATGCGGACCGTAGCCGAGACCCATCAGTGGACCGATCGGCGTGTCCTCCGCGGGAGCCGGAGGCGCGACCAGCACACGCGCATCGAGCCCCCCCTGGCTGTGCCCGATCAGGTGCACTTTCCTGGCACCAGTCCTGCGGCGGATCGCATCGATCTCGTGCAGCCACTCGGCCGCGCGAACCTGAGGCGGATCGAACGGGCTCACCTCCGGAGCGAAAACCCGATACCCCATACGACGGAGCACCGCGGGCACGCCGTTGAAGTACTCGAGCAACGGCACCGACCCGATCCCGAGTTCCCGGAAACCCGCAAAGCCGTGCATCAGGATGATCGGGTACGCGTCCTCTCTGCGCTCACGCTCGGGCTCCCGCCACGCCCTCACGGCCCCCCAAGCGGATCCCTCCAACGCGAGCGCGGCAAGACGCGCGCCGCGCATCCATTTCCGCGCTATCTCCATCATCGCCGCACCATGGGTCGGCCGGACGTCAGGTCGGCCGCAACACGGCGACGGTAAGGCCGAACGCGATCGAACTCCCACGCACATACTCGACGAGTCGATCGCCAAGCGTCTTCGGAAGCGTCGCGGCGGCAGCCTCGCCTCGCGCCCGCGCCAGGGAGGCATGGAACTCGCGCCGCCTGCCGCCGAGCCAGACGTGCGTCTCGGGCGTCTTGTCGAGGTTCTGCATCCATTGCGACCGCTGGCCGCGGAACGTCGAAACGAGAAGCTGCTGCCCGACGCGGACCGCCCACAGGGGCGTGGCGTGCGTGGCCCCCGTCTTGCGCCCGCGGTGCTCGAGCACGACCAAACCGACCGGGGTAAGACAAGGCGATCCAACGCCACGTTGGACAAGGGGGCGGGCGACGGCGTTCAACGCGGCGAACAGATAGCGCTCGCCGGACGCCAAGCGCTCGATCAGATCGGGCATGGGCGCCCTTGTGCCCGGCGTGCAAGACTATCACAAGCGCTATGGCCACGGCGGCTGGGCGCAGCGTTCTCGGCACCTCATCGAAGACATCGAGCCGAGGTGCAAACGCCACGGCGAGCGTCACGCGGCGCGCGCGGGCTACGAGATCGTCAAGCGGAAGTACAGTACGGCCGTGTTTCGCAGCATCGTCAGGCGGGTCGTCGACGAAATGGATGTCGAGTCACAGCGTCGGCACTGACGCGCGGGTCACTCGCGAGAAGAGTGCGACGATGCTAAAGCTGCATGGCAATCGAGGATGAGTGAGACGGAGTTTCAGCTGCTACGTGGGGGCGGCGTCACGGTCGCGCTCGCTGTGGCGTTGGTCGCGCAGCGCCGGTCGCCGCATGCTCGCGCGGTAGGCAGCTGGCGGACGAACGGCATGTTCTGGGTGCTCGACGCCGCCGTGATGGCAACCGCCTGCGGCGCCTGCGCGTGCGCCGTTGCCCGATGGGCCGAGGCGCAAGGCGTCGGCCTCTTTCACAGCCTCGCCACTCCGAGATGGGTCACCGTACTCGGCACCATCGCGGCGCTCGACCTGGTCTCCTACACGTGGCATCGCGCCAACCATGTCGTACCGGCGCTGTGGCGGTTTCATCAAGTGCATCATTCGGATCCGACGTTCACCGTCTCGACGGCCATGCGCTTTCACCCGGGCGAGCTGCTGCTGTCGTTGCCGCTCCGTCTCGTCGCGGTCGCCGCGGTTGGTGCATCTCCGGCCGCCGTGGTCGTGTTCGAAGTCGTGTTCGCGTTCGTGAATCTTTTCGAGCACGGAGACATCGATCTGCCGCACCGCGCCGAGCGATGGCTCGGGAGGCTCTGCATCACTCCCGCACTGCATCGCCTGCACCACTCGCGGAAACCACTCGAACTCAACAGCAATTTCGGCACGGTGCTCGTCGTGTGGGATCGCGCGTTGGGCACTTACCAACCAAGCACCTCGGCGCGCGTAGTGGAAAACGGCCTCCCCTACCCCGCACAAGCCAACACATTGGCGCAGGGCATGGCGCTCCCGTTCAGCAAAACCTCAACCGCTCGTCACCTCTGAGCGGATCCCGAAATCCTCAGAAGCCGGCGCACATGCAGCTGGCGACGCTGGGGTCCCCGATTCCGCAAAACGGGCACCTTCAGTCAGCGTCCGGCACGAAGTAGACGCCGGTCACCCCGCGCGCGGCAACGCGATAGCTCTCGCGCACGGCGTCGAGGAGGGTCCAATGCCCAACCATGGCGAGGGGGTAGCCCCACATGGACATCGCCGAGCGTTCCTTCGCCACGAGCCATCGTTGCGGGACGATGATCACATCGAACTCGTGGACGGCGATACGCTCGCGCATGTCGCTCAGGTCGAGAAGGCCCGTGTGCCACATCCAATAGTAGAACGCGGGATAGCTCAGCTGCACGCGATCCGACTCCCGGTACAGCCCCGGATGATCCGCCAGGCCGAGAACGCGCGGGCGCTCGAAACCGAGAGCCTCGACCTCGCTCCGTACCGACGCGAGCCGGAGTTGCTGGGCGTTCGCCTGGAGAGGCCCGGCAGCCGGATAGATCGGGCGCGGCACGAGTGCGAGCTCGCAGACTCCCGCCACGACGAGCCCAGTGGCGAGGAGACCCCGCATCGCTCGTCGACCGTCCGAGCGCGGCGTCTCGGTCAGCACATGGGTCATCCACATCAGCATGGCGAGGAAGGGCTCGACGAAGTAGTTCGCACCCGAGCCCGCCTTCCCCACGGCTGCTACGAGGAAGAAGATCGAGACGAGCACATAGATCGCATATGGGGATCCGGTCAGAACCGTGCGGCCTCTGGCGCGATACTCACGTACCGCCAGCAACGCGCCACTCACTACGAGGGCAATCGGGAGCGGCTTCGAGAGCACCGAGATCATGGCGAGGAGACCCCACAGAAGCCACATCGGGTGCTGGGGTCCTAGGATCGTGCTGAACCAGAAGCCGCTCCCCCATCCGAGTTGCACACTCGCCACCACGATCAGGCTCACACCCAGCCCGGCAGCCGCGAAACGGTAGAAGGACCTCCGGTCGGCGACCAGCAGGTAGATCCCGCAGGCGATCGGCGCCGCCACGAGCGACTGTTTGGCGAAGACCGCCAAAATCGCGAGAACGGCCGCCCCGGCCAATCGCGCGCTCCTGCCGTCGGCGCGCCCCACCATCCATACGGAAAGGGCAGTCAGGAGGAGACCCAGCGAGTCATTGCGCAGAAAGACCACGCGGAGCGCCACCGGGGACAACGAGAAGAATGCCCCGACGGCCAGGCCTCCGACGAACCAGCCGGATCGACCAGCCACCAGCAGCGGCAGGAGCCCGGTCAGGATCATGGCCCCGGCGGCCAGGAGTCGGCCCCAGAAGAAGGGATTCCCATCCGGCATCGGCAGCAGCGCAACGAGATAGTGAAACAGTGGGGTGTAGCCGGTGAACACCAGGGGCGGAGCCGCATAGACGTCCGGGCTGTACGGATTCGCCCCGGCGCGAATGACCTTGATGGTCTCGAGATTCGAGAACTCCGCCGGCCCCAGGCTGAACGGCGCGACGAGTTGGTGGTAGCCGGTACTGAGCGCCCGTGACAGAAAGCATCCAGCGAGCACGAGCAGGGCAACGCTCAGGGCCACCGATGCGATCGTCAGGCGTCTCGATCCCCCATCCATCGACGGCACATCTCCTTTCGCAGGGCGGGCGCTCGAAGCCGGAACAACGTCCCGCCCTTCGACACTACCACGCAGCTAGAGACAGAAGATCTCATCATGTCGGAACGAATCGCAAACACATCCACGGAACGTGGCGGACTGCGCGAGGTCGTCCCCCTCGCCTACCCGGTCGTGCTGTCGACGCTCACGGCGTCGGCCACGCATGTGATCGACTCGGCGTTCGTCGGACGCCTGGGCGCCACCGAGCTTGCCGCCGTCGGGTACGGCGGGATCTGGATCTGGACGGCGCTCACGCTCTTCATGGGGACGGCCACGGGCGTACAGACCTTCGTCTCGCAGTGCGACGGCGCCGGACGCCGCGCCCAGTGCGGCCCCTGGGCGTGGCAGGGCTTCTTCGCGCTCGCCCCGCTCACCCTCTTGGGCACGGGGCTCTTCGTGTGGGTGCTGCCGAGCCTCCTCGGTGCGCTCGGACCGTCGGCCGACTTGCAGCGCCACGCCTACGCATACGCGAGCTGGCGGGCGCTGGGGGCACTTGGGCTCGTGACCCTGATGGTGCTCGCGTCCTTCTTCCGTGGCCTCGGCGACACGCGCACTCCGCTCGTGGCTTCGGTGATCTCGATGCTCGTCAACGTCGCACTCGACTACGGCCTCATCTTCGGCAAATTCGGACTACCCGCGTGGGGTGTCGCCGGCGCGGGCGCCGCCACCGCCGTCGCCGAATGGACGGGCGCCGCCGTGCTCCTGCTCGCATTCCGGCGCCGCACGCTCGCCCCGTACCACACGGCGCCCATCGCCGCCGACACGACGGAGATTCGTCGCTTCCTCCGCACCAGTCTTCCGATCGGCGGCCAGTGGGCCGTCGAGATGTCCTCCTTCGCCCTGTTCTCCACGCTCGTCGCGCGCATGGGCGATGCCGCGATGGCCGCCAGCCAAGTGCTGATCGCCCTGCTCTCGCTCTCGTTCATGCAGGCCATCGGCATTTCGATGGCCTCCGCCACGCTGGTGGGTCGCTATGTCGGTGCGCGTGATTTCGCATCGGCCGAGCGCAGCCACCGCACGTCGATGCGTCTGGGCTTCGCGTTGGCGACGGTGATCGCGGCTCTACTCATCGGCGCCCCCGCCTGGCTGCTCGCCATCTTTACCGACGATCCCGAGGTCATCCGCCTCGGCCGACCGCTAATAGTGCTCGGGGGAGTATTCCAGGCTTTCGATGCGGTCCAGATCATCGTCGCGGGCTCACTGCGGGGCGCAGGCGACACCCGCTGGCCCTTCCTGACGCAGTCGGCATTGGCCTGGGGCTTCATGTTGCCGCTGGCCTACGTCATCAGCACCACGCTCGAACGCGGCCTGATAGGCGCCTGGGCGGCGTGCACCGTCTACGTCTTGGTCCTCGCGCTGGTACTCCTGCAGCGCTTCCGGACGGGACCATGGCGCGAGATCGAGATCTGAGCACGTGCGCCCGATGACCTGGATCGCCCGCGTCGCCGGAGGACGCGTGCTTCCGACTTTGGCGCCGGCATTGTGCGGCCCGCTCGCCACCGGCATCGTGCGTGCTGTGCGTGAAGACACGAAGACCGCGATGCGCCGTCTGACGACTCGTTCCCTCCTAGGGGCGTTCTTCATTGGAACGCTTGTCACCAGCTGCTCGGCGCCGCGCGCCCCCGCACCCCCCGACGTCGTACTCATCGTCATCGATACCCTACGAGCCGATCATTTGTCCCTCTACGGCTACGAGCACGCCACCTCGCCCCACCTCGACCGTCTGGCAAAGGATGGCGTCACCTACACGCGGGCGATCTCAACCGCCACCTGGACCGTGCCCGCACACGGCTCGTTGTTCACGGGCTATTGGCCGTCGTACCACGGAGCGGAGCGGGTCGCCGGAAACCGCATGCTCGCCTACCCGCTCAACCCCGAACTCGAAACCTTGGCCGAAATCCTGGCGGAACGCGGCTACCATGCCGCGGCGTTCGTGGGCAACGGCACGTACGTCTCGGCACTCTTCGGATTCGCGCGCGGCTTCGCGGAGTTCACGAACGAGGGGCTCGAACATCCTCCCACCCTTGCACGCACGGTCGGCGACTGGATCAGGACGCGCCGCGATCCAGTCTTTCTCTTCGCGAACGTGCTCGACCCGCATGAGCCGTACGCACCACCGCCGCCCCTCGACACGCGCTTCGCCGAGAAGCGAGCCGACTTTGGCACGATGATCACCACCGTGGTGAACGAGCAGCGGCCTCTGACACCGGAGATGCGTGCGCACTTCATCGGTCAGTACGATGGCGAGATCGCGCTCAGCGACGCGGCGCTCGGCACCATCCTGGAGCAGCTGAAGGCAACCGGACGCTACGATGATGCTCTGGTGATCGTCACGTCAGACCATGGCGAGCTCCTCGGCGAGCACGGCCTGGCCGGACACGGCGTCGCTCCGTTCGAGCCCGAACTCCATGTCCCCCTCGTGGTCAAGTACCCGAACCAGCGCCGGGCCGGCGAGCGTGTCCAGCGCCGCGTCTCGACGCTGGCGGTCTTCGCGACCATTCTTCAGACACTCGACATCTCGCCGCCCGCCGGCATCGACGCGCGCCCGCTCGATGTGGCGCATCCGGTGTGGGTGGAGGACATCAGCGGCGCCGGGGATCGCATCCGTGTCGGGTACGACGGCTCGTACAAAGTCGTCGAAACGGGCCAAGGCGATACGAAGCGTCGGACAGCGTACGATCTCGCCGCGGATCCCGAGGAGAATCACGCGCTCGGCGATGCCACCGCGCTCGGCCCCCTGCACTCGTCGCTGACGGCCTTCAGCCAGGCGCCACGTCCAGTCAATCCAGCCGCACGGCCTGTCATCGATGCCGAGGATGCGGCGAAGTTGCGCGCGTTGGGATACCTCGAGTAACCTCCTCGAGACGACAGCGCGCAAAACACCCTCAGACCGCGCGCACCTCGCTGGGTACATAGCCGCACACGTGAAGCGCAGGTCGCATGCGCCTAGCCGACGACTTCGAACGCGCGAATGCTCTCGTTGCTTCCCATCACCAGCAGGACATCCCCGTCGCGAAACGCGTAGCTGGCGTCCGGCGCCGCATCGAGACGGCCCCCCTCGACCCCGGGCTCCGACTGCTTCACGACGAGTACGCTTACGCCGAACCGCTGGCGGATGTCGAGTGCGCCGATCGTCCTTCCGATGAAGTCGCGCGGAACGGGAATCTCGGCAACGCTCGCATCCTCGACGGTCGGAATCGGCTCCGCGTGTCGCCCGTGGCTCACGGCCGCCACCATCTCCTGCGCCATGTCGCGCTTGAAAATCTCGGTGTTGTAGCGCTCGATCACGTCCTCGGGCCAGATGACACCGACGATCCGGCCCTCGTCCACTACAGGGAGTTCGCCACGATAGCTCCCCAGGTGGCGCATGACATCCGCGAGCGAATCGTCGGGCGAGACCGACGGCACCACGGTCGCCCCGATCAGATCCTGGGCGACGACGAGCGTCTCCAAGGTCGCGGCGTCGTCCATGACCCCGCGCACCTCGGCGCTCGTAATTACGCCGCGCAGTCGGCGCTCCGCGTCGACAACAAAGAGCGTCACCCCCGGATGGTCGATAAACGCCGACAGGACGTCGATCAACCCGTCCCCCCGGTTCACGGTGCGGACGTCGGTCCGCATCTGGTCTCGCACCAGCACGTGGCGCAGGACGTTCAATGCCTTGCCCTTGTGAATGTCGATGCCACGCCGAATGAGCTTCAGGGTGTAGATCGACTCTTCCTTCAGTCGGGTCGCCAGTAGCGTGGCAATGATGCAGCTCACCATCAAGGGCAGGATGATCTGGTAATTGGCCGTAAGCTCGAACAGAATGAGGATGGCCGTGATGGGCGCGTGGGTACCGGCGGCAACGACCGCGCCCATGCCGACGAGCGCGTACGCCCCTGCCCCAGCGGTCGTAGCCGGCCAGACGCTGTGCACGATCGAGCCAACGCCCCCGCCGAGCATGGCCCCGATGAACAGCGACGGCGCGAAGACGCCACCCGAACCGCCGGACCCGATCGTAATCGAGACGGCGAGAATCTTGACCAGAACGAGAAGCAACATGAACGCCCAGCCAAGGTTCCCGTTCAATGCCTCGTTGATCGCCTCGTACCCGACGCCGAAGATGTGCGGCACGAACAGCCCGATACAGCCAATGACGAAGCCACCAATCGCGGTCTTGAACGGCGGATAGAGCTTGATGGCGTCGAAGTAGTCCTCGGTCGCGTACAGCACGCGCACGAACCAGACCGCCACGATGGCCGCGAGGAGGCCGAGCACGACGTAGGCTCCGAGTTCGTACACGTGCACGAGCTCGTACGGCGGCACCTCGAACGCGGGAAAATCCCCAAGGAAGTGCTGGCTAACCACCGTGCCGGCCACCGAGGCGATGACGATCGGCGAGAACTGCGCCACCCCGAAGTCGCCAAGAATGATCTCGACCGCGAAGAGCGCGCCAGCAACCGGCGCGTTGAAAGTACCGGCGATGCCCGCCGCCGCGCCACAGCCGACGAGCGTCCGGAGCCGACGCTCGTCGACGCGCAGCCACTGCCCGATCGACGATCCGAGCGCCGAACCGATCTGCACGATTGGCCCCTCGCGCCCCACGGATCCGCCCGTCGCGATGCTGAGCCCCGACGCGAACATCTTGGCAACGACGACGCGCGGTCGGATGCGGCCCCCGCGAAGCGCCACGGCCTCCATCACCTCGGGCACGCCGTGCCCCTTCGCCTCACGGGCGAAGTAGTGGATGATCAGACCAACGATCAGGCCACCGGTCGCCGGCACGAGCAACTTCCACCAGAAAGGCAGCTGGTCGATATACTCGAGGGTGTACTGGCCCTCGCCCCAGGCGAGCTCGTTCAGCGACTGAATCAGCAACCGAAACCCGACGGCGCAGAGCCCCGCCAGAAGTCCGATCACGAGCGAGACAATGACCATGTAGACCTGCTCGCTGCGACGCAGATTGTCGTGCAGGTCGCGCAGCAATGTCGTGAGACGCGTCAGCATGCGGACCGCATAGGCCTCTTGTAGCTACGGCAAGCCGGCGATGCGAGCAAGACACCCGGCGGCCATCATCAGGATCCCACGCAGGGTTCGCTGCTCGCGAAGAGGCGCCCGGCGGCGTCGACGCAGGCGTAGGCGGTCGTACCGGTAGCGAGCGACTCGGACGTAATGCCCCCGCTGGCATCGACCGCGAATCCCGGCGTCTCGAGCGCAGCCTCGACGAACGTCGCCGCACGAAGATCGATGCCGCGCGTGACGCGTCCGAAGCCAGGATGCACGCGCATGAGCGCCTCGGTGACGGCCACGCCTGGGGGATTGGACCGAAAGGCAATGCCCTCTTCGAATCCGCCCGGTCCTTCCGCCAGCCCGTTCAAGATGCCGACCGCGACACTCGCAGGCCGCTGGCCGATCGCGAAGACGTTCAGGCCGGTAACCGGCACGTCGGCCTCCGTCCCCAGGTTGCCGACATCGATCTCCAGTCCCTGCACCGCGCCCGAGGTCATATCCGGATGCGCGAACGCGAGGATGTTGGCTCCCCAGATCTCGCCGATCTGGCCGTGCCCTTCCATCAACGCGTACAACGTGGCGGCATCGCTCGCCGCTTCGCGGTTCTCGGCCGCCACGGTCAAGGTAAAATGACGCGTCCCGTCCTCGGGGACCTGTTCGGCGATACCAAATGCAGGGGTGATCGGCGGCACGCCGGCCTTGACGAGTTGGCCAGCCAGAGAGGCCCCGTTGAACTCGAACAGGGTCGTGGCGGCGTTCAGCATCGCGCCACCACCCCCGCTGCCACATGCATAGCCGAGCGCGAACAGCGCCAGCGCG